>CAZJPS010000046.1:0-9161 GCA_964548055.1 uncultured Candidatus Peribacteria bacterium
TGTCAAAACGAACGTCGAGGGTATCACCATCAATGATCTTCTCGAGCGTTGCTTTGTAACGCTTAGATGACTGAGGGCCATACAAAACAGCTTCTCGTGCTGTTTTCCAAGAGATCACAGAGACCGTTGCTCCCTGTGGATTTTTAAGAGCGATGGACCCCGAAGAGTTTCCGAGTGTAAAACTGACATCAGAGGCAGTAATACTCTTTGTTTTCTTGGCTGAAACCTCTATAGCATCCAAGGCTACTGACTTATTACCTGGAGTGAGGAGAAGCTTCCACCCTTTAAGAACTGCAGAATGAGCATTTGTATTCTGAATCATCACGTACTCCTGGTTGGTATCCGTGCCCTTTGGATTAGGAAGTGCAGCCACAAGTTCTATACCGGAAGATACACTGGAAGACTGATCAAAAATTGTGTTCGATGTAGCACGAGAGGAGGAAACAGCAGACGAGGAACTCGCAGTTATTTTTGGTAATACTTCAGCCAAAAGTGTTCGTGACACTGTAGTACCACAGTAATTCACTATCTGAGCGTTTATGGTGTACTGACCTACAGTTGAAAAAGTATGACTAGGTGGATTGCATGCGTCTGACATCGATCCATCTCCAAACAGAATACTGCAGTGCGAGGACGACAGTGATCCCTTGGGAGCAGTCACTTCTACATTCACCGTCACCTTCTCTTCACTGCGCAGAGTTCCCGTTTGTATTGTGAGAGCTGGGTTCCATTCCACAGAACCATTGAGAGCTGACTCTGTGGGTACACAGTAAGGAACCAAGGTGCCCGAAGAGCCGCGACCGTAACTGACCTCTTCGGGAAGTTCGGGATACTGCAGAGAATCGATTACCTCCAATCCCCTTTTTAGGAATACTTCGCCTCCTTTGTGACTGAATGTGAAACTTGTTTGAGATCTCCAGAATGAAATATGGCTTCCTGGTGACAAAATAACCGATCCTGAACCGCCTAACGTATATGTCTTTGATCCATACTGAAGTGTCCAACCCGTGATATCCACTTCTTCAATTCCTGAATTCAAAATCTCTATCCATTGGCCGTCGTCGGTACCGATGGGATCGGGAAGGATTTCGGAGAGGAGAACGCGAGGAAGAGAAGGCGGACTTGGTGATAAAGAGGAGCTGGAAGGAAAAGGGAGCGAGGGAACCGAGGATTGAACGGAAGAAGAATCAGAGGAATCAGATGATTCAGAGGATTGAGTTGAAATAAGACTGGAAGAGGACGATGTACTGAATGATGAGGAAAATTCGGAAGCAGAAGAGGACGATGAAATAGAGGAAAATTGTGAAGAAGCTGATGAAGTTTCAGAAGAAAAACTGCTGTAAGAGGCAAAAGAAAATGAGGAGGATGAACTTGATAATATTGGCTCTATATAGGGCTCAATAAAAATTTCAACGCCTTGTGATGTATTATTTTTGTGATCAAGTGAATGTATAAAAATTGTATACGAAATTTCTGAGGCAAGTTTTATGGTGAATCCGGAGGCAGTTGCAGGCAATACAACAGAACTAGAACCTGTGGGCAAAGATGGATTGAATATGAGCTTCTGTGATTTCAGATCTAGAGAAATACTAGGTTTCCAGCGTAAAAAAAGTATAGATCCTGTCTGATATCGCTCTACTAAAGCGTCCACATTTGTGGCTTCCAGAGGAGGAAAAGTATCAACAGAAGGACCTGTGGCATTTTGATATCCAGGTGTTCCAAATAAAGATGCTCCATCATCAAAACCAAGAAAAGTAGTAGCGGTTCGCCATGCGGCAACTGTATTTCCTGCAATGGTAGAGCTGATGCGCTCCATACTCGCCTTCCATTGAGGAAAGGCTGCATTAGAGCCGGCTATTGGGTTTCCTACACCGTCGTCCGCCTGATCGATGATGTGACCACCTGCATCAATCAATTTTACGAGAAGCTTTGTGTTTGGAAGGCTCACTCTGGATGATTGTAAGAAAGGATCCACCAATAAACGTGAACCGGTCGCTGAAAATCTACTCACAACGAGGTATTCACCGGACCCAATGCTGGCTCCGGATCCAAATTCTGCAATAGAAACATCTATCCCACTGCTATTTAAGCTTGTGATCTTCCAGCCACCTAAAGAGACGGTGCCAGAAGAAGAGCCTATCTCCAACCATTCATCGGAACTACTCAAATCAGTGCCAGACCACATAATTTCGCTTATGAACACGTGTGCAGAAGCAAAACCAGCGCTCGCACAGAAAAAAAGCACAAGAAAAATGGCAGTATTGAAAGCAAATAACCGTAAATGCATGCAACAATTTTGCGGATACGCAAAGTGCGATAGAAGATCTAAAAAAAAGATAGAGAGTGTAAAGTCAAATTTTACTCATATGGTAAACAAAAAATCTGTTCTGTTGTCCTTCAGAACGCACGCATCTCGACAGCCAAAGGGGGTGGTGTACACTGGGCTTACTCCCCATGCAATTCCGATTCACCAACGATACCTTTTTGGCACAGAATTCACCTTGTACGTCATTGAGTACTGTTTTTGGTCGTGCGCGGATAGCCTGGCAGGAGTGATATCCCCTGCCCCTCATGATTTATGGATTTCACACTCGCGGTTCCGTCGCTCCTACTAGGAGTAGGCGCAGGCTTGGCCTTCGGCTGGGTCTTATTCTCAAAAGGTAAAAAAATTTCTGCTGCATTGCAGGCAAAAATAGACGAGCAAGAACGCACGCTCGCGAAAGTAGAAACGAAGATTCAAGAAGCAAGAGGACAAATACGCGCTGCTGAAGCAGAAGCAAAAGCATCGGCTAAAGAAATTCTGAGTGAAGCAAGAATCCAGGCAGGTGAAATGGAAGCGAAAGTAGAAAAAGAGCTGGGAAGAATTGAGGAAAAAGAAAGGAGTCTAGATCAGAAAGTTAAAGAAGTGGAAAAACAACGTGCCCAGGTGGCGCAGGTTCAATCTGAGTTGGACAGCATGAAAACAGAGCTCTCCGTTTCCAGTGCAAAACACAGAGAAGCATTGGAAAAAGTAGCAAAGCTAACTCAAGAGGAAGCAAAGAAGCAGCTTTCAGAGGAACTGGAAAAAGAATTCTCCTCCTACTTTGCATCGCAAATTAAACTGAAGAAGGAAGAGATGGAACAAGAAGTAGAAGAGAAAGCAAAAAACCTGATGGCCGAAGCCATGCAGCGCTACGCTTCTGAAGTAGCCAGTGAATCAACGGCAACTGTTGTGCAATTGCCTTCAGACGATATCAAGGGAAAGATTATTGGAAAAGAAGGCCGTAATATCATCTCCTTTGAAGGAGCAACGGGCGTAGATGTGATTATTGATGACACGCCAGGAGCCATCGTTCTTTCTGGTTTTGATCTTGTTCGCAGATATGTTGCTAAGCTTGCAATGGAGAAACTGATTCAAGATGGCCGCATTCAACCAGCGAAGATTGAAGAGGTGGTAGCAAAAGTAAAAGAGCAGGTATCCAAAATGATGCTGGATTTTGGAAAGCGTGCAACGGAAGAATTGGGTATTGCCGGATATCCGCCAGATCTTTTGAAGATCATCGGCCGCCTGCGATTCCGTACCAGTTACGGCCAAAACGTTCTGAAGCACTCTGTAGAAATGGCACAGATTGGAAAAATGCTCGCCGAAGAGATTGGAGCAAATGTTTCAGTTGTAACTGAAGGTTGTTTGCTGCATGACATTGGCAAAGCACTCGACCACGAAGTAACAGGAACACACGTCGAAATTGGAGTGGAAATCTGCAAGAGGTTTAAAGTGAGACCCGAAGTAATTCACTGTGTAGCGGCCCATCACGAAGATATCCCCATGGAAACCGCTGAAGCTTTTGTGGTTGCTGCTGCAGACGCAATTTCTGGCGCACGTCCTGGTGCTCGCAGAGAATCTATTGAAGAATACTTCAAGCGTCTACGCGCACTGGAAGATGTAGCAAAAACATTTGAAGGGGTGAATAAGGCATTCGCCATCTCCGCCGGCCGCGAGATCCGTATTTTTGTTGATACAAAGAAAATTGATGACTTAGGCCAAGAGAAGCTTGCCAAAGATATTGCGAAGAAAGTTGAAGAAGAACTGACCTATCCAGGAGTGATCAAAGTGAACGTGATCCGGGAAAGGAGAATTGAGGAGTTGGCGAAATAAGCATTCCTAAGCCAAAAACCCACTTGGGAACACATCGCTTCCTGAGGGTTTTTGACTGTTTTACAATTTTACTGTATAATATTAAAAATATTTCCCCACATACACATGTACAAATACTGGTCGCACGTGATGCTTGCTGTTTTGATAGCAACAAATATTGGACTTGTGACAAAGCTGGCCGTGGCACAAATAAATGCGCCAGGTAACGCAGCTGCATTTGTGAGCATGCAAGTTCCGTCTTCCATAGCGGCTGGAGAAAAAGGAACAGTCACCGTAACATTTAAGAACACAGGATCAAAAACATGGAGAAGTGCGGATAATTATTATGTCGGCAGCGTGTGTCCTTCTCGTGATCGAATCGACATGTTTATGGGAGATATTGGAAGCCGTGCAGCGCTCACGAGTGATGTACAGCCCGGACAAGAAGTAAGTATCAGTTTTTCTGTACAATCAAACACTGCTGGAACATTTTCAGTGTGCTATCAAATGGTACAAGAAGGTGTGGAGTGGTTTGGTGATGTAAGTGCTACCAATACTATTAGCGTTCGCACAGATTCAGGCGGAGGTACGTCGAGTAGCAGTTCTGTACAAGCAAGTTCCACATCGTCCTCTAGTACTCCCATAACTCCACCCTCTGCACTTGGAAATAATGCAACGTTTATATCAATGTCGGAAATACCTTCGCAGCTACCTGTAGGACGCAGTTTTCCAGTAGGAATAACCTATAGGAACACGGGAAAGACAATATGGACAATGACAAACATGTACCGATTGGGATCACAGAGTCCTCAAGACAACACCATCTGGAATTTGTTAGTGGGGGGAAGCAGAATTGATATTGAACCAGGAAGCACAAATTCAATGAGCGTTGTAAAGCCGGGTGAATCTGTGAACTTCTTTTTCGTCATCACTCCTAAGAAAACGGGAACGTACGATTTTCAAATGAAAATGGTACAGGATGGAAAGGAGTGGTTTGGAAATCCCACACCTAAGAAAACAATCAAAGTTATTGAAGATTCCACCATCGCAAAAAATAATGCCGAATTTGTTTCTTTGAGCGGAGTCCCACAATCTATGAATGTAAATGACACTGCTGTCGTATCTGTGAAAATGAGAAATTCTGGAAACACAACATGGACGAAGAAGGATCTGTACGGACTAGGTAGTCAAAGTCCTCAGGATAATGTGATATGGGGAGGAGGACGTGCACCTCTATCAGATTCAGTGAAACCCAGTGACGATGCCACCTTCACATTCAAAATTCATGCACCAGAGAAAACTGGAAAATACGCATTTCAGTGGAAGATGGTGCAAGATGGAAAGGAATGGTTTGGAGAAGCTTCACCATTGCAGACCATTACAGTGGTAGATCCGAATGCAAACGCATTTAATTTCGCAAACTTTGTATCAATCACAGGAATGCCTGCAACTATGGCACCTAGCCAAACTGCTACTGTAACAGTGACTGCAAAAAATACAGGAACCACAACGTGGGCAAGCCAAAAAGGATATTACCTGGGAAGCCAAAACCCTCAGGATAATCTGACATGGGGTACGAGTCGCGTTGCGTTACCAAAGCCTGTTGCACCAGGAGAGCAGGTGACATTTTCATTCCAAGTTAGAGCCCCACAAAAAACAGGCACGTATCCTTTCCACTGGAGAATGGTGCAAGACGGAAAAGAATGGTTTGGAAATGCTGTGTCTACACTGCCTGTGGTAGTAGCAAACAATACTTCTTACACTACCCCTCTCGTTATCGCAGTGAAGGCAATTGGAACTCAGGATATTGCCACCAAGAATCAGAAAAATATTAATCTTCTCCGCTTTGACGGGTATGCGAATGAAAACAGGGATGTTCTGCTGACCGACCTTATTTTCGCATCCGAATCAGGTTCACTCACAAACGCACAAAACTATACCCTATGGGTAGATACAAATAATAATGGCCAAGTAGATACCATTCTACAAACCGGCGTTAATAGTCAGAGTAGCAGAATTAATTTCAGCCGGATAACAGGAGGTGGATATGTGATTCCAAAAGGTAAAACTGTGACATTTGAAGTGCATGCAGATATTGCGCCGTCGCTTTCAAATAACTGGTTGATGCTCCGTTTCTTAACTAGTGATAGTACTTTCATCGGTGCTGAATATGTAGATACGAGCGCACCACTGACAGGCATTAAATTGAACGGAGCATGCACCGGACAGTGCGACATCGCAGTAACTACCAGTCCGTCGCAGCTCTATAAGATCGTTAATCAGGGAAACTTGTATGTATCGAAGGACACAACACCTCTTAAGAATCGTCAGTTGCTAGCTGGTACGTTGGGCGACTCTATTCTTCGCTTGAACTTCCATGCCGACTACGAAGATATTGATGTGACAGATCTACAACTCACCTCCTCTGGCGGCACAGCAACCTCCATTGATCGTTTAGAACTGTATAAGGAAGGCTCGCTCACTCCTTTTGCACACGCGACGGTAGAAGCATGTGGATCCGATGATGTACTCACACGGAGTAGCAACAAAACAGTCACAACATTCTGCGCTAAAATGCAGGGTCGCCAGCTTATTGTTACAAAGGGAATGGCGGTGAAAGTACTTGTGAAACCTCGTTTGAAGTCCGACACCGAAGGAGCAGTGAGTGGAGATATTGTTCAGCTCTTCATAACAAAACAACCTGTTATGAACAATGCAATGGGCTCGGGTGCAGTGCGCGCTCGTGGTGATATATCCTCTAATAATCTTGGTCCTAATAACGGCAATATGAACGGAGATGGAGAAATATTTATTGGGCTTGCAGCACCATCACATACGAATAACGATATCGTTGGTATTAAGAATATGACGGTGCTCAGCAAAATGGCAAGTATTATAAATGCAAGTCCTGATGCAGACGGCAGTATGGTGCCTACTGGTATTTCCGATATCGGTCAGTTTAAATTTACTGCTGCCACAAACAGCAACGTAAAAAATGGACTTAATACCTGGACACTTACAGATGTGATCTTTACCCTCAATGCAACAAACATCACGTTCGATCCACAAAGCCTCAAAGTATATAACAAAGCAAACGCGACTGTAAAATCTAACTGCTTTATTCTTGACTCTAGTCCGCCTACATCTCTGTATCGTATTGCTTGTTGGAATATTCGAAATGCAGGCGTGAATACTGCAATAGATTCAGGAGCTGATATGACACTTGTTCTGCAGGCAAACATCACTGATAGGAAAGTATCACCATTCCAACTATCTGTTTTGAATGTCTCCCTCGATAATTTTAGTGATGCTGCACGCGTTGGAATAGGGTCACACGAAAGCCATATACGCTGGCTGGATACGGATAGTACTCAGTCACAGAGTTTTTTGTGGGTTGATTCTCCTGAAACGACGATAAAATCGACCTCATACCAGAACTAATCAAAGCCATCTAAAATATAGCGAAGATTCCCTCTTCGCTATATTTTTTTTGCAAAAGGCCTCATTTGACTATTTTGATATATAAAAACATATGTTGACATTTGTCAAAATGAATGTAAAGTATTCCATACTTTCTCCCATTTTAAAGTATGAAACAGTCATTCTCCTATGTTTTCAGTGGCGTTCTGATCGCAGTAAGCGCTTTTGCGTATGCTCCTTCTTTGTATGCAGCAGTAAGCCCTCTAGGAAATGGCGCAACACTTATAAATACAACAGTCCTTTCCCCCATGACGGCAAATCAAAGCAATGGTTTTTCTGTATCGTATAAGAATACTGGTACGACAACATGGAAAGCTGAGGACAAATATAATTTAGGAATACTTTGTCCAAATAGAGACAGTGCGTTTTGGAACCTCTCTATCTGGCAAAGCCGTGTTTCTTTGCCTAATGCGGTTGCGCCCGGTGAAACTGTTACATTCTTTGGTATTGCTCACCCTACTCATACCGGTACCCAAAACTTTTGTGTCCAAATGGTACAAGATGGAAAGGAATGGTTTGGTGACCAATCAACTCCTGTGTCCATAACTGTCAATCCACAACCAGCTTCTTCCTCGTCTTCCAGCATTAGTTCTACTTCGTCGGTTAGTTCTTCTAGCTCTAGCGTTGCAAGTTCCACTTCTTCTGTAAGTTCCAGCTCCGCATCTTCTGTGAGTTCCAGCGCAGCTAGTTCAGTAGTATCGTCTGTTTCTTCTTCGAGCGCCGCAAGCTCTGTTGCTTCTTCTAGCTCTAGCATTGCAAGTTCTGCTTCATCTGTAAGCTCATCCTCTTCTTCTGTTGCAACTAATCTTCGTAATGATGCAACAATCCTGAACATAACTTCTATGCCAGAAACAATGATGGCTGGTCTTACATATCCTGTAATTATGAATATAAAAAACACGGGAGACACGAACTGGACAAAGGCAGACATGTACCGCATTGGCGCTACTAATCCTATCGATAACCAATTGTGGGGTTTTGCTCGTGTTGAGTTACCAGCTGACGTTTCTGTAAAGCCTGGTGAAAATATCCGCTTGTCATTCGCTGTTACTCCTAAAGTAGTTGGAACATTCCCAATGCAGTTTCAGATGCTGAAGGAAGGAAAAGAGTGGTTCGGTATGAAAACTGCAAACCAGACTGTAAAAGTGCTGGATAACCCTCTTATCGCCCGCAATGCAGCTTCATTTGTTTCTATCACTGAGATGCCAGCTACCATGACGAAAGGCCAGAAAATGACAATCAGTGTTAAGATGAAGAACACAGGTACTACAACATGGAAGAAGGCTGATAAGTACTTCCTTGGTAGTCAAAACCTTACATGGGGTACAAGCCGCATTGATCTCCCAGTAAACATTGAACCTGGTGATGATGTAACATTTACATTTGAAATACAGGCACCAGCAAGAACACGAACCTATGGAATGCGCTGGAGAATGGTGCAAGATACCAAAGAGTGGTTCGGTGATGCTACCCCTGCAACGCGCATCCGCGTTACATCCGCTGTCCAGTAATACAAAACTCGACGATTCACATCGCACCAAGCCTAAAAACCTTGGTGCGATTTTTG
>CAZJPS010000047.1:0-9152 GCA_964548055.1 uncultured Candidatus Peribacteria bacterium
CGACGCCGCATTCAGTTGCATGCCCTACTGTCTGTTATACGGTCGCATTTCACAGGTGTGGTAGACCCCATAAGGAAGCCACACTCTCTGGAAGAATTCTTGCGACAGCACAAGGAGGCCGGCGGTAGTGCATATAGCCAAAAACAACTACATTACCTTTTGGTTTTTCGTGACATTTTGCACGAATACTTGCGGATTGAGCCGCATGTAGGTGACTAAAAGAGCGATAACTGCCCCTCTTTCCCCTTCGTTTTTTTCTCAGGTACAACTTTCTTAGGCGCAGCCATCTCTGTTGCCAGAGTGCTAGCATCCGCTGCAAAGTGGCCTAAGTAATCCCGTACATCTTTGCCGTATTTTTTAGTGAACAGACGTTCATCAAGAATGCGTACATCTCCCAACGACGTTTTAAATCTGCAGAAGGTTCTGAGTAATCGGAAGAGGCGATGCTGCAGGCGTGGAAGGCAGTAATCCACAAAGGCATCGCTGTAGTGAAGAGACCGTTGTTGCGTGATGGGATTTGAAGGATGATCAAACGGTAGCGATTTGATAATCAGGTGATCCGTAGAGCCTGGTGGTAGCTCCATCCCTTCAAACATCCAGGGGGTAAGGAGCCAGATGGCTGGAGCAGGAGCAGCAATAAATTCCGATTGCATCCGACCTTGGCCACCGTTCAGGCCTTGGCAGATAAAGGTAGTGCCAGCTGCTTCCAATGCTTCGGCATACTTCACGTACAGGTTCTCTATCGTTCCTTTGCTGGGGAGTAAGATGATAGTTTTGCCTGAGGGAGGGGAGGAGAGCAGAGATTCGATCGTAGGCTCTGCATCGAAAGAGAGAGGCAGAGCATTCAGCAGCTTTGATGCCTGAGGGATGTTTTGAATGCGGCTTTTACTGCCATGCGGAAGGATTTCAGGCAGCATCTCGCCTGCATGCGACGGAATAAAAAGCGAGACGGGGTGCCGCTTAAATAAGCTTTGAGAAAGGAATGTGCCTATGCGCTCGGGGACGGATTGTAATTGTTGGCTACCATTCTGCCGTTGCTCTATCCACACAATCCGACCAGAGAGATTTTCGGGCTCCAGGAGGAGGCGCAGCTTTTGCAGGGCTTGCTTGGTCTGTGCGGGCAATTCCTGTGAAAGCAAATGATCTAGTTGCTGACAAAGCCCCTGCGTATCCGATGAGCGAACGTCGCTTGGAGCAAGGAAGCGAATATCCTGCCCACGACGAGTTTTTTCTATCCACAGCTGCAACGTATCCGTGAACTTTGTCAGGATGGGGTTTCCTTCTGCCCCGGCTCGCACATGATCGATATCGCAGTACCAGCCGTACGCTTTGGTGGCCGTGTCCTCCAGCATAGAGGCATCGTCTATCACTACGTGAGTGCCTTCCTGCAAGCACTTCGAAGCCGGGTGATCAGGAGTGATGAGGAAGCGTAAAAGTTCACGATGATCCACAATCACAAGAGGGGGTGCATCAGAAAATTGAGATATGTACGCAGGCGCTGTATCTGTACACGCGATCTTCCCGTTCCACACTGCTTCCTCCCCGCCGTGCAGCGGAAGATCCTCTCTTCGGTTGGGTTTGTACCACTGCAATTTGAGTGCCAATGTTGCTTCGTCTGCCGTAAAAATATCTTGAGCGAGAAAGGTATCTTTTGCAGCACTGTCCAGGATCGATTGTGGAGGATAGATGGCCCGGATCTTTCCATCGGCCATCGCTTTTTGAAGATCTGCGGGAACCCTTCGAAGCGCTGCCCGTAAGTTCTTCACCGCGATCCATCTCTTCTGATTATCCTTCACAGAGCCTCGCACAATACTGTGTAAGTAGCTGCTGTCTAAAGGCTCTTCTACCAGATCGATATCTCCTTTTGATGGTGATTCCAGTATGAGAAGAACATCCGTTCCCTCCGCCCTTTCCATCTGCTCGGTTTTCATCCATGCAGGGTTTTTTTTGTGAGATGAGGCAGGCAAGGAAGCAAACAAGGTGCGATATCCCGCAGTACTTTTACTCATGATCTCAATCGCAGCGTTGCGTGCGTTCTCGGGTAATTCTAAGAGCCTCTCCCAGCATGCAGATAGGAGCTGGAGCGTTGCGTGCACGTCTCCTAAAGCTCGGTGCGGGGGATTGTGATTGAGCTTCAGTACTCTGCTCAGGTATCCCAGCGAGTAACTCTGCAATTCCGGAAAGACGAGCGATGCCAACATGGAGGTATCAATCCATGGTCGCTCACTCAGATCGATGCCTTCGCCCTTCAGCATGCCGATATCAAAGAGGACATTCTGACCTACAACTAATGCGTCTTCGGGAATGTGCGCCATCACTTCTGCTCGCCTCTCATCAAAGCTCGGTTTCCCCTGAAGCGCCGCTGTCTTAATGCGGGTGAGCACTTCTACATGAGGCGGTACCTCCTTGGCGGTAAAGAGCTGTTCATACTCTTTCTCTATTTTCCCATTCCGCACAATTGCTGATGCAAATTCAATCACATGGTGCACCCTCGGCACGAAGCCGGTGGTCTCGGTATCCAGAACAACGAGGGGGAGAGGGGGGAGATTCACTGCCCTAGCCTAGGGGAGGGCTGGGGTTAGGGCTAGGGCTTAGGGAAGACGAAAATGCTTGACTCCTGTTTGTCTATAATCTTAAGTGTGCCCTTTCCTTATTTTCTATGGATGTTCTACGCAATGGGCACAGGAAACAAGAAATTCATGAGCATTTTATTGAATGGGTTAATCCGTCCAATCGTGCCAACTCAATAGAGCTTACAAAAGAACAGCTAACGTATAACGAGCTACAAGAAAAAATTGGCACTCTTTCGGATCAAGCGAGAAAAACACTGTACGGATTGTGTGTGGATCCTGAACATTTTCAGTGGTATCTCGCCGTCATTACGTCTAAGACGTCTTTTGATACGTACCAAAAAACGCTGCATAAGCAGCGACCTTTTCAGAGAAAAAAAATGAGCGTTCCGCTTCGTCATGAAGCATACCTAGTTGGCACTGATCCAGCTCTTCGCACAACGCAATTGACGTACGTCACGGAAGAAGAAAAACTGGCATTAGCATCCAAGCTTCTTGGAGTAACCCTCAAAAACCCGAAGCCTTAAGCAGCTTGTTTCTCCGGGGCGCCATCATCAGATGGCACTTGGCCAGGAGCGCCAGCTACGATCTCTTCTTCATTTCCTGTGTCCACCGCTTTGCCTTCCGCCTCTTTTGCTTCTGCGGTTTCCACAGCCTGCGTTGCTAACTCCTCGGCTGCTGCCTCCAGTGGAGCAGGGGCTTCTCCCCGTAACTCTGCAAGCTTTGCCTTAAATGCAGGAAGTTCTTCGTAGTTGTATACGTCCAGTTCATAGCCGCTTAGCTCTGTTGCGAGGCGAATATTCTGGCCCTTCTTGCCAATGGCCATGGGGCGCTGTGCTTCTTCTACAAACACTGCGGCACGCTTTTTAATGCGGCGACCTTGTTCATCAATTTTTTCCTGATCGTTCACAATGATCACTGCTGAAATAGCGGCAGGCTGAAGAGCAAGGGAGATCAACTTGATGGGATCGGGTGACCACTCAATCATATCTACTCTCTCCCCGTTAATTTCCTCCATCACAGCTTGAATACGCACTCCTTTTTGTCCCACGCAGGCACCGATCGGATCGATGCGAGGGTCATTACTGAGGACGGCTACTTTGCTGCGGAACCCTGCATCGCGCGCGATGGCTTTTATTTCTACATCGCCATTGCGCACTTCTGGAATTTCTAATTCAAGAAGCTTTTTCACCAAGTTGGAATGTGTGCGAGAAATACGCAGTTGTGGGCCTTTGCCCGTAAGCTCCACTTTATCCAAGTACACGCGGAGGCGCTTACCCGTGTAGTAGTGTTCGCCGGGGATCTGCTCTCTCCAAGGAAGAGACACCGTCATTCCTTCTATCTCCAAAGTAACCCAGTTTGGATCCACTTTTGTCACCGTCGCCGTGAGCAATTCCTCTTCGCGATCTTTAAACATTTCATAGAGGCTCTGCTTTTCTGCTTCCTGCAGCTTCTGCAAAATCACCTGCTTGGCAGCTTGGGTAGCTATGCGGCCGTATTCCAAAGGGGTCACATCGATGGTGATTTCGTCGCCCACATCGGCATCAGGCTTAATTTTGCGTGCGTCCTGCACACTGATTTCGAAGTTATCATTCTCCACATCTTCCACTACTTCTTTCACAAGAAGGATGGTTGGCATATCGCGGCCTTCCTCCAATTCCACACGGATTTCCTGTTCCTTGTTGCCGTAATCCTTGCGGTATGCGGTACCAATGGCTTGTTTAACAGCCTCAATCACCTGATCGGGTTTTACGTTTTTTTCGTTACAAATCTGGTTAATGGCGGCAAGGAAGGAGGCTCTCATGGGGGAGTGGAGAAAAAGAAAGAATTGTCATCCTGAGTAGCGCCACTCAACTTTCCAGTATTTTGCAGTCGTGCAGAATGACTGAGAGGCGCGTACCGAAGGAACACCATTCCGGTATGGAATAGTGCAGTTACTGTTAACGATCAATGTGTCCACATTGTACACTTTTTTGGACAGAGGGCAAACGTCAAAAAGGTTTTTTGACAAAAAAAAGAATAAGTTTACAATAAAAGAAGGTTTTCCCTTTGTTTTTTGTCACAAGGAGCATGTTATGTGTCGAAATCTTAGTCAGGTTTTGCATGTAGTGTTTCTGACCTTACTCGTAGCGCTTGCTTGGCCATGCGCAATCTACGCAGAATTAGAGAAAAGAGAATACATCAAACCAAACACATGGTTGTCGATGGTTCTCACCTCTATTGCATGTGTAGTAACTTTAACCTGGGTACTGGTCATTAGCTGGCTCGGCTCCAGGTTTCTCGTCTGGCTCCTATTTGAGCAATAGGGCAAACCAATAAGCCATCCAGATCAGCCTTAGCTGATCTGGATGGCTCAATATACTTTTAATCCATTTAAGAACTCTTTCGCATGTTTCCCTCGTAGTGTTGGAAGTATCGACATAATTTTGTATGTAAATAGTTTCCATCCTTTCGGCACCACCTGAAGTTCCGGCACTAATTTTTCAATGATCACTGCCGATTCCCCCAGTGTCCTCATCCGCTTAAGAGACTGCTCCAGCGTCATTGGATGATGGTGATAGGCCCGTGCATCTGGTTCAAAGAAAAGCTGTACGCCCGCATTTTTTAATCTCAGTCCCCATTCGATATCTTCCCAACCGTAGAGAGTCACGTCTTCGCGGAAGGGATACTTTTTCGCAACTTCCGTTGGAACACTGATGTGACTGGTATACGTAAAACGCTGTTGAATATCTGATGGAAGAACATCATGCGCGTACGTTTGAATCATCGGGTAACCGAATTGCCAGCCGGAAGTTTCGAGCCAGCGCATGAGGGGAGTGATGATGAGACTTGGGTCCCAGGTGGTGAAACCTAAAACACTTAGTTGAGAGTTGAAAGTTGAGAGTTGAAAGTTAGAAGTTGAAAGTGGAGAGTTGAGAGTTGAAAGTGAAAATTTTTGATGAGCGGTTAGGTGTTTCTCGCATGCGTCTGCTTTGAGGAAAATGTCATCGCCAATAAATAAGCAGAGGTCACTCTGTGCCATTGCTACCCCTCTATTGCGCGCGATTCCCTGGTGACCTTTTTTAATTTCCAGGAATCGAAAGGGAAATTTCCAGCTCCGTTTTTCTGCAAGAGTTCTTGTTCTGTCGTCTCGTCCATCGCTGACAACAATCACTTCTACTTGATCGATAACGGTCTGTTTTTCAATGTATTCCAGACAGCGTTCAAGGATGTCTGCTCTTTTATAGGTGGGGATCACAATGCTGAGAGCTGGCTTTTGCATACAGCTTCTATAGTACCTGATCAATTTTTCGTTACACTAAGCCCTCATGAAAACTCTTTTCCTCAATTTGGCTTCGCATGAAGGTATCATCGCTTGCGCGACTGATGCACAGGTTATTGCATCTAAGGATGTAGACCACCGAATTGGTGATGGAGGCCTAATTCAGGTTTTAGAATCAGTATTAGCAGATGCGGGATGGACGTATAAAGATCTGACAAACCTTGCATGTGTTGTTGGTCCCGGTGGATTCACAAGCCTTCGAGTGGGCATTGCCTGTGCCAATACGGTTTCCCAGGAACTTGGTATTCCATCGGCGGGAATTCACCTTAGCGATCTGTACGTGCGATTAGCGATAAGCGATAAGCGATTAGCCTCAGATGAAAAGCTTGCCGCTAGCCAATTACCGCTAGCCGCTTTGTGGTGGTTTCACTCTACGAAAAAGCAGGAATTGTTCGTTCGAAATCTGAAAAAGGACTCAGAGTCGCGCCTTGTGCATCTTGATGAACTACCATCGCTTGTAGGTTCAGGCGATCAGTGGATGGGGGAATTGATTCCCGTGCAGCAGGAAGCAGTAGCAAAGTTAGGCCTTACACAAGCACCTCTTCGGCCACTCGCAGAAATCTTACCCGCATTGCTTTTAGCCCAGGAATATAAAAAGCAGATCCTATTACCGTGGTACGGGAGAGGATGGTGAAACAATTTTTATGAAAATCATTGTTAACTTGTTAAGGAAACATTGCGCGGCAGGGATTTTTGGGAAAAAATAGGATCGCCCCTCTTCCCACTTTCATAGTATGGAAAACGGATTTTCTGAAATTCCAGAGCAGGAGACGAAGCTTCGTATAGCAGATTCTGAAGGGAAAGCTGCAAGTGCAGGAATTCTGAATGAAGTGCGGGAAAGGTTAGATCTTCTTATTCAAAACCCAGAGGACGGTCAGTTGCATGTGAATGTTGTGTGGAAATTATTAAATGCAGATGAAGCATTGGGATCTGATCATCCACAAGTGCAAGCATTACGCGCAGAGTTTAAGCGTGTTGCAGGTGTACCTGCCGAAGAGAAAAAAGTTGTCAATGTTCCTTCAGAGCAAGCTGAGGAACTGGCGGCTTAGTTCTTAAGGGGACTATTGCGCTTCTATGTAGAGTGGTATCCTCCGTATCTCCTAAAAGAATAGGAAGGTTCCACGTGTATTACTATGGCTATCCTCGATACCCTCAATCGGCTCCTTGGTGATCCCAACGCAAAAGTGCTTAAAAAGCTCTGGCCGATGGTCAAGGTTGTACGTGATCGCAGCGCGGAGCAGGATATTCGATCCCTCACATTGGAAACTCTTCCTGCAAGAACAGAGGATATGAAGAGGAGAATTCAGGAGGGGATCAAAGCCGGGAAGACGGAGAAGGCACTGTTGGACGACATGCTCCCTGAAGCATTTGCAGTGGCTATTCGCGCATGTGAATTACTTCAGGGCCAGAGCACTCGCATGGGGGCGCAGGAATTTAGCTGGAATATGATTCCTTTCGATGTGCAGATTTTGGGAGGCATAGTTCTGCATCGCGGAAATATAGCGGAAATGAGAACGGGAGAAGGAAAAACGCTCGTGTGTACGTTGCCTGCATACCTCAATGCGCTTGCCGGTAAAGGAGTGCATGTCGTCACCGTGAACGATTATCTTGCCCGTCGCGACTCAACCTGGATGGGCATGCTGTATACCGCTCTTGGTTTGAAGGTAGGAGTAGTGGTGCATGGCCAACCTACAGACGTTCGCCGCGAGGCGTATCAGGCGGATGTGACATACGGTACCAACAGCGAATTCGGATTCGATTATCTGCGCGATAACATGGCGCCTTCTATCAAGAGGCAGGTGCAGCGCGGGCTGTACTACGCGATTGTGGATGAGGTGGACTCTATTCTTATTGATGAAGCTCGCACGCCTCTTATCATCAGCCAACCTGCAGAAGAATCCACCACCAAGTACATGCAGTACGCGCAATTGGTGCGCAATTTGCAGGAAAATACGCACTTTAATAAAGATGAGAAGCAGCGCGCGGCAGTCCTCACGGAAGAAGGTATCCAAAAGATGGAGCAGCTTCTGGGCATAGAAAATATTTACACGGAGAAAGGATTTGAAGAAGTACACCACATCGAACAAGCTCTCCGCGCCCACGCCATTTATCAGCGCGATGTGGATTACGTAATTAAAGATGGCGAAGTAATCATTGTGGACGAATTCACGGGTCGCCTTATGCCGGGGCGCCGTTACAGTCACGGTCTGCACCAAGCGATCGAGGCAAAAGAAGGGGTTGTGGTGCAACGCGAATCAAAAACACTTGCCACCATTACCTTCCAGAACTATTTCCGTCTCTTCAAAAAGCTCGCGGGTATGACGGGTACCGCAAAAACAGAGGAAGAGGAATTTGAATCCATTTACAAGTTGCGCGTCATTGTAATGCCTACCAATAAGCCGACGATTCGTGATGATAGGGCAGATGCTGTGTACCGTACCGTGAGCGCTAAATTTAAGGCCGTTGCCAAAATTGCGAAGGAACGGAATGCAAAGGGCCAGCCGGTACTGATTGGTACTACGAGCATTGAGAAATCCGAAGCGATGAGTGTGCTGCTTGAAAAAGAAGGCGTAGAGCACAAAGTTTTGAATGCCAAACAGCACGAAAAAGAAGCGGAGATCGTAGCCAATGCCGGACAAAAAGGAGCAGTAACGATTGCGACCAACATGGCAGGACGTGGAACCGATATTAAATTAGGAGAAGGTGTGCAGGATTTGGGAGGCCTTGTGATTCTTGGTACAGAGCGTCATGAGGCTCGCCGTATCGATAATCAGCTCCGTGGACGTGCAGGACGCCAAGGAGACCCCGGAGAAAGCCAATTCTTCGTCTCGATGGAAGATGAACTGATGCGTCTTTTTGGAGGAGACAGATTGAAATCGATGATGGAGAGATTAAAAGTTCCCGACGACGTCCCACTAGAAAATGGCATTGTTTCACGGAGTATCGAGAGCGCTCAAAAGAAAGTGGAAGGCCGCAACTTCGATATTCGTCGTCACGTGCTGCAATACGACGACGTGATGAATAGGCACCGAGAGATTGTGTATAAGAGAAGGCAGAAGATTTTGGAGAAGATTATTGAATCGGAGAAGGGACTAGGGACTAGGGACTCGGAACTCACACAGGAAAATGCTCCCAGTCCTCAATCCCCAGTTCCCAGTCCCTTGCCTCTCCACGAAGAAATTATTCAAGACCTCAAAAAGGAGGCTGAATCAATAGTCACAACGCACACAGCATTCGACGATTATGCTGAGTGGAATATA
>CAZJPS010000048.1:0-6772 GCA_964548055.1 uncultured Candidatus Peribacteria bacterium
CGCCCTCCTCTCCATTCTGTAGTACTTTGGTGGCAGAAGACGGGGATTACCCTTTACAAAAGAAAAATATCATACTGCAGCGGGTTTCCGTACCCGCGGTGGTGCAGGGTGATGTTATACGTGTTTCGCCCTCGCCCCCAAGCCCCTCTCTCCCACTCCAGTATTCCTCTGATGTGTCTGTAGGATGTTTTTAGTCTTCTTGAATGACGGGAGAGGGGAGATGTATGTGTTTTGTTTACTAGAGAAAAAAACATTAAACAAAAACAGTTCCCCTCTCCCGTTTCTCTGTTCAAGATTAATAACAAAAACTACACCTGAATAAGAACAGAGTGGGAGAGGGGTTAGGGGTGAGGCCCTTCGCAGGATCTTTAGGTTTTAGTAAAAATAGAACAACCAAATTTCCCCCAAATGTCGATAGTCAAAATTTTAGCTTTTACTACACTTCATCGGTAGAATTACCATCCGTCGATCACTTCCGTTCCTGCATGAAATTTCGTTCTGCTATTCCCTTCCTTCTCGCAACTCTCCTTCTTGGTGCATGTGCGAATGAAGAAGTACTGAATACGCAGCAGACATCTTCTGTCGCTTCATCATCAGAAGCCGGGTTTACATTGCAAGAACCTGGAGCGTACCGTTTGGCGTATGCCGAGGAGCCAGTAATGCTCAAGGATTCACTACATGGAAAGAAACTACTGCAAAATCTTGATATCAACCTGACCTCGGCAGAACAGCAATATTTGGAGACGCATAAATTTCTTGTGATTCCCAGTGAGCGCGCTCCGCGGCTGAAGGAGTCTGGATCCGATCCCATGCTCGCAAGCTTCGATGCTCTTGCAGAGGAGGGGAGGCTGATGAATCCGGATATCATTTTGCACGCATATAACAGGTATCTAGAGAATACATTGGTATCACTGGAGCAAAGTGAGCTGCGCCAATTATTGGCAAGTTTTATACGCGGGATGCAGGAAAATGCCATACGTGCCATGCAGGCAGAGCAGGGTGAGGCGCAAAAGCGATATCAGCAGATCGCAATGCAGCTCACCGTTGCTCGTGTGCTTTTAGAAAATAGCAGGTCAGTCCCTTCATCATTTTCGGGGTCTGTTGCACTGCAGCAATGGATGCAAACAGATCAGGCAATGGATACCAAAGAAAATGCCCTCTCTATCCTTGCACAGTATGAATCGTCCTTTCCCCAGCAGGCGCGTGAGCCAATGCGTACAGAGCTCCGGCTTATATATACACAGCAGTACAGAGTGCCGTCTCCGCTTTTTGCGCAATATAAACCAGGTTCACTGACAGACTACAAACAGTACATTCCCACAGGACACTACACGTTTTCCTCGGCACTTCGGTCGTACTTCCGAACAATGCAGTTCTTACAACAGGGAACCTATTTCTTTGCACGAGATATTGGGGTGAAGGACGCCAATTTGCTTTCCATTCTTTCTCGTACTGCTTCCTCAGGCTACGGCACCCCTCGCGAAGCATGGCAGAAAGTAAAAGACATCATTGCTTTTTATAACGGCTCTACGGGGGATGTTTCACTCATAGAATGGGAAACGTATGTTTCTAGCGTAACCGGTGGTGCCACCTTGCACACAAGTGCGAGCGCACTCAATCCTGATACGATTCGTATACTGCAGCAACGTGTAGGAGAACTGGGAAAGGGTATGACATCTACAGGCGCTTCCTTGGGTGGCCCGCAGGTATCCACGGTGCTTCCAAAAAGCAAAGAAGGGTTGCGTCTGTTTGGTGAACACTATGGATTTGATGCGTGGGCGCTGTTCCGTCTTACAAAAGGCAGAGATGGAATCCGGCTCCCAACAGTTCCTTCCTTACTTTTTGTGAGTGCTGTACTAGGGGATGACCGCGCGCGTGAGCACGCACGCGAATATGTACGTACGTACAGCGCGATTGGAAGACGCAGTGTGAATTTTACAGAAGAACAAGTGCAGTCGTTCGTGCGTCTTATAGATCAAACTCGTCAGGATTTGGGGAAGATGCCAGGGCAAGAGTGGAGCAGTTCAAGCGAAAATGCGTGGCTGTGGCT
This sequence comes from uncultured Candidatus Peribacteria bacterium, assembly GCA_964548055.1. Lineage (GTDB taxonomy): Bacteria > Patescibacteriota > Gracilibacteria > Peribacterales > Peribacteraceae > CAZJPS01. Next base: position 2,051 of record CAZJPS010000048.1, read on the forward strand.
TTTGGCATCTCTGACGCATACGTATGGTGAAGGCTATCCTCTCTATATGCAGTCACTAGGGTATTTAGATAAGCAGCTCCAAACATTTTTGGGTTCATATACGGAGCGCCAGGGAGGAATAAGCCTTGCTGCTCCAGTGAAGGAATCATCATCAGGAAGTACAACGAACAATCAGGTAGTTGCAAAAGGATTTGTAGAACCAAATGCTGATTTTTGGTGGAAATTGCGTAGGGTTACCAAGCGCACCAAAGATTTCTTCACTCAGCAACAATTATTTGTGGATCATCCCGCTCGTAAGACGCTGCAGGAGTTCGCTACTCTCGCAGATTTTCTTTCAATGCTCTCTCAAAAAGAATTAATGGGCATACGTCTTACAGATAGCGAATACACGCAGTTGCAATCTGTACGCTTAAGCCCGTTTGGAGATTCCTTTATAAGCCAGAAAACCAGTGCGCGTTCGCCAGTGCTTTATATGCTACATACAGATGACGTGACCGATCTGAGTACCTACGAGGGTCTTGGAAAGCCTTTCCTCATGCTTGCGCTTGTGGGGAACGAGTCATCTCCTCGGTTGGTGGTGGGCCTTGTGTTTCATCACCTGGAGTTCACAACAAGTGTTCTGCAGCCCTGGAAAGAAGCAGATTTCCAAAACACCGCAGAGCAGAATCCATCGGCACTGCCTGCAAAGAATGCGTGGGCGCAATGATTGGGCATGCAAGTATCTAAGGCTGTTTGTGTACAAAAAACGTCAAACATTTTTGAGAAATAGTTATACAGGTTAAATTTTTTATATTAGGATGAAATCCGTCCAATGGTATCCATGTCTCTTCTGAAAAAATGTGCATTGTTAGTAACAGTTCTACTGTCGGGCTTTTTTTTCGTTTATAGGCCGACGCGTGTTTCGGCTACTACGTTTTTTCATGATACGTTTGATGACAATAGTTTGGATACATCCGAATGGATTGAGCACGATTCTGGAACGAATGTCAGCCAGAATAATGGAGTAGCAATTAACGGAGCCAATACATGGTCTGGAAATGGTTTGGAAAGCCAGGATAGCATGTCTCGCACGGGCCTCGTTATTGAAGCTCGTGTTACGCCGGGAACTACCAGTACGGCACTTCCACTTTTCTATGGCGATTGGGATTGGACAGCTGGCAGCACGAGTATTTACTTTGTTTTTTTCAAAGCGAATGGTGGTATTGATATTGCGTATTGGAATAATGGATCTGCTGTACAAACCGTGAGTGCAGGTACGTATACATCAGGAACAACTTATAATTTGCAGCTACGTATGCAGAGCACAGGGGCAGATTTATACGTTGATACCGGTAGCGGATATTCAAGTACTCCAACGGCATCTCTTACGCAGGGGACTTTCACGAATAAAAAAGCTGGAGCGATGTCGTATGGGATGACGCCTCTCACGCTGTACAGCTTTACAGCCTCAACGGATCCGCAGGTTACATTTATAACTCCCAGGGCCAATATGACTGTGCATGATCAGTACTATGACTTTATCGTTCCTTGGATTCAAACAAGTAGAACAATCACCGCAACCGCGTCTGCATTTAATCTTTCAAGTGGAGGAGGGGTAAAGTTTGTTCTAGATGAGGGCACGGCAAATGCAAGTTCTCAGACAGATCTGACAGCTCCGTACTCAGTTACATTTTCTGGTGTTTCTAAGGCAGAGCACACGCTAAAGGGATATGCACTCCAGAGCGATGGTTCTACTGTTGAATCTGGAGGGCCTCAGCATACTTTAAGTACTGTGGGAGTTGGGGATATTTTTGTAACCGTGGGAGATTCCACAACAGCGGGCGCAAGTGGAAGTGGTCAATCGGCTACTGCAATTGCATGCGGGGCTGCTAACTATGCGTCTAGCGATTGCAGAACATATGTACAGCGAGATGGAGATAACAACTACACGTGGGCAGGGTATCAAATAAAATTGGCGGATAGGCTCGCATCATTTTATGGCTATCCTGTTTTTTTTATGAACGAAGGATGGTCGGCTAGCAACACATATCACTTTAACAATACGATTGCGAGCGCGTCACAATTTCAAAATCGAATGAATGCCTTGGTCCCCAATAAAATACTTATTAACCATGGCGTGAACGATGCACGATGCGAGGATGGTGGAACATGCTTATCCATGCCCGTAGGGGCTGACCGAACATCTTCGGCATTTCAAACTCGTCTTAGTACTCTTGTGGATACATTCAGAAATACGTACGGGGTAACAGCGAGCGGTGTCTATCTTGCGCGCTACAGTTTTGATACTCGTTTGGAGGCGTATTCCACCAATTATCTAGCAGCTATTGCGGCGGTCATTTCGGCAAAAGGGGTAAAAACTGGGGCAAATATTTATGATTTTATAAAAAACCATCAGTCATTTCTGGCCGATCAGGTACATCCTACGGCGCCAGGGCTTATACAGGAGGCGAGGTTATGGTTTTTGACGCTTGTAAATCCTCAAAGTGTTGCAGCAACGCAGGTAAGTAATAGCGGGGCTGTTACCGTTTCATGGGGTAGTTTGGCCACAGCGGAACCCACAGTAGCGGGGTATAAAGTAAAGTATGGTACCGGATCTAGTTCCTATTCCACTACGATAGACGTAGGGAATGTTACTTCCAAAATAGTGAGTGGCCTCACAGTGGGGCAGAGATATTATTTCGTCGTGTCTGCGTATGATAACGATGCGTATGTTGCCAATGAAACGGGTAATTCTTCAGAGGTGTCCGTCACCATTGCGGCACCTTCTTCAAGTTCCTCATCCAGTTCCTCCTCCAGCTCTTCCTCAAGTTCTTCTTCCAGCACGTCTGTTGAAAGTGCGTCAGGGCAGCCTTCGGGAGGGAGCAGGGGTGGTAGAACTGCTCCTCAGAATGTTGTGGGCAGGAATGTATCTGGCTCTTCAAGCTCTCGTAGTTCATCTGCAAAATCAGGTGTACATTTGGTGCGACCGCCAAGCCATGCTTCCGTTCGTAGGCAGAGAATCCTCCTACGGCGAGAGCAACGAAAACAAAAGCTACTGAAGCTACAAAAGGCACGACTGTAGTCCCAAAAATGATGTGCCAGTATGATTGAACCTATTGTAAATCACGCGCAATTCTTGCGATACTTGCCTGAGCTGTTGGCAAAATGAGCATTTCGGCTACGTTCACGTGGGGTGGGCGGTTGAGAACAAAGCAGATGCAATCGGCAATATCTTCGGCATGGAGTGGTACAAAGCCCTCATACACTTTCTTCGCTTTTGCAGTGTCTCCTTTAAAACGCACCGTAGAAAATTCTGTATCCACAGCTCCAGGAGCAATATCGGTTACTCGAATGCCAGTGCCCAGAACATCTATTCGAAGACTTCTGCTTATCATCCTCACAAATGCTTTTGTTCCACAATACACGGCACCTCCTTCGTACGCTTCCATGCCTGCAATGGAACTGATGTTCACAATATGCCCCTTCGTCTTCTTTAAGAATGGAATAGCAAGCTGTGCTACTCGTATAAATCCTTTGATGTTCGTATCCAACATCTGCTCTATATCTCCCCACTCATAATTTTCCAATGCGTCTTTTCCGCGCGCGAGGCCTGCATTGTTAATAAGAGTGCCCACTTCTTTATCTTCAATCTCTTTATAAAACTGATCCACCTGTGCGATGTCTGTCACATCTATAGCAAAAATAAGAACATCGATTTCGTGATGAGCAGTGAATTCCCTTTGGAGGCTCTGCAATTTTTCCTTTCGCCGTGCAAGAAGAATCAGATTCTTCTTTTCAGCAGCCAATTTTTCTGCACATGCCTTCCCAATGCCACTGGTAGCGCCTGTGATAATGGTATAGGAATTATGCATATTGTTTCTATTCTCTCTGTCTAGTACAAAAAAGGAAAGGGACGGTAAGGATGATCCATCCTTTGCGTCATCAATACCGACTTCTCCCCCTTTTCACTATGGTAAACTTTATAGTCTGGCTCATTCTCGGTGGCGTTATCGGTTGGCTCGCAAGCCAGGTAATGGGTACTGATCGGCAGCAAGGTCTTATTCTTAATATTATTGTGGGCATAGTGGGCGCTTACATTGGCGGCCTTGTTATTTCTCCCATGCTTGGGTCTGCCACCATTAACCAGAGTGACTTTAGTCTTTCTGGTCTCCTTGTTTCATTCCTAGGTGCTGTGATTCTCGTTGCTGTGGTGAATTTTTTTAGAAGGGGAACAGTGAGGTAGGAATGTAAAAATTCATGAGCCGTTCTGCGAAGGCAGGACGGTTTTTATAATATTAAATGTCTCTGCCGAAACGTGACTCCTGATCCCGACTTTAAATATTTTTCAAATGCGATAGCATTCTTCGCTTCTCGAAAACAACAAAACCATTCTATGTGCCATGGTCTACCTTTCTTGGTGGCAATAACCGTTCCACTATTATGTTCTCGTAACCGTGCATTGAGATCTTGTGTATGACCAACATAATGACGGCATAATTGTTTTTAAGAATGTAAGTGAAATGTGCCATAGCAAAGCATTCTATTCTTTTTACATTTTAGATGCTGCCAATAAGCCCTCCTTCGCCCTCTGGCCTGCCATCCGTAGCACAGCATCAATAGAAGTATCACTTGCACAGTGACAGGGCTACGGACGGCATCCTTCGTCGTAGATAAAGTAAAAGGATGGCCTGCCAATAAGCCCTCCTTCGCCCTCTGGCCTGCCATCCGTAGCACAGCATCAAT
>CAZJPS010000048.1:6872-9097 GCA_964548055.1 uncultured Candidatus Peribacteria bacterium
AGAAGTATCACTTGCACAGTGACAGGGCTACGGACGGCATCCTTCGCTGCGCGAAGGATGGAGCCGTCGGCGGGAATTGAACCCGCGACCTACACATTACCATTGTGTTGCTCTACCCCTGAGCTACGACGGCAGAAGACTCATAAGGATGTCCCGCATTTTCTTATTGTTATAGTAGATGGTAACTACACCATAACGGCTTTTCTTGCGGTATGTTCCAATAGAACCAGAACGCGTGATAGTTACTTTATAGAACTGGTTCGGGCCTATCCTAAGGTTTTTTTGCCAGAATGCCAGAGCTTCTTTTGGATTTATATCTGTGAATATCTGCAGACCAGCGCGGAAATCTTTCTTTTTTACATTAAAAAATTTGATGATGAAGTCCATAAAAGTACAGAGCAGTTGTGGATCTGTATTCCCTAATCGAACGGCATGCCTGTTCGCCTTCGTCCCTTCTCCCCAATAAATTCCTATTCCCATGCCAAATAAGAGGGCATCTTTTTGGGTGCGAGGTCTACGAAAGCGAAACGGATCACCATCAGGATTATGTTTTAGGTAGATGGCATCACTGATAGACCTCATCGCAAAGCCATGTTTCTTCATCCAGTACTGCACTTTATGTAGAGAACATCCCAGTTGATCTGCAATATCCTGCATCGATCTTCCTTCGTTCTCATAGAAATTTTTAAGAGTGTTTTTATCAATCATATGCACAGTATATATCATTTTGATAAACCTCTACCATGAGAAGATAGAAGTTTACTCATCTTCCACTTCCACCGTCTCTATCCACCCCTGCTCTTGTAATCCCTTTGCCTTCCGCAGAGCATTTTTGAGTGCATGCAACGAAAGGAGTGCACATTTCATTCTGCGCGTGCCAATGGGAACTGCGAGCAGATTGTATACATCTTGCTTTGATATTTTTTCCGCCTGTTCCACAGTTTTTCCAACTAGTTCTTCGCTCAGCATAGACATGCTTGCCTGGCTAATAGCGCATCCAGTGCCATCCCAGCCAATATCTGTAACAACGCCATTTTCTATAAAAAGGCTCAGGGTGAGGGTATCTCCACAGCTCAGGTTCACTTCTTCATGCGTCACCGTCTTGTTCTGTAAAGCATTTTTATGCCGTGGATGCCTAAAATGGTCCAAAATTTCGTCGGCGTAGATATCCATGTGCACAGTATAGCAGGTTATTGACAATATTTTAATCATATTGCAATATATACATATGCCTGACGATGACATTGATTTTGGTGCTCCAGCAGAATCTTCTGACGAAAGAAGTACAGTGGTAGACCCTATTAAGCTGAGTATTGTAGAACTTCCTCTTGTGCAGGATATTCGAAACACGGTGCAGAGAACTTTTAGTAATGCAGAGTGGGAAAAAACAGATGAAGCAGCAAAGCGGGGGATAGAAATAATAGATCAGGAGCTGGTTATGCTCCGCAGCCAAGAAGGCGATCATAATAGTGAAGAGTATTCCATGCTCCATCATAGGAAAGTATTAGAATTTGTGCGCATGCGTCATGCTTTTTTTCTTGCACTTGTGGGCTGGAATAACAATGAACGTTCAATAGAAGAATTGGAAGCAAGCTTGAAGGCAGTAGAAGGGTATGAGGAATTGTTAAAAATTTCTGAGAAAGATATGCAAATGTTCGCTCCCTGGCTGGATGCTATATCGCACTACACAATGACATGCTTACTTGCACAGTTACGACATTCGCTTTCATCACATAAAAAGCCTACGCCCCCAACCCAGTAATGGCGGTGCGCAGGCAATGTGCTGCCCACTGTATTTCTTGTACGGTGTTATAAAGCCCCAGGGATATTCTGCTGGACGCCGTTATTCCTAATCTTGCGTGGAGCGGTTGTGCGCAGTGATGCCCGGCACGAAGGCACACTCCCTGTTTGCCAAGAACATCAGTGAGATCATGCGGATGAACACTATGGATTACGAAACTGATGCAGCCAGAAATTTGTGCTGCATCTGCAGGGCCAAGAATATGAACGCTGTCGATCTTGTGTAACACCTCTACTGTTTCTTGTAGTAGTGATTGTTCGTGTGCCTCTATTTCTTTCCAAGAAAATTGTGAGATCCAATCGATTGCTGCTTTTAATCCAACTGCTTCCGCAACCGCAGGAGATCCTGCTTCGAAGCGTGTTGGAATATCCGATATCGTGAAAGAATCTTCCGTCACTTCTTCAATCATTCCTCCTCCTCCCAG
>CAZJPS010000049.1:0-8136 GCA_964548055.1 uncultured Candidatus Peribacteria bacterium
GAAACAAATCAAGTTTTTGCTGACTTTCTTCGTTTGCTATCAGCAACTGCTGATAATGATCAAATGCATAAGGCTTTGCAGGAGCAGCGAGTGAAGAGTGCTGCAGCAGTGCGCAACTATGTTGCCTATATGAGGCAAGAGGCTCTTACTCTTCGTGTGAGCATGAGGCTTGTTGATGGAGTATATATTCAGCCTGCCGTTCGTCATATTTCAGAAGGCATTGCTCAACTTTCTCATGCTATTGAAAATATAGTTGCAGGAGGAGCTAACTGGGTTATTTGGGGTCCACTGCTTTCCCACTATTTTCCATCTCTAAGAAATATTCCTTTCAATACAAATACTCCTGAAGGTAGAAAGCAGCTTATACAGCAATTAGAAAAATTGAGAAAAGAAGCTGAGGCTGAATTAAAATCCGTGCAATCTTTGCATGCAACAATTCAAAATGCGCAAAAAACTTTAGAAGAATTACAGAAGAGACAAGAGCCCCATCTTCGTATTATTGAGAATATGAGCGCAGGAGATATTAATAATCCTGCACGCGTAAAAGAAGTACAGGCTGCAGTGAGAGCAATTGCAGAAATAGACGAACAAATTGGCAAAACAATTGAAAACACGTGGAATAGTATTGAAAATAATATGCAGTATCACGCAAAGACAACTGCTATTCTTGCAAACGCCGAAACTTCTTGGACGAATGTATACACATATATCGGTTTTGCAGCACTCAGCGTTCTTGGTCATATGGCATATAACCTGTATATGGCAGGCCGATGTACAACACGTCTTGGAAAGTATGCCAGTTTTTTCATAAGAACAGGTATGAGTGTTGCTGCGGGGCCCCTTTACCCTGCTACAGAACTCTTAGGTAGAGGAATATATGGTGGATATACAGCGGGATCTGGATTAATACACAATCAATACAGTATAAATTACAGCTTCCAAATCCCCTTCACTCCCGAAGGCGTACAAAAACTAGTTAGTGCTTTTGATGTTCCGGTGCGCCCACCAAATAGTCCAGCTCTTACTGCTGCACAGGCGATAGAGCGCTATGAAAATACTCTGCAACGCTTAAGTGTTTTAGAGCAGCAAATTCGAACGTCGAATGTAGGAGGCGCTTTGCTATTAGAGGACATTCTGAAGCCTCTACAAGAGCGACGCGTTGCCCTTATTCAACAGATGCTTCGGGAACGTGGCATTTTGGCTCCAGGCGTATCATTGAGTGCAACTCAATTAGAACTGATTCATCGGTATGGAACTAGTGCTCACTCATTCCTTCTTGCAGAGCGAGCGAATGCAGTTACTGGTTTAGCACCAACAGCCGGAAATTTTCAAGTACGCTTTAACGGAGCATTCCGCAGCCTTGCCTCTATTGAACTAGAAATTTCTCAAATGGCTATTGGTGCAGAGCGCACAGCACTTGAGCAATTTTTGCGCGGCCGCAGAATAGCTCTTATCCAGCAGATGTGCCCAGATTTGAATCTGCGGCAAGCACTTACTGCCCCCGTAGTTACTCGTATTCAGGCAATTTTTGGAACAACACAAACTTTCACAACACTGGAAGATTTATTTCATTTTGCACACGCACGCAGTTGCTTAGATCGTGCGCAAATTCCAAATATTATCCACGCGCTAGAAGAGGCAGGCGTACCTCACTCTATGCGAGCAAGGTTGCTTGATACGGGGGCTATTGGAAGAAGTACTGCAGTTGTACATCCCCCTCATCTCCGCACTACGCCCCCTCTCTCTGCAGCTACTCACGCACAAGTAGCATCAAGGTTTCGAAGCTTCCGAAATGGGCTACGTAATGTTGCAAGGAGTCCTCTGGGTCCGGGGCTTGCAGGATTAGGATTACTGCTTAGTGGAATGGAAAGTATGAGTGCCAGAATTTCACGAGAAGAATTTTTGAAGAGAATAGATGCAGAACTTCTGGCAATGCACTTTACAAGATCGGGTGCGGGAGAAAATGCTACGTATACAAATGGTAGCATCGTTATTCGATTGCAAGATTTAGCCGGCATTCAAAATGCGAGAGTGTATTCTGCATACGCTAATACTGGCGCTGCAGCAGGAGCTTTATTCGTTGAGCTTTTAGTTGCTGCAGAAGGTGGAGGAGCGGCTGCGGGTCCTATTGGATGGGTAGTAGCAGGAGTGTGTATCACGGTTCACATTGGTACTGAAGCATATCAGCGTAGCGAAGGACTGAGTACTATTGCTGCATTGCCACCTTTTATTCTTGCTTTTGCTCCTGAGCAATACTTAGGATCAGATCCATGGCAATTTGTAGAAACGACTTTTTTTGATCTTCTTCGGGGGGGGCCAAATGCACGGAATACCCAAACAGATGCTAGAGACAAAGCTCTCTTTGGTCTTTACAGCCTTTTCTTAAAACAGAGTCATCCTGAAGCATGGATTGACTTAATACAAAAAAAAACACCGAGCCAATTGAATGATTTCTACGTTGATTTTTTACAGCAGGTAAAACCAATGTTCATTGCGTTTCTGTTAAGAGATGTACCTGGACATAATTACTCAAATGTAAGTGATAGCGCTTTTAATACAAGTTATGCATTTAATAGATCTCACTCACGCGAACAAATACGCTCTGCATTAGAGAGTGCATTTGTGTTTCAGTACGGTGAATTCTTAATGCAAGACTATGCGGATCGTTGGAGATTTTATTTTAACGAAGTACGTTTGCACGGAGAAGATTCTGCAAACGCTCAAGAAGCCTTGGCCTTCGTTCATCAAATGTCGAACCGCATTGTATTTGGTCAGAGACTTATTTACTGGTTCACATATGCTCAATTACAGCCTAACAATCAAACAAGACCATCTTTCTTGCAGCGCTTAGAAGCAGGAGAAAATCCCAATACACCAGCAGCGGAAATGAGACAGCAAATTATTCAAAGGATGGTTCAGGATCAAATTATGCCTAATGGAAGAGTATTTGCAGAACAAGGTCAGTGGCAGTTCGTATTTTCTCGTCAGAATTTATCACTCAGCATTCCTCGCAGTGGACACAATATTTTTGATGAAATTGATGAGCAGCGAGCAAGATTAGGACTGCCCAGAGAAATGACAGAAACAGCTGAAAGTGCGGTACTTGCCCTTAATGACTGTTCATTCAACATTGCAGCAGAAGAAGGTGTTCAGGCTGCACCACTTACATTGGATAATATCCTCTCCCTTCCAAATGGAAGACATGTGCCCGTACTTTCTCAGCACTTTGTAGAGCCACGTTCTATTGGACCTATTCCAAATGAAGCAACAGCTGTGTATGTGCATCGTATATCACCGGATGTCCAATTGATTGTATGCCTCTGTGGTTCTGGAGAAGATGGTCAAATTCTGCGTTACAGAACTATCAGTCGATTTGGAAATGCTCCATGGCAAACACGAACCACTGACACACTTATGCAAGCACCAGAAAATAATGCGGAAGATGCATATTTGCGTCAACTGACACAGCTGCTGCAGCCAAGCGTAGGAGAAGCAACTGCACTTTTGGAACGCCAGCGTGATGAGGCAAGAAATGGACTCATTTCACTGACTCCAAGTTATATCGATAGGCTACACCGCATGACATATGTGGATGCGCAAGGTGTGCATCAGGTGTCGCTCGCGAACGTGCCAACTGGATTCGGAATTAATAATCAAAATGGAGCACTCATTTTTACAATGAATACTCTCCGTAATCCTAATTTCCCAAATGATTTCATAGCTCAGAATACGTATCGTATTGCGAATGCAGCTGATGTATTAGCGTTACCAAATCTTGTGCGCGATCGCATTCTTTTCCTTCTCACGCGCTTATCATATCAGCAATCACTGAGTGCGATTCTTTTTCTCTTCCCACTTGATCAGCAAAATCAAATGGGTGGTATGACACGCTCTGGAATAGCCAGTCGGTTACTTCCACTACTTAGTCAGATGGATGAGGCGCAGCGCGGTATTGTGCTGCGTTCACTCTTCACTGAGTTGCACACATACCAGCAAACAGGAAATCTTCCTCAGCCTGGACAGTTCTTTGGCATTCTGCAGAGTGTTGGTTCTCAATTAGCAACCTTCAACGTGTTTGGAGCACAAAACGCAGTGTTGCGTGGAACAGGGCAACCAGCATTAAAAGCCGCTCAGGAATTACTAGCAACTCCTGCTGGTCGTATGGATGTCATTATACAGTTGGCTCTAAACGGTCTTTCTGCAAAACAAATTCCAATGGAGACATGGGCGATGCTCTATAGATTGCAGCACATTCTCTCGTATAGACAGTCTATGCCGCCCTACCCAAACTTTAGCGCTGCAGTACAGAATGGCCCTCTTATGAACGCTCGTCATGAAGCCCTGGAAAAACAAGGGAAGGAATTAAGAATTCGTCTTGAGCAGATGGGAAACTCTCTCCGTGGACCCGATGCCGCCCAAAAGCTGACACAAGTACAAACAGACCTGCAGGCTTTGTGGAAAGAAATACAGGAACGAGAAAAAGCTATTCAGCAGCTCACGCAAGATATTCAATCCACAACAAAGCAAAATACGGAAAGTCAGCAGAAAGAAAAAGCACAGAATGAAGAGTGGTCAAAGGCTTTGATAGAAGCAGTACAGCGGGGACCAGACGGCGATCCTCTTCAGATGAATGAGAATACGTATCTTGTTCCACTTGGTAATAATCGCGCAGTAATATTACGTCTGATGCCCAATGGAAGTTTGCGCTTTTATGTCATCAATGGCGCTCAAGAAATAGGTATCAATCCTGTACTATTCCAAAATCTAGATGACGAAGCGCTGTATGCAGAGAATGATCCTGCCCATCCCATGCCTCCTGATATTGCTGCTGCAAGAAATACTCTTCTCCAAAGAATTGCTGTAAGCAGAGCAATACAAACTCTCGGCAATTCGTTGATTTTACAATATCCAGAAGGTCAGGAACATCTTCGCATACAACTAGGTCAGCTGTTTGGTCAATTAGCAGTGCAAGGAATGACTGCATTAACATTTGCAGAAGTTTTACAAAAGGCTGTGCAGAATTTTATGCAAACAAGTAATACCACTTCTATAACATTGAATTCCTACAGTGAGATGCAACAATTTATCGAACGTATGCAGGCAGATGTTTCACGCTAATACTCACAAGGTATTTCTTTTACGACGAAAGCCACGTGTTGCTTAACATAAAAGTGCACAATTTTGCGTGGTTTTTGTGACAGAAAAAGGTGTGCTCCACGTCAACAAAGGTGCATTACCCCTCTTTTGTATGCGTTACACTCTTACACTTTCCCACTGGCTGCACTCATGGCACATGGATGACGATAGTCCCCTGCCGTACTTACTTTTTGCAGGGCTGGTTATTATTGCCGCGATTGTTGCAATGTATGGGTATACGTCTTTCTTCTTGTAGAAAGAAGTGATGGAGAAATGCGGTGGAAAGGGATTTGCAAATTTTATAAATTATGCTATAATAATTCCAACATGTACATTCACACAAACACAAGAGTCACGGTTTTCATTGCTGCCTTACTTTTCTTAAGCAGTATTTTGGGCGTTCAGGCAACGGCTAGTACATTCGTAGATTCGCGTATGTTGCCGAGCAAAGATGGAGTTATTCGTACTGCGGATAGGTTGCAGAAGCGTCTTTCTAAACACTACAACATCACAGTGGAGCAGTCTCGCTTGGTAGATGCGGTGATGCAGCGAAGAACAATGCTTTCACATCCACTTTCTGTAAATTTGAACGTTCCCGATGGGCTACCAGTGGAAACATGGATCATTTCTTTACAGGAACATCCGGAATGGATGCATGCAGTTATCACAAAGAATTTTGAATATAAGCTTGATCCACTCGCAATTCAGCTTTCTGTAGCAGATCGTTACCTTGCAGAGTTCCCTCCTCCCGTGAATGCTATTGTGAGCGAGATATGGATGGATCGCACCGTTGAAAAAGTGAAGTCCGATACTATTGCCAAGCCGGGCTTTACCTTTAAATCTTCCGCAGTTGCCGCATCCATCGTGCAGGCATTTCAAAAAGGAAGCACTCTACTTACAGTGACAGTGGAGCAGGTCCCAGGAAAAATTACGAATGCTACGGGAAAGGACTTAGGTAGTTTAGAGTTGCTAGCCACAGGTCGTTCTAATTTTGCGGGATCTGGTGAAGGCAGAAAATCTAATGTGCGCAAAGGGCTCAATAAAGACTTAACAAATACTTTGGTACCACCCGGAGCCACATTTTCATTTAATGAAACGCTGAATAATATGAGGGGTGGTGGGTGGGAGTTGGCTCTGGGCATTTTTAATGGGAAACAACTACGAATGATTCCTGGTGGTGGCATTTGCCAAGTTGCTACAACAGCATACCGTTCTATCCTCAATGCAGGATTGCCCATTTTGGAACGAAAACCTCATAGTTTATTTGTACACTACTACGAAAAATTCGGAGTCGGTTTAGATGCAACAGTGTTTCCAAAAGCACAGGATCTTTCATTCCTGAATGACACAGGTCATTATCTTCTCATTCAGTCATACACGGATGGCGACGATGCTTTTGTACATGTGTACGGTACATCAGATGGCCGCACTGCGTACTTAGAAGGTCCATACTTTTCAGAAAATGCGCCTGCCGATTTTATGGTAAAAGGACGAACGCTTCGATCGAATGAAATTGGATGGATTCAGCACATTCGCTTTGCAGATGGTCGGGAAGTACAAAATACAATTTTCTCTCAGTACGACGCAGTGCCCAGGAGCGTTATGAGAGAATATACAGCCGAAAAAGTGGCACTTGCACAGTAGTTCCTACACGTTCGTGGAGGACGCAGCAATACTTGTAATATTTTTTCGTTGCACAACAAAAAAATATAAAAAATAAAATACAATAGGGACAGAAATGTTTGTAGTAGTGAGGATTTAGGCAGTGGTTAGAGGAGAGATTGATAATTATGTCCTGCTGAATTGTGAAAAATAGTCAATCACATTCATGGCGCCCGCTGTGATCAGCTCGGGGTTCAGAGTATGATAGATCGTCATAGGAGTCTTCTTTCTGTCTATTCTTCGGGAATGAACGAAAGGAAGAGTACGCACAGAGATACACTCCATCATTTCCTACTTTCGCTTTTACGCCTTCCTTATGAAGAAATATATCGTACTCAGCGTAGCTGCTCTGGTAACTATTTCTCTGTACGCATGCACGGCAAATGAGCCCTCCCTCCCGGATGATGTGGTAGAAGACAATACCTTTTTCGCATCCAGTGAGCCTGCTCAAACTCAGGTGATGTACGAAGGAACAGTCGTAGAGCAGGGCCCAAGTATGTATATGCAGGGCACACATCGCTTAATAATAGATGGAAGCGATCGTGTGGTACTGCTTTCAAGTGCAACTGTTCATCTAGAGGCATACGTAAACAGCAGAGTGCGAATACAAGGAATGGAAAGTGACACTGTGGAAGGAAACGCTCATTTGGTAGATGTTGCCTTCATCGAAATGTTATCTTCATCCTCATCATCATCTTCACAGTCTCTCTCGTCTTCTTCAGAGGTATCTTCTGAAAGTGTATCAAGTGCCTCTTCAGAAGTTGGAACTGCATCTTCGATGGCTGCATCATCTGTGCAAAAAAGTGTCGCTTCATCCTCAAAAGCATCAAGCCGCAGTTCTGTAGCTGTATCCTCAAAGGCTTTGGATACTCAAGCTGATACCGACCCTAAGGTAGCAGCAATGGCAAAAGCAAAAGTAGACAGTTCAGTTTTCACACAGCCGTACTGCTCCAGGCATGTTGGCTTTTGCACTCCATTGCATAAGAGTTGGTACTACCAATCGTTTGGAGCTACAAGTTCGTATTTGTGGCACGTAGAAGTGAGTTCGCAGGAAGTAGAAAAACTGGGTGATGGGCCTCTTGTCATTAATCTAGTTTCCGGAGCACTGAATGACTCTAGCCTTGAAGGTGTAACGGAAGTAAAAGGAGATTTTGTAGTGGGATACAAATCTTGGACAAATAATCGCCACTTTGAAATTACAGCGCCTGTCGCTCTTAAGGCAGCCGTTGCGTACATGGCATCGAACGTTACTGTTTATGAGGATACTTCTTCTGTGAATCCACAGTGAACGTATTATGAGTGTTTTAGAGAACTCCTTTCAGGCATCTCAGGAATCAC
>CAZJPS010000049.1:8146-8942 GCA_964548055.1 uncultured Candidatus Peribacteria bacterium
AAGGAGTATTATCCGCTTTCGGACACTTTGCGGTTATACGCAGGGTGGCTGCTTGCATGGTATTTCTTAATTTATTCGTTTGGGGGGTATCAAGAAACTCGCAAACTTCCGTTTCATATTCAAATTATTCAAAGCTTATTTGAATCGCCCCTCGTACTCATATTTTCAGTTGTTTGTTTCCTATTTCTTCTTTTATCTTCCATTCACCGATTGCTTGGAAGATCGGTGCTGATGGGGGTACTGCTTACCGTATTAGGAATTGGTTTATTTATAGTTTTTGAAGTACATGTGTAGGATGCACCACTCAAAAATACAATCGAAAACAAGCAGGAACTGAGAGATATTTCCATCAATTAAGCACCTACGCACACAAAACTTTTTACAAACCCAATTGCTTTCGAATATCGTCCATCTTTGATTCCTCCTCTTGCTTGGCGCCTTTTTGAATCATGAACGATTGCAAATCTTTCCAGTCCTCAGCGTGCCGCTGTTCTAGTTTCATCAGCTGCTGTAAGTGTTTGGGGCTGAGCTCGCTAAATTTGCGGCGCTCATCTTCCAAAATCTTTTGCAATTCATCTATTTGAAATTGGCTCAGCTTTGGCACTGCCTGAATAATGCGCCACTTTTCATCACGCGTGAGTGAAATACTTCCGCGCAGTAACGTTAGGAACCTGGTTTCATCAAATGCTGTTTCAGGGTGTGGAGGCAGCGAAACATGATCATTCGTAAGCGATGCTGCAATGGAACCAAAACGGTAATCTTTCACTTCTCCTAAAATTCGTAAATCTTCATCGTC
>CAZJPS010000050.1:0-8618 GCA_964548055.1 uncultured Candidatus Peribacteria bacterium
AATGTGTGTTTCTTTGCTTTAATTATAGCAGAAAAGACCTTCCGGGTCACGGTTCTTTTGTGCCCTATTCAGCGATAATATCGAGTATATCGGGCTTTTTCGTGGCAGTCATCATTGTAATAAACCTATCACGCACTACATAGGATATGAAGGCAACTTTTCCACCTTCTCTTAATTCACGATCACAATATTCATCAGTCAGAAGCAAGCCTCTGCCATGCTCGTTCATAAGCATTTCATAGGGATCAGGCAATTCTCCGGGTACAAATCCATGCCCTTCATCCCGCACTTCAATGCGCACCACCCCTTGAGCTAGATCAAATTTATTTGAGATTGTAACCCTCTTACGAAGATCTCCCGTATTGCCATGCTTGAGAGCATTGACGATCAATTCCTCTAAACCCAGACGAATTGTGTTTCTCGCTCGCAGTGTCAGATGAGAATATATTTTCTCGAGTAAAATACGGCTATCAAGCAAATCATTTGCATCCAGTGCCTGAAGGTGCCCCTCAAGAATCGGCATAAGAGCTTCATGATCCAACAGAAGTGCCTTTCTAACTCTATCTACTATGCTATCTGTCACCACTCCAATGGTTTGCGCCACAAGAGGTGGCAACCGTAACTTATTCTCACGTAAGCCAAAGGTATCCATTTCTTCTTTACCAATAGTCTCACCGTTGTCGCGACGGTCAGCTCTGTTTTGAGCGTGAAGCGTTAAAGCATCCACCTCTTCACGGTACCCTGGTGGCAGCTTTTCGTATGTCTCTTGGCTGTATGCGCCAATAACAACTTGCTCGTCCCATTGCTCTAAAATAGGCATGAAAATGATGATAGACAAAATGAATTAAGAGTCAAATTTATAGATTTGTCAAAGTCCAAAGAGTCGAAAGGAGAGTGATTTTACAGAAAGAAATGGGCTTCCTTCTTCTTTGAAAGAACTTGTACACTACCCCTCCGCATGCAATCACTCTCCACAGACAACATTCGGCAGAAATACCTCGAATTTTTTAAGAGCAAAGGCCATGCCATTATTCCGGGTGCGCCACTGGTACCAGAGAATGATCCCACGGTGCTGTTTACCACAGCAGGAATGCATCCGCTCGTTCCCTATTTAATGGGAGAAAAGCATCCTGCAGGAAAAAGGCTCACAGACGTACAGAGGTGCGTGCGCACGGGTGATATAGATGAAGTGGGAGATGCAAGCCACCTCACGATGTTCGAAATGCTTGGGAACTGGAGCCTGGGTGATTACTTTAAAGAAGAAGCCATCGCGATGAGTTTTGAGTTCCTCACAAAGATTCTTGGAATTCCAGTGGAGATGCTGGCAGTGACATGTTTTGAAGGAGATGCGGACGCGCCGAGAGATGAAGAATCTGCAACATTTTGGAAAAAAATGGGGATTCCGGAGGAGCGCATCGGATTTTTACCAAAAGCAAAAAACTGGTGGGGCCCAGCAGGACAAATAGGACCGTGCGGGCCTGATACAGAAATGTTTTTCTGGGTGGGAGAAGGAAAGCCAAAGGGAAATCCTGCCACTCACGACGCAGAGTGGCTAGAAATTTGGAATGACGTATTCATGCAATACAACAAAAAGGAAGATGGTACTTTTGAGCCACTGGCTCAGCAGAATGTAGATACGGGGATGGGATTGGAAAGAGTGGCGAAAGTTTTGCAGAATGTGGGGAGTGTGTATGAGACAGATAGGCTGGAGCCGATTATGCGAGCGGTGAGCGGCAAGCGGTTAGCCCGTTCGACAAGCTCAGGGCAGGCGGTGAGCAGTGGCAGTGATACTCGACATGAAAGGATTATTACGGATCACATCAAAGCTGCGACCTTCATGATTGCAGACGGCGTGAAACCTTCAAATGTGGATCAGGGATACGTGCTGCGTCGGCTCATCAGACGTGCCATTCGATCTGCCATGCAATTGGGAATCGATGTATCGGGAACTTTCTGCTCATCTATTGCATCCGAAGTAGTCCATCAATACGGGCATGTGTATGCTCACGTGAAAATAAAAGAAGAAGAGATACAAGAAACACTCCAGAAAGAGGAACAACAATTTGGACGTACACTAAAAGAAGGAATGAAACACTTTGAGAAAGTGACAGAACAAATGACTGGGACGATGGACGGACTGACTGCTTTTCACTTGTATGACACCTATGGATTCCCCATTGAACTCACAAAAGAAGTAGCCAAAGAACGGAACTTAAAAATAGATGAAAATGGCTTTCATAAGGCCTTTGAGGAGCATCAAAATAAATCACGCGCCGGAGCTGAGCAAAAGTTTAAAGGAGGACTTGCCGATCATTCTGCAGAGACGACGAAACTTCATACCGCTACTCACCTTTTAAATGCAGCACTCCGAAAAGTGCTCGGTGATCATGTGCAACAAAAAGGATCGAACATCACTGCAGAAAGACTGCGCTTCGATTTCAATCATCCAGACAAAATGACGCCCGAACAGATCAAACAAGTGGAAGACTTGGTGAACGATGCCATCAAAGCAGATCTGCCTGTGTCGTATCATCTTACGACAGTGGACGGTGCAAAAAATGAAAATGCAATCGGAGTGTTTGATGATCGGTATGGATCGGAAGTGAAAGTGTACGTGATGGGTCCTTCGACGAGCTCAGGAGGACAACCATTTAGCAAAGAAATTTGCGGCGGCCCGCATGTAGCAAGAACCTCCATGCTCGGGAGCTTTAAGATTCAAAAAGAAGAAAGTTCTTCTGCCGGCGTACGGAGAATTAAGGCTACAGTGAGTGGAGGGCCGGGGGAGATTGATGTAGCTGTTGAAAAAAGGGCATAAAGGGCACAAAGGTTTTAAAGGGGACAAAGGTAAAAAAGTACCTTTGTCCCTTTTGTCGCCTTTTAAACCTTTGTCTCCTTTCATTAAAGTCGCGTACAATATCGCTCATGCATCGACTGTGGTTGCTATCCATTGCCATTCTACTCGTGCCCACTACAGCATTTGCGATGCAAACAACCGTGGAAAATTTTCGTGATTCAAAGGTACTCATGCCATGGAATATCGGTGGATTTGATGGCCAAAACTCTCTTTCGCCAGAAGCACCGGGGCTGCATATTTCCTCAGTGAATCCCGGGCAAATGATGCACGTGCCCATTGCCACACATGCTATTGAAGGAATGAGCATCACCTTTCAGGCAAACCAAGAAACGCCTGCCGTTCTCCTTTGGCAGACCAGGGACTCAAAAAATGGAGAACTCATTTCACTCGATTTCACAATCCCTGCGGGCGCGCAAACATTGAATTTCAACGTGAGCGGATTTCCGGCATGGGATACGCACCCACGCAATATTGGTTTTGCCTTTCCCAAAGGAGCAGATGTGTATTTGCAAGATATTCAATACCATAAATGGAGTCTTCTAGAAAAAACAAAAGAGATGTGGACATCATTCTGGATGTTTGATGAGTTACTTCCATACAGCATCAATTTTTTATGGGGCCCTCTGTTTACCTTTAATCCCATCGGAACAAGCGAGCTGTACCAAGCGCTACCACCGCCTAGGGGGATGTCTTTTAATAGAATACTACTCCCCTTCTTTGGTGTTATTGCAGTCATCCTGCTGATACTTTGGATCACGAGCCCCGGATTTCGGGATAAAAGATTTTTGGGAACAACAAGCGCTCTTGGAATTTTTGCGCTCGCCGTTAGTTGTGTATGGATATTCTTTGATCTACGCATGGGTATTGAATTCATTCATAACGCAAAAGTTGATTACGACACCTATATTTCGAAACAGCTTGGCGAACGCACTTTCCGCAACTACCTCAATTTCTACGATGCCGTGGAACAAAGCCGCCCCATCCTTGAACAGGAAGAAAAATTTGGATTATTCGTGCTTCCCCGCGCAGGGCTGAATACGCGCAGCAGGTACCTGCTCTATCCACATGAACCCATTGAAAAAGAGGAAGAGATGAGAGGACTGAAAACATGGTTTGTATTTGAAAGAAGTGACGTGGAAGTAACCACTACGGGAACATTGATGCTTGCCGGAAAACCCATTGCATATTCTGGATCGGTACTACAGCGTTTTAGCCCAAGCTCATTCCTCTACCGCACCGCCCCGTGATCCTCGATCTTCTTTTTATTCTCCTCGGCCTCCTTCCCCTTACTCTCATAGGATGGTTCATCCTGAGAATATTTGAGGGAAATACCCCCATCCTTTTCAGGACAGAAAGAATAGTGCTTGGAACAGTGCTTGGTATCACCATATCTATGTTCGTTACTTTTGTAGCTACAAGTATATCTGTTCCTCTTTCTTCGAAAGGATTTTTAGGAGTATATGCACTGCTTATTCTTTTCACCGGATTTTTTGCCTGGCTTCGGGTACAGAATCTTGTATCTCTGGGCCCCATTCTGCGTACTCCACACTCACCTCGGCTCTCCATCATTGCAAAAATAATCTTTGGAATACTTGGCTTTTGGATTGCAATAAAAATATGCGCGATGAGCTTTGTCCTTCTTACTACTCCAACTTTTTTTGATGACTCTCTCGATAACTGGAACATGCGCGGAAAAGTGTTTTTTGTGACACAGCGCTTAGAACTAGTCATCCCCCCAGAAACACAACCGAGTGGCATCAGTTCGTATCCGCCCACTGTTCCACTCACAAAAACGTGGCTGGCAGCTCTTCGTGGAGAGTGGTCTGAAGGGATGATCAACGGTGTGCATATCGTATGGTATCTCAGCAGCCTTGCGCTTATGTATTTCTTCCTGCGGCATGTCAGTACTCGCTTATGGGCAATGATCGGCACATATGCCCTGGCTTCGTTGCCGCTCTATCTCATGCATGGACTGAATGCATATGGAGATGTCTTCCTTTCTGTCCATCTCTTTATTACTGCAAGCCTGTTATACCGAAGTGTGTATGCTCAAGAAGGAACAGAGGCAGCTTCTGCATTGCGCCTCAGTGCACTCGCACTTGCGCTCATTCCGTTCACCAAAAATGAAGGCCTTGTTCTTTATACACCTTGTTTACTACTTGCTGCACTCTGGGCTGTATGGCAAAACTGGCGCAGGAACAGCATTGATACACAAAACATCATCAAGATAGGCACCCTCATGGGTACGCTCCTCGCGCTCGTTGTCATTCCATGGGTTGGCTTTAAATGGAACCACAATTTGGATTTTGGGAATGCAAAGGGCATTACAGGCTTGTTTACAGGGTGGCAGGAAAATGTGCTCCTTTCTATAGCCATCAATACACTCTTTGAAGGAAATTGGCTTCTACTCTTCTTTATTTTGCCCTCACTTCTCCTCATACGTATCCGCTCTTTGCTCTCGCCGGCACTTGGTACATTTGTCATCTTTACACTCTCTGCATATACGTTCCAAGTATGCATTTATCTGTACACAGGATTATCCGTGGAAGCACTTATGCAAACAGGGTATGCCCGCGGCCTCATCCATCTCATACCTTCCGCAGTTGCACTTGCTACTTTGCTGCTTGTGCCACTTTTTGAAGAGAGGAGGTTGTAGGCAGTAGGTAATAGGTTGTAGGATGCATCTATCTCTTCCAACTCTGCCTTTGCCTCAATACGCTGCTTTCATCGGTCATCAACCCCACATCAGTCTTGCAGAACTTAGTGCGACCGTTCCCGGATTTTCTTTTGTGAGAATTGTGGATAAGACTGTTGTTATATTTGATTCCACAAGTACGCTCCCAAAAAGTTTCTTACAGAATTTGGGTGGGACTGTTGTGATTGCAGAAAAACTCCCAGATACCAAAGCAACGCTCGAGAACATACCGCAGATACTGAACGAGCACATGGCAAATAAAACTGGAAAAGTGACCTTCAGCCTCCGAACCGTGGGATTAAACCCTGTCGCAGTAGGAAAGCTGTACCGTGAATGTAAGCATTTCTTAAAAAAACACGGCCACCCATCAAGATATGTAGGAAATGATCGCAAAGCAGCACCTTCAATTGTTCTTCATGATTCTGGTTTACTGGATAATTCCGAAGGGTGCGAACTGAGCATCATTGCACAAAAAGATAATGATCTCTGGGTCGGAATCACGCGCGATGCACAGGATATTGAATCGTATACAAAGCGCGACATGGAAAAGCCGGTGAGAGATACAACCGTTGGCTTACTACCGCCAAAACTGGCACAAGTGCTCTTAAATTTTGGTGTATGGTTAGCAGGAGGCGATCAGGAAAAAGGGACTAGGGATTCGGGACTAGGAAATGAAAAAAAACAAAAATCCAAGTCCCTAGCCCCTAGTCCTCAATCCCTCTTTACCGTTCTCGATCCCTTCTGCGGCACCGGCGTCATCCCTATGGAATGTTTACTGCGTGGATACAGCGTACTCGCCTCCGACTCCTCCGAAAAAGCAGTGAATGGATGTAAGAAAAATATTGAATGGATGCGAAAGCATTACAATATTCTGAAATCAAAAGTTCCCGCTACTGTATGGAAACAAGATGCTCGAAAAAAATTTGAAGTAGAAACAAGGCCGAATATTGTCGTTACAGAAACCACACTCGGACCCAATTTAAAAGAACGTCCCACTTCCAAAGATGCTCAGAAAATGAGAAGCGCGAACGATGATCTGCAAGAAGCATTTTTAGAATCGATGTCTCAATCATTCCCCGGTGTACCACTCGTAGTTACTTGGCCTGTGTGGTTTTACTCCAAGGGGCCGATTTTCTTAGAACGTATTGCAAAGAAGGCAGAAAAACTAGGATACGAAATGGTACTTCCCCCGCACATAACTTCGTCCACGGGACGATCATCGCTTCTGTACAGAAGACCTGAACAATTTGTGGGGCGAGAAATAGTGCTTCTGAAACCTCGATAGGTGTTTTTGCCATTCATACATTTTTTGATGCAGTAAACGCTTCGTTTTTAGAAAGCCAGAAATTCGAATTGCTTCCATCCTAAAAACTATCGAGAGAAAATAAAAAGCGATACACTCGTCTCCATGCGTCTTTTGCATAGGACTCTCATTGCCCTATTCTGCGTATGGCACATGACGGCAGTGTTGGTATACGCAGTACCAGATCCCTCACAGGACCAGGTAGCACAATTTGCGCATAGCATTCGGCCTATATTTGCTCCGTACATGTATGTCTCTAGCCAGTGGCAGCAGTGGAACCTTTTTTCTCCTGACCCTCTCAGGCGCGTCACTGAATATTATATCGATTCACGTGACGGAGACACCTGGACCCAGAGAATGAATATATCCAATTCCTCTATAGGATACTTTCGCGTAGCAGATGAAATGACGATCATCAGAAAATTTGAAGAACTTGGGCAACCGTTATATCCAGTTTTTTCGCAGTATCTTGCCGCCTACTGCACACCTCTAGGGATAAAAGATGGTACCGATATACGACTAAGGTACCGTTACGCGGTGCTCCCAAAAGTAAACCCTGGTGAGAGGCTGGATTGGTGGAATGAATGGAAACCTGATTGGGTAGAAGCCATTGGGCCTATGATTCGCTGTGGAGATGCAGGCACCGTTCCCCTTACGCTCCCATGAGTATGGAAAAAATATTTCGGCGTGTGGGGTCTTTCTTCTTTGCACCTCGCAATGCCACTTCTTTTGGGCTGATGCGTATTTCATGGGCACTCACAGTATTTGTATCCATGATGATGGAACTGCCTGATATTACACGGTACTACAGCAATGTAGGATTTGTGCCTCCTTCACTTGAATACTTAATACTGCGCAGTGATTTACGCTTCACTATTTTTAATGTTGCGGATAGCCCTGCATTTGTCATAAGCATGTATGCAGCACTGCTCTGGAGCTGCATTTTTATGCTGCTTGGAATTTTCCCACGCATTTCTACCATTCTTTCTGTTCTGCTTTACTGCAGTTTCCACGAAAAAAATCCATTTCCCCTTGCAGGAGGAGAAACAGTGCTTCGTTCCATCGGTTTCCTGTTAATGATTTCTCCCGGCATTGAAGCACTCTCTTTCAAGCGTCTGAGCATTCAGTGGCAACATTTTCGCATTCATACAAAAATCCTTGGCCCCCTCATGATGTCTGCATGGCCCAAGCGGCTGCTGCTTTGGGAATTTATGATCATTTACATTACATCCGTATGGAGCAAGCTTTCGGGAGACATGTGGATACAAGGCACAGCAGTTGCCATTGCGCTAGAGCACCCGCACTTTGCAAAGTATCCGCAACTTTCTAATATTCTCAGTATTTTTTCGCCCCTGTTTTCGTGGGCAACCATTACACTCGAACTGGCATGGGCACTGTTACTTGTTCCAAAGAGATTCATAGAAAAAACTTTTCTCAAAAAAGGACGTTTGCGCCGGTGCCTGCTCGTTGCAAGTTTTCTTTTTCACCTCGCAATTCAAATACTGCTGATTGTTGGCACGTTTCTGTATGCAATGACAACAGGCCTCCTCGGGCTTGTAGAAGGAGAAGACATGAATGCCGTTCGTACATGGCTCAATAAAGGAAGAAAAACTCCCGTATATGTTCTGTACGATGGCCACTGTGGATTTTGTATGCGAAGCGTATTTATACTCCTCATGATCGACTGGCTTCATCGCCTTACAATCGTCAATTTTCACAATACCGAAGCCCGCATGAAAGTATCCAAAACCCTCAGTTTTGAAGAA
>CAZJPS010000051.1:0-8577 GCA_964548055.1 uncultured Candidatus Peribacteria bacterium
CTCGCTTCCGAGGTTGGGAAATGGACCATGGGTGTACGACAAATTCGGCAAGCAACGATGTATCAGATATTCACGAATCCCTTCTATTGCGGGCAATTCCTCTGGGAAGGGCAGTTATATCCTGCGAAGCATGAGCCCATGATTAGCGTGGAGGATTTTGACAAGGCACAACTTATCCTTGGTAAAAGAGGACATCCCCGTGCTGCGTGCCACAGTCAGAGCAATCCCTATCCGGGGCTCATCCGTTGTGCTTCATGTGGCGGGTTCGTTGTTATGGAACGCAAGGTAAAGATCGTGAAGCGAACAGGCATTCAAAAGCTCCACACCTATTTCCGGTGCTCACAGCGTAAGAAGGGAATCAAATGCACTGAGTTGGCACGGTTCACCGAACAGGATCTCAAAGATGTGCTGTTCCCGTTTGCTGAGGACACAATCTTGCCACGCGCTTTCATGGAGTGGGCGCTCAATGAGCTCAAGATCACTCAGGAGGATCGAGCCAAAGAACGTGAAGAGCAATTGAGGGCACTTCAACAGAACGTTGCGAAGATCGAAAAAAAGAAAGATGAACTCCTAAACCTCAGGCTCGATAGCCCCATGCTCATCTCCGATGCAATGTTCCAATCAAAGATGCAGCAATTGGAGAGTGAGCAACTTCGGGCACAAGCTTTGATTGATGATCATGTGAATGCAGCGCGTACATGGCGTGACTCACTCATTGATGCGCTGCAAAGAATTGAAACAATCCGTGATCACTTCCAGACCCTCAATATCAAAGGCCGTCTTGAAATCTTCCACGACCTTGGGGAGCGGATTGAACTGAGGTTTGGGAAGCTAGAGCCTCGCTATGCGGAGCCATTTGCTAGCTTCATGAAGATCAAACCCACCGTGGTTGACTCAGTAGCCCGGATAGGACTGGAAAAAGTAGGACTTGATGGCTTACAGACGCTAAGTGTTGAAAGCCGCACGAAGTTGTTTCAATTATGGAGCCGACGACCGGGATTGAACCGGTGACCCACGGTTTACGATACCGTTGCTCTACCGCTGAGCTACGTCGGCTGAGAACTACACACGTTCACACAGTGAACGACCAAACATAGCTTGCGGTATTTTGGCGTATTCGGCAAGGGTTGGTGCATTCGTCTTCGTGATCTACACTACCCCACCAGATGAGAAAATTTCTTGTCCTCACTGGATTTTTGGCAAATATACTTTTAGGGCAAGTGTGCTTATCACAAATAACGTATGCTGCGCCCGTTACTAATAAGCAAGGACAAGTGATGTCCAGGTCTGATGCTGCTGCTTGCCCTTTTCAGTATGCGCAAATGTCCGCAGTACCGCTTACAAGCTCTGGCGGATGCCCTGATGGAAAATGTATAAAAAAGGCTCCTCCGTGTACTTCATGTTTTCTCAGAACATTCTCTTTTGTAGCAGAGGAAAGAATGGCGCCTACTTCTTTCTTGCCTGTGTTGGGAGATGCCTACAGCCCGCACAATAATTGTAGCTTTGTGATTGATGATCCTCCCATCCCCCCTGGTGTTCAGGGCGTAGTTCTGAGAGAGTGAACGCCTCCATACGGAACAACTTGATTTTATTTCCCTCATTTTCATTTCTATGGACTCTACGTATTCTCCCCCAGCTTGGTTTGGATTTGTGCTTGGAATTCTTGGTGGCTTTGCTGTTTCAGCAGGCCTCGTAGGTGTGCTTATTGGCTATTCCATGGGTGGCGGCGTGTTCGGTGCTGCACAATATGCGCAGGTTCCACCTGCTGCTCCCAGCGATGTACCTCCTGCCCCACAGGCACCTGCTGTTCCAGCAGCAAAAGTTGATGCTACCAAAGACCACATACGCGGCAATGTAAAAGCTCCTGTTTCTCTTATTGTGTACTCCGATTTTGAGTGCCCATTCTGTAAGAGATTCAAGCCTACAACAGATCAAGTTCTTGCCGAATATGGTGATAAAGTAAATGTGGTCTTCCGCCATTTCCCACTCTCCTTCCACCAGAATGCGCAAAAAGAAGCAGAGGCATCTGAGTGTGTTGCCGAGTTAGCAGGGAACGATGCCTTCTGGAAATTCCACGATTACATCTTTGATAAAACAACAAGTAATGGTGTCGGCTTTGCACTGGATCAACTTCCGGTTGCTGCAAAAGCATCTGGTGTGACAGACGAAGCTAAATTCAAATCCTGTTTGGACAGCGGTAAGTACGCACAAAAAGTAGCAGACCAAACAAATGAAGGTACCAATGCAGGTGTGACAGGTACGCCTGGTAACTTCATCGTCATGAATGCCACAAACGAGCAAAAACAACTCATGGGCGCTATGCCATTTGAGAATTTTAAAACTGCGATTGATAGCATGCTTGGAAAATAATTCGTCAGCAAAAAGCGAGAGGGAAACCTCTCGCTTTTTTTATGGACTGAATCAGAAGAATCAAAAAATAATATTTTTGTCACGAGCAGTGAAAAGAGTATTATTCCCCTATGCCCGCTAACAAAACTGAAGAACTACTCACAGAAATCCGTGATCTCTTACAGTTGCAGCGTGAAAGTGAATTACAGCACCAAAAATCAGTGCAGCGTAGCCAAAATGTAGCATATGCAATGATGGCTCTGAAAGGAACTTTTTACATCGGTACAATTGTGTTTACGATCATTGCTGCATACTTCTACTACTCCACTATTTTATCCATGACAGCAATACGCTAGTCACTGTTGTCTCACAGACAGCAAAAATTCATCAAAATATTTCATTAAGTCCAAAAGTCCAACAGGTACTGTTTCATATTCAATCTCATTAATTTTTTTGAGAGGCATTATTTTGGATGACGTACTTGTTAAAAATGCTCCATCGAATTCATGAATATCACTCAGAGCTATTTCATCCTCAACCAATTGAAAATTATTCTCCAATGCTACCCGTAACACGTGCAAACGCGTAACCCCTTCTAAAATATCTTCCAGTGGAGGTGAATAAATCACTTTTCCCCTTATTGCAAAAAAATTCGTGCGCGTACCTTCCGTAATGCAGTTATCCCGATTCAAAAACAACGCATCATAACATCCACATTCTCTCGCTTTGCGGTACGCCATGTAACTGCCAAACATATTGAGAGTCTTTGCGTGAGGAATGAGACGTTCGTAGGGAAACGTGATGGCAGTGGCTCCTTGCGTATACAGTTTTTTCTCCGGAAAGAGAGGGGAAAGCGGCAGAATACTCAGCAGGCAATCTGCTTCTAAACGTGCGCCCACGAGAAGAATTTTTACGTTATAAATATCTGATTCTAAATGTGAAACCAAATTTTTAATCCACGTCATCACCTGCTCTTTTGTAAACGGATGCGAAAGCTCAATCGCCTGCGCCGAATGCATCAATCGATCCACGTGATCCTCTATAAAAAGTGCTTTCTTCTGATGCACCCGAATATTTTCGTACACGCCAAAGCCATAGGTGTATTCCACATTCGTCAGCGAGATTTTTGCTTCACTAATAGGAAGGATTTCGCCGTTTTTGGAGAAATGGGTGAAAGTCACGAATGAAATCATACGCCTAAGGTCTCATCACACACAGTAAGAAAATTTCAATTTTAAATATTCAAATTACAAGAAAAATGAAAAGAGGTGATCCGCCGCCATCCTCCTTCGCCTCTGGGCTACGGAGGGCAGGCCGGGGAGTGAAGAAAAAAAGGCGGGGGAAATAAATAGAAGGGTGACATGCTGAGATGACAGCAGAAAAAATGTACACTCTTTCTATGCGCCGCATCATTTCTATTTTCACTCTTAGCCTCCTCTGTATCGCTGCCAGCGAACCTTCGCTTCCTTATTCTGATGTTCCCAACAATGCCTGGTATGCAGAAGCTATTCGCAATCTTCTTAAAGATGGACGTCTCGATGCATCACAAAAAAAATTCCGTCCCGCAGATTTTGCCACACGTGCAGAATTTTTACGGCTTACTCTTACGATTGCAGAAAAAAATACTTCTACTCCTCCTCTTATTCCAAGCTTTGACGATACAAAAAATACAAGTTGGTACTACGCGACACTAGAAGAAGCCGGAAAAGAACAGTGGATAAAAGGCGATAATAACTGCTATGGAACTCATCCATGCTATGCATATCCAGAAAAACCTATTACACGAGGAGAGGCAGCTGCATTATTGGTTCGCGGTTTTGGTATTGAGCGAACAAACACATCACCTCGATTTATAGATGTGGGTGAAACCGATTGGTTTGCCTATGCCATAAAAGCCATGGCCGAACATTGCATTGTAAAAGGCGATACAGTATCTCAGCGAATTCGCCCACAGGAAAACATGAATAGAGCAGAAATGGCAGTTATTCTTCGCAGGCTCTCCCTCACACTCAAGCATCGAGATATATGTTTAGAAGTAAAATAGAATTTTCTACTTGCAAAATATTTGCATTTAGATAGAGTTCACATACTTCGTTCCTATGGCTCTCTCATTCGAGATCTTTCAGCATGTAAAACTGAAAAGCACACAACCAAGAAGGCATGTGATGCATATTCTTTCGAAAAGCAAAAAACCACTTTCAGCTTCTGCTCTGCATAAAAAACTCGTTTCGCAGAGTTACAAAGTTAATCTAGTAACTGTGTACCGTATTCTAGAAACATTCCACACGCTTGGAATTGTCCATCAGCATCCATGTGATGGATCGTATTCTCTATGTTCGCTCCCAGGAGAAAACGGACACCATGCATTTTTGCACTGCACTCAGTGTGGAAAAATAGAAGAGGTATGCGATGAATTGCTCTGTAAAGCGGAGCATGCAATAGCTAAAAAAGCTCACTTCCAGCCAATCAAGCACATAAGCGAACTCACTGGTCTTTGTGCTTCCTGCCAATCTTAACTTTTCTCCCTATCTATGATTGCCCTCATTTCTCTCGCCAGTGTCCTCAGTGTTAGCGTGCTTTCGTTTTTAGGCATCTTCCTTTTCCTTCTTGATAAAAAATTCATTCAGAAAATACTCCTCTACGTTGTCAGTTTTTCTACGGGAGCGCTCTTGGGAGATGTATTTTTCCATATGCTTCCAGACATGGCAGAAAAACCTGAATTCTTTTCGCAGGCAATGCAGATCATCCTTACGGGCATTCTGTTCTCTTTTGCTATGGAAAAATTTATTCACTGGAGGCATTGCCATGTTCTCCCAGAAGAAGATCATGACCATCACCATGCACTCGGTTACATGAGCCTTGCAGGAGAAAGTATGCATAATTTTGTGGATGGCATTGTGATTGCTGTAAGCTTCCTCGTAAGTGTGCAAGTAGGAATTTCTACCACGATTGCCATTGCTCTCCATGAAATTCCACATGAAATTGGAAATGTAGCCGTGCTGCTACATAGCGGCTTTACCATGAAAAAAGCCTTCTTTTATAATCTTCTTTCCGCCGCTACAGGAATCGTAGGCGCCGCACTTGTTCTTACGGTAAGCTCCGCCTTCAGCTCACTCGAAATGTATCTACTGCCCTTTGCAGCTGGAAATCTGCTCTACATAGCAGGATCCGATCTCATTCCAGAATTACACAAACAAACCCGCCTCTCGGAAGGCATCATCCAATTAATCACCATGGTCTGTGGCATGGCATTCCTGTATCTGATGCTTTCTTTTGAATGAAAAGGTGACGGGGTCCTAGTCCTTGAGTAAATCCCAAGGACCAAATCCTAAATCCCAGGGAAATAATTCATATTATTGGGATTTGGAGCTTGAGATTTGGGATTTACGGTCGTACAAGCATATTTCATACCCTCTTTTGAGTATTGCAAAATTTCCACAATTATAGTATAATGTAATCAAATACACATCCTTCCCCCTCTTCTTATGGCACATAGCCATTCTCTTACAAACCGTACGCTCACAACGGCAGAGAGCGCTCTCGGTCTATTACTTGCCATTGCTGTTCCTGCAGCACTTGTGAATGCCAACTTGTTCACACAGATGGCTGCCGCCTTACTACAATAAGGAAGGGAACAACATAGAGCTCTGTTTTGTTCCATATCCTAAACGCGACCTGCCGAACGGTTCGTCGCGTTTTTGTATGTTCACTACATGC
This sequence comes from uncultured Candidatus Peribacteria bacterium, assembly GCA_964548055.1. GTDB lineage: Bacteria > Patescibacteriota > Gracilibacteria > Peribacterales > Peribacteraceae > CAZJPS01. The sequence goes on from CAZJPS010000051.1 coordinate 6,067, forward strand.
ACATACTTTGGGTACACTCATTGTAGGCCTACACAAAAACAAAAAAATGAACGGTGCGTACTTCAGCATTATTTTTGAGAGACTTTCACACAAATAAAAAGAAAATAGCCGCAACCGTGACGCAGATGTCACTGCCACATAGCCCTCCCATTACCCCCTTTGAGGGCGGACCACAGAGAATTCATACCCCACCATCGCATCGAGAAATTCCAGACATACTAAGAAACAGACGTGAACTGCTTCATCATATTTTGGGAAAAGTAAGCATTCTGTCCGACCATCCATTCTTAGGACTCTCCGTTACATCCACAGAAAGAAGTCAGTCGCACGTTGCAAGAATGGAAAGCATGACGGTGTCTGATGGAATAGCTGAAAGACGTTGCATAGAGTTTGCCGAACACATTCACGAACGCATCACCACAATCTTCATTCCACAACCCCATGGAATACGCATTATTCGTCACACAATGAAGATGACAAGAAGAAGGCTGACCATCGAACTGAGCAGAATAAGGGTACCAGCACATGCGCGTAGCGTATCTTCAGAGCGCGAAAGAGCGGGTTTTGGGAGAACATTGATGAACGCTCCCCGCAGTAAAAGCTGGCCAGCAGAAAAAGGCCACTATGGTTTTCCTCAAAGAATTAATTACCCATTTGCTGCAATGCGCTCTTGGCCGCAGCATTCGCTGGATCAATATTCAAGATCTCCCGGAACTGAGTTTTTGACTCCTCTCGCCTCCCCACCTGGAAATATAAAAGCCCTAGATTGATGCGAGCGGGGATAAAGGTGGGCACCATCCGAACGACAGCTTCGTATTCCTCAATTGCTCGCGTTGTTTCCTTCGATTCTGTAAGGGCCACAGCAAGATTGTAATGAGCATCGGGGAAATATGGATTGATCTCAATTGCCTTCTCGTAGGCATCAATCCCTTCCGCAATCTTTCCTTGCGCTACGAATGAAGCCCCCAAATTGGTATATGCTTCTTCGTATTTTGGATCGATGCGCAGCGCCGTTTCAAATTCCTTTTGCGCTTCTGCATTTCTCTTTTGCGCCATATACACCAACCCCAAACCGTAATGTGCTTCTTTGCTTACGGGATCAATCTTAAGGGCTTCCTCATACGTTTTAAATGCCTGATCGTACTGGGCTAAACGACGATATACCACGCCCAAGTTACTGAGTGTTTTTGCATGCGGACGAATGGCAATCGCCTGCTCATATTCAGAAACTGCCTTCTGAAAATCTCCCCGCAAACGATATACATTTCCAAGGTTATTATGTGCTACGTGTGACGAATCGGGATACTGTGCGAGCACATTCTCAAAGAGTGTTTCTGTGTTGGCCCACACGAGCGATTGCTTGTAAGAGAGAAGTACACAGATACAAACGATAATGGTCGTCATGATTCCAAACACAATCGTTGATTTCTGATTTTTGATTTCTGATTCTTCATGGTCAGACGAATAACTGAACAAATCGGTCATGTGATACAAAAGCCACGCAATGACAAGAAAAATACCAATAGAAGGAATATACGCATATCGGTCGGATGCAAAGTACACATCCATCTCTCCACCTTTGGCAAAGTTTAAGAACGTGGGAGCAACGGTGATGATGTAAAACAGAAACCCGAAAACAACAGTGCGCCCCCACCTGCGCGAATACCAAGCAAAGATACTGAGAGCGATGATAACGAGAATAGGAATGAAGAAATCCGGGGAAGTGATTACGATCGTTTTAGTGTACGGATAAAGAAGCGAAAAACTTGTAGGCCACACAATCTGTTGTAAGTAAAAGACTGCGCTCTTGCAGGCCATCAAAATTTTAGCGCTCAAAGTAGAAGATTGGATCACACCTGTTTTTCCAAAGATACCGATAAGACCAAAGAGGACCGAAAGCCCAAAGTATGGAATTTTCTCTTTAAGCACTTCCCATTTCCACAGTTGTCTGCCTTCCAAGTAATCCAAAAGAAGCAGAATAACAGGCAACGTGATGATCATCACTTTGGAAAGTAGACCGAGCGTAAACGCAGCAAGGCTCGCAAACAGGAACTTATTCCAGCCACGATCGCGCCAGTACAGATAACCAATAATAGACCACAAAAAGAAGAAGGTGCTCAAGAGATCTTTACGGGCACTCACCCATTCCACGGCTTCTGTATGCAAAGGATGAATGGCGAACAGAAAACCGCACAAAAGGGCTATCCATTTCTTTTTTATGAGCAAATAGGTAAACCACATCACTAAAATGGCATTTAGTGTATGAAATATGATATTTGTGGTGTGATATACAGTCGCTGCTTGACCTCCTATCTGATAATCAATCTGGTAACTAAGGAAAGTGAGAGGGATGTATAATTCAGGATCGTAGGTTGTGAATATTCGTTTAAGTGATGAAGGCGAAATTTCGCGTATAGCAGGGTTTTCGTACACAAGCATTCCATCGTCCCATCGCACAAAGTCATAACCAATAGAATGGCCGTACACAGCTAATGTAAGAGCAAAAAAGCC
>CAZJPS010000052.1:0-8536 GCA_964548055.1 uncultured Candidatus Peribacteria bacterium
TCGCAGATTTATGCGTCAAAACAATGCTTTGCCCCGCCGTTTGGCTGAGTATACACAGGTACATGATCATAAAGAATCTGCACATGAGGTAGAACAGACACTTCAAAGAGTCATCAATGACATGGTTCTCGCTTTGCGTTATGCACTAGGCGGCTTACCTCATGATGACCCTATTGTTGCTCAGTTTAGAAAAATGGCAGAATTACAGGCCACATTTTTTACACGCGATAAAAACCCGGAATTGAGGATGGAAAACTATCTTGTAGGTGCGTGGGAAAAAGTGATGCATGCACATTATGACGATATTGTGGTAAGAGATCCGCTAGAATCTTCTCATGCAGGAACGCCTTCAGAAGATTCTATCGGCTAGAGGAATCGCTTCTCGTCGTAAGGCCGAGGAATATATCGAGCAAGGACTGGTGAAAGTAAATGGGAAAGTGGCTACCCTTGGCCAAAAGGCTGATCCTTTGCTGGATACGATTGAAGTAGATGGCAAAGTACTTCAGGCACGCCAAGAAATGCTCTATTACGTGCTGGATAAGCCTGTAGGGGTTGTGACTACAAATGCAACGAGTGAGGATCAGAAGACGGTTCAAGATCTTCTCCCACCCGAGCTACAGGGCAAAATCTTTCCAGTAGGTCGTTTAGATAAAGATTCAGAAGGGCTTTTACTGCTTACAAACGATGGCGTGCTTGCCTATCGCCTCACTCATCCGCGGTTTCAACATGATAAAGAATATGAAGTGACGCTCGATCGCACGATCAATTCCATTGCCTGCAGGCAGCTGGAAGAAGGATTCGAACTGGATGGTTCGCTTACGAAGCCTCTGACTGTACAGAAAATTGCACCAAACATTATTCGGATTATTCTCACGGAAGGACGCAACCGCCAGATTCGTCGCATGTGTCAGCATGTGGGGTACACGGTAAAGACACTTCGGAGAGTGCGGATCATGTCTCTTCTAAGTACTCACCGTAAACCGGGAGAGCTACGGAAGCTCACCGCAAAAGAACGTGAAGATCTCTTGTCATCAGTGGGCGTGATAGAAAACATCGAAAAAGGAGATAGCCCTGATGTGAGCGAAAAAATAGAGTATTTTGATGTGTAGTTTCTCATAGTGTTTTTAGCATCATTTTTCCTGTATACTGTAGTGAAATATGAAAATCATTCCTCATGGTGCGGCTCAGGAAGTAACTGGTACGTGCCATGAGTTGCAGTTTGAAAGTTCGACGGGTTTGAAAAGAGTTCTTTTGGATTGTGGTCTCTTCCAAGGCCGCCGCCGCGAGACTGTGCTAAAGAATTCCACGTTCACATTTAAGGCAACAGATATTACAGCTGTTGTGTTGAGTCACGCTCACATGGATCATGCGGGGCGCATACCGCTTTTATATAAGCGGGGATATAGAGGACCGGTGTTTTGTACCTATGCTACAAAAGATCTTTCTGAAGTGATGCTCAAGGATGCGGGGTACATTCAGGAGAAAGATGAAGAGTACTTTCATAAGCATATGAAGGCATCCATGCTGCCTTCTGAGGGCCCTTTATATACCCAGGAAGATGCACAGGCTTGTATGGCTATTTTTAAGGGCCAGAACTATACAGAGTGGTTCCAGGTATGTGATGGCCTGCGCGTTCAGTTCATTGATGCAGGGCACATTATTGGAGCAGCAGAGCTTGTTATGGAAGTGACCGAGCATGGTAAAACCAGACGCATTGGATTTAGTGGAGATCTGGGTCGCGATCCCCTGCCAATTATCCGGGAGCCCAGCCAGATGCCAAATGTAGAGGCCCTTATTTGTGAATCTACGTATGGGAATAGGCTCCATGAAAATGCTGAACATGCTCGCGGTCTTTTGCAGGAAGTGATTACTCGCACTGCCAAAAGAGGGGGAAAGATCATTATTCCTGCTTTTTCACTCGAGCGAACACAGGAAATTGTATACGACTTACATGTGCTCTGGGACGCTAAGAAAATTCCGTCTATTCCCATCGTGATCGATTCCCCGCTTGCTTCTCGTGTGACAGAAGTCTTCATGCGTCATCCTGAATGTTATGACGAGGAGATGTTTAAACAATTTCTCAGCCGTCAGCACAATCCCTTTCAATTTTCACTCGTGCGTTACACCCAAACGGTGGATGAAAGTAAGGAACTGAACAATACGCCCGGACCTATGATCATCATGGCGGCATCGGGTATGTGCGAAGCAGGCCGCATCCGTCACCATTTACGAAATGAAATTAGTAATCCCAAGAATACGATTCTCGCAGTTGGATATATGGCCGAAAACACCCTCGGTCGTCGTGTGGTAGATCCTGCTATCCACCAAGTGAAGATCTTTGATGAATTTATTGATAAAAGAGCCGAAGTTGTGACCATCGATGTGTATTCCGGTCATGCCGATATGAATGATTTGGATACGTATGTATTGGGTGTAGATGGCTTGAAGAAACTGATCTTAGTACATGGAGAAATAGATCAAATGGAATCGTTTGCTGCAAGAATGACAAAGCAGAAGGGGATACAGGTGTTTACACCGCAGAGGGAAGAAGAGATTGTGCTCTAAAATTGACAAATATTTTATAAATGCCATGATATTTCCGTGGCTGACTGATCCTACACACCCCAGGGTGGTCAGCCCACAAACGCGGAGCGTTTGTGAACTTTCCTTGCAGCTGCAAGATGCTTACTCTGCTAGGCTCTACTGTCACATCTAATCAGTAGAGTCATGGGGGATGGCACAGTGCTGCAAGAAGGGAGGAGAAGTGCCGCCGCACCTCTCCTCCAATTTTTGGCGTTCTGCTATACCTCAGAACGGCTTTTTTATTTTTCCTAAGCCAATTTTTTAATGTAACTAGAATTATTTGCACCATCAGAGCGGTGTTCTAGTGTAACGACATGTCGCAAAGGCACCCTATACAAAATGACGTCGCAATGCTTATTACAACCAATACTAAGAATAGAAGACCTATCTTTGCTGATCCTGCCTATGCACGAGAGGCTGTTGAAACTTTATACAGGGTCCAGGAAATGTATCTATTTTCTTTGTATGGATTTGTAGTGATGCCCGATCATTGTCATTTTCTTTTAAATGTTCCTAGTTCTGGAACTATTTCAGCTGTCATGCAATCCTATAAACGTAATCTAAGTTTAACATTCGGTCAGGGTACTTTATGGCAACCACGGTTTCATATGCGCATTCCAGATAATCCGCTTAATGCGCTTCATTATATTCATCGCAATCCCGTTCGTGCGGGTTTAGTAGAAGATCAAGATTTGTATTTTTGGTCTTCTGGTAGCGGGAAATGGGATGTGCAGGAACTGATATGGTTTTAAGCGCGGTTGGACATTGCACCCCAGGAGCCGCGGGTAAGGAAACCCGCTTTCATGGTGCTAAGTAAAGAGGCGCCGTTCGGGGTGCGGTTGGCGATCAGAACAGGGATATCTATTCGATCTACTACAATCCAAGCTCTCCGCCAATCTTTTTCATCGATTCCAGCACAATCCCAATCATCTCATCCAAAGGAATTCCCAATAATTCTTCACATCGTTTGATCTGCTCCCGGTCCACCTGCGCGGCAAAGCTTTTATCTTTCAATTTTTTCTTCACACTACTCACTTCCACGTCCGCAATTTTTTTGCTGGGCCGCACGCGTGTGACGGCGATGATGAAACCGGTCAGTTCGTCTACACAGTACAAAGCTTTTCGGAGCATTGTATTCAGTGGATACTCTTCACCGTATTTTGCGGCGTAATGGGAGCGGATGTCTTCCAAAAGTTCGCGAGGGGCCTCTACTTCTGCCAGTAGTTGTTCCAGTGTAGTACCACAGTGTGCCTCTGCATCTTTTGCGAGTTTATCCCAATCAAGATCGTGCAACATGCCGGCTACTCTCCAGGTATCTGGATCACCACCTAATTTATGGGCGAGTGCTTCCATGGCGGCACCGGTTGCAAGTAGATGAGCTCTCGTTTGATCTGAATGCTCTTTGATCAGTGAATGTGCAGATGGAAGTAAGTGACCGTATTCGATGTGCTGCAGAAGTACAGCACTGGCCTTAGATGCTGTTTTCGATTCTGTTGGTACCTCTGGCTTCCTCTCATGCGTATTCTTTCGCACTTCTGCATCAATCTGACCTTTCATATCTGTTTCCGTGACCGCGTTATGTGTAGGTTTCATGAGAGGAAACAGCACCACATCGCGCAGATTTTGCTGTTGAGTGAGTAATGCCACAATGCGATCTACTCCCATGCCCCAGCCCGAACAGGGAGGACAACCGTACTCAAGGGCCGTTACATACTCATCATCTTTTCTATGTGCATCAGCGTCTCCACCAGCATTTGCTTTGGCTTGTTCATCAAATCTCTGTGCCTGATCGGCGGGATCCACGAGCTCTGAATATGCATTCACAATTTCCCAACCACCTACCACCAGTTGGAACCTATCCGTGATCGCAGGATTTTTATCGTTCCTTCTGGCGAGAGGGGAAAGTTCGATGGGGTGTTCGATGATGAACGTGGGTTGCACCAAACTTGGACGCGCAACTTTCTTATAAAGCTGATCCACCAGGTTTCCAAACCCTAATTTTTCGATGTCCACATCTAAGCGAATTTTCTTCGATTTTATGGCTTTGATTAGGGCTCCCTGCGAATTCGCTTCTGCAATATCAATCCCGCAGGATGTTAGGATAACTTCACGTATGCTCAGTTTTGGCCACGGTGGTGCGAAGTCCACTTCCACTAATTTTCCATCACGGTCTGGAATCTGAATCGTCGTCTTTCCGATGAGATCTTTGATAAGCGTACTTAACATTTTTTCTGTGAACTCCATGTTCTGTTTGTAGTCCCAGTACGCCGCGTAATGTTCCACCATCGTGAAGTCTTGGAGGTGACTGGGATCGAGACCTTCATTGCGGAACACACGTGCTACTTCGAACACTCTATCGAACCCACCTACCAAACATTCTTTCAGAAATGTTTCTGGAGCGATGCGCAAATACACATCTAAGTCGTACGCTTCGTGATGAGTTTTGAAGGGAGTGGCGAGTGCACCGGATGCAGCGTTTACAAGCACAGGTGTTTCTACTTCCGTAAAATCAGAACTCCAATAGAACTCGCGCATTTTTTTGAGGAAACTACTTCGGAAACGGAAACGTTCAAATGTTTCTTGGTTGCTGATCAAATCTAAATACCGCTGACGCCACGCAGTCTCCTGATCTGCAATCCCATGCCATTTTTCTGGTGGCTGACGCAGAGCCTTGCTGAGCATAGTCCATGTAGTTGCAAGCACACTCGCTTCGCCTTTTTGCGTATCAAATCTCTTTCCTTCTACTCCTATAAAGTCACCTCTATCCAAAAGCTCCAGTGCATCCTTATAAGCTTTCTCTCCTAATTCATCACTGCGCAGCACCACTTGGAATTTCCCGGTGTGATCCTGCAGTGTAAGGAATGTCACTTTCCCCATATCGCGCATCAGCATCACACGCCCAGCCACTTTTAATGCAGTGGAGTCTTTCGTCTTCTTGGCTTCTATAAGCGTATGTGTACGTTCAAAAGAAGAAGCATAGGGGATTCCTCCGCTAGAGCGAATCTGCTGAATTTTTTGAAGGCGAAACTGATCCATGGCTTATAGAGTAGCTGAAAGATGAGAGGTGTTGCTATAGGCCGTTAGCGTAACTCTACTTCTCTGTAGATTGTCCAATAATTGCGGCCTGTTGCTGTAAATGTAAAACATTTTTCAGTGGAGCTTTATATGCCTTATCTCTTATTGATGCGCACTGTTCTAGAATTTCTACGAGTGCTAGTTGACTCAGATCATCTCTTTGATTTTGATCAATCAATCCAGCTGCTTCTGTAATTGCTGTATTAACAATATCTTTCTGAAATTCTTCGATATTTCTCATATGGCAAAGGGTGTATGAGGACGGAAACGGAATGTACTCTCTATACTGTATAGATTCCAAGCTTTATTCACTAAAAAATTCGTCGATAATCTCTGCTGATTCATCATTCACCATTTGTGCAGAATCTCTAGAATCTATCGCCGCCATCTCCATCTTAGCTGCAACATCACCAAGTGCTTCTATGTCAGATAGATGAATAGTTTCTCCCCTTTGAATTCTTGAAAGTAAATTCTCTGCCTGTTCTTTAAAAACTGCTGAATATTTAATCACCTGATCTGAGCATTGTACAAAATGTTCAGATGATTCTTTCATAACTGGCGCTACTAATAATTCATGTAATTTAGCCATATCAAAGATAGTATGAATATTTGGTACTTTTCAGGTCAAGTCTTTATAAAGATATATGTTTTAAGGCAGAAAATGTATGAATTGACGTTGACTCCCGAGTGTCTCCTCCCTACACTTTGCCCGCTTTCGTATCCCGGAATCGGGGTGCGAGGTATCTCCTTGTGTTCTAGTTTGCCTCTCCCGAACGGGAAATAAGCAAACCAGAGGAACCGCCAAGGGCTTCGACAAGCTCAGCCTGACACGGCCAGCTTGCAGCCACCTGGCAAGGGAGAATTCTCTCCTTATTTATGTCTGGTCTTATCGCTCGCAAAGTCGGCATGTCACGCGTGTTTCTCCCAACAGGAGAGGCAATTCCTGTGACATACCTCTCTATAGAGCCTAACGTGATTGTTCGTACCAAAACCAAGGAAAAGGATGGCTATAACGCTGTCGTTTTGGGGATTGGTGCTAAAAAGTGGAAGAGCCGCAAAGGAAAGGAGAATATGCGTTATTTGCATCAAAAAGAGTGGCAGGTGGAATCGTTGGATGGCATGGAACCAGGCAAGCAGATCACATCCGAGATATTGCCTCCAGAGAGCATGGTCACTATTTCTAGCACTTCAAAAGGAAAGGGTTTCCAAGGTGTTGTGCGCCGTCACCACTTTGCTGGTGGTCCTGCTACCCACGGTTCTCACTTCAAGCGCGAACCAGGTTCAGTCGGAATGCGTACATCACCAGGCCGTATTCTTCCAGGACACAGAATGGCAGGGCACATGGGGCTTGAGACGATCACATTGTTACACCGTCCTATCGTTTCTTCCGATACCGCTAAAGGCATCATCGCTATCAAAGGTCCGGTTCCAGGTCCTAACGGTAGCGTGGTGTTCGTGACCAAAGAATCTACTCCCGAAGCCAAATAATCAGTACCCATGAAAATTGATATCTTCTCCTCCGCCGGCGAAAAAAAGAGCACTCTGGAATTGCCAGCTGTTCTCTTTGGTCAGCCTGTGAAGCACGGCCTGATCCACCAAGCGATCATGCTCCAGCAAAATAACCGCCGCATGCCGATTGCTCACGCAAAGAATCGCCATGAGGTCGCAGGATCCACACGCAAGTTATACGACCAAAAGCACACAGGCCGCGCTCGCCGTGGTTCTGTACGCAGCCCTCTCCTTCGTGGAGGTGGCAAGGCATTCGGTCCTCGCAGTGATCAGAATTACCGCAAGGATATGCCTAAATCTATGCGCAAGGCTGCCCTTATCTGTTGTCTTTCATTGCAGGCAAAAAAGGCAACGATCGTGGGATTGGAGAGCTATCCAAATACGATCAAGACAAAAGATGTTGTGGGTCTCATTGGAAAGATGAAGCTTGCGGATGCGCGTCACATTTTATTTGTGCTTCCAGAACAGCATCAGCCTTTGTGGCTCTCTACACGCAACTTAAAGTCTGTGAAAACTATCACAGTCTCTTACCTTAACCCAGAAGATCTCATCCACGCTCGCGCGATTGTGTTCATTGGTGATTCCATCGCAAAAGCTGAAGAGATGCTGGCTGGAAAGAAGAATATGAGAGTGCAGAAGAGCAAGATGGTGCTGGATGGTGTCGTAAAAGAGGAGATGCCTGCTGCAAAGAGGTCCAAGACAGCAAAGAAAGCAGATGCTCCTACGAAAGCTGCAAAAGTTTCTAAGAAGGCAGCTCCAAAAGTATCCAAGAAAAAGACTTCTGATTCCTCCGACTCCTCCAAATAATGGACCTCTCTCACGTTATCATTGGCCCAGTAGTCACGGAAAAGGCGGAGCGCCTGAAGGCTGCTGCTGGCAAGAAAGCCTACACACTGTGGGTGCGTAACGATGCCACCAAAGTGGAAGTAAAATCTGCCCTCAAGAAATTCTACGATGTAGATGCAGTGCAAGTTCGCATGATGCACACAGAGCCAAAAACACGTTCCCTTGGAGCTGGAAAGGTGATGGAGAAGCGCCATGCAGGGAAGAAGGCCATCGTAACTCTGTCTCAAAACAGCAAAGTACTGGATCTAATAGCATTCCAATCGACATCCTCTTAAGCACTCATGCCACTCAAGAAGCCTAAACCAACGACACCCGCACGACGTCAAATGACGATCGCGGACTTCTCTGGCCTTTCTAAGAAGCGCCCAGAGAAATCCTTGGTGATGGGAAAGCAACGCATTAGTGGGCGTGATTCAGCAGGACGAGTATCTGTGCGCCATCGTGGAGGAGGACACAAGAGGCTGCTTCGCATGGTGGATTTCCGCCAAAACAGAAAGCCAGGAGTACCTGCAACCGTTGTTGC
>CAZJPS010000053.1:0-7961 GCA_964548055.1 uncultured Candidatus Peribacteria bacterium
AAAATAAGGAATCATTTCTTGTTTTTCACGCTGGCCTGTTTGAGCCATTTGTTTCTCCCAGAAAGAGCGTACAACTTGGTTTTTCACTTTGGATACTTTGTACCTTTGCCATTCATCATCAGTAAAAAGGCGAACAAGATCTGTAATGGCGCCTCCTTCCTCTTCATCTTCCATGAGGGTTAAGCAGCCATTGCGGAAGTAATCTTGAATGCGTGGTCCGAATATTTCTTCACCGAACATTTTTACCATCATATTCATTGCATCCAGTGCAATTAAATCTCGCTCTTCTGGAGTTTTTCCTTCTAGCAAGTTGAGTCCGAGGGGCCGTTCGGTATCAGCAGGGTTAAAGTAGATAACATCGTCAGCGCGAGAACGAGGGATGTATGGTAATAGATCTTCAATAAGAGAACCGTGTGGATCAACCACGCACACGCCTTTTCCGTTGTTAAAGTCTTGTCTGGCCATGAGCTGAATAATGGAAGATTTTCCTGTTCCGGTTTGCCCTATGATGTAGAAGTGACGGAAGCGATCTTCATTTTTCATAAATACTTTTTTCTTCTCTCCTCTGTATGTATTTAGCCCTAAAAACAGTCCTTCATCTGGAATATTTTTTGGAGAAGGAGCTACTTTAAAGTTCTGCCATTTAATAGTTTCAACTTTATTATATTTGATGTTTGGAAGATGGAAAAAGCTAGCAAGCTCAGTGGTGCCCAAAAGTATGGTGTGAAAGCGCAAGGCTTGCATGAAGGTGCGCGTTGCTTTGCGGCGAATAAATCCTTCAATAATTTTGCGGCGGTTAATTGTATGTGGGTGATGGAATGAATTACCGTTTATGCTTCCAAATTGTGAAAAGGAAGCCACGATTCCATCTAAAAGATTGTGTGCTCTGGATTCTGTTTGCGCGGATGTGACTAAGCGAATAATCGTTGTGAATCCTGGGTTATTAGCCTTCTCATCAAGAGCCTTACTATATTCCTCTACTATCTGCGAGACGCGTTCACCTGTGGATTGTTCTTCTTTGGCATCAAGTGCATCGGTACCTCCCGTCACCATATCAAAAAATGCGGAGAACCACGTGATTGGATTTAGCCAAGATCCTCCGTGCTTCTTTTTTGGGTTGAGGAGGTGACTAGCTTCTTTTTGCACTTTTTTCTGCCATCCTTGCTTTGCTGGACGCAGTACAAATTGCACAGCGGCACCTTCTTCTGATTTTAACTTTGAGAAAGCATTTGTAATGGCATTCAGAGGGTCACTTTTTAATTGCTGATATGTTTTAAAGGATGAAGTATATGGGTGATGGGGGACAAGGATATCGGCTGTTGCAACGGATGATTCTGTAAAAATATCGTAGTCTTCTACTTCATCAATAATAGTATCGGGATAAAACGCGGTAATTTGCTTTTCTATCAGATGGGCGATTCTTCGTGGGCACACGATGAAGAATAAAATTTCTCCCGCGAGCGCTGCATATTCCACAGAAATAAAATCTTGACCCTTTAAAAATCGATTCATTCGATTGTTATATAAACTGTGTAACGATTGGAATAAGTGATCCATTACTCCGAGCACTTCACGAAAGTCTTTTCCCGTCGAAAACTGCTCAGATTCTACTTCTTTGTCTTCCTTGCTCTCTTTTTTCGGGACGAGTAACTGCAAAAACACTAAATCACGTTCTCGTTTACGATCTTCTCTTAATTGCATCCACATCAGCACTGCCCACACAGCAAGTGCCGCGCAGAGCATAATGCCGATGGAATAGAGGTAGATAGTCAAGGTACGGATACGTTCTCAGAAGGTATCGTACCATTATAGCAGGTTTTGTGCCTATTCTCTACCCACATTACGCGCTCATTTTTAGGCTTATGGAAGTCAAAAATACGATATACTATCATTGAATTATACATAGAGCCGGCTTGAAGATTTTTTTCTTTCGTTTATTCCACTTAGTACCCTTTTCCAACGGCGCACAATACGAAGCACTTTGCGGGGAGCTCTCCGTTATATTTTTGGAAAGCGGGGGCAGCGGAGGGTGCGCGGCTGGAGAATGTTTTACCGTTTGCGTACGGAAGTTTTATTACAAACCCCATATCCCATTGCTGGCATTAGTCACTTCCCACGTTCTCGTTTATGGGTGGATAGAGAAGTATTTCCTCGCATTCAAAAACTTTTAAAAAGAGCGCAGCACACTGTCGTCATTCAAATGTTTATATGGAAGGATGATTCGATAGGAAGAAGTATGGCTTCATTGCTTTTGCAATTGGCTGATCGCGGAGTGAAAGTGTACATCACAAAAGAAGCCACGGGAGATGTATTTGAATTCCAGCATGATTTTCTTTCAACGCGAGAAACAAAAGATCCTATGTGGGAACGGTTTTGGAATCACGACAATATTCGTATTACGCATTCGCAGGATAAAGATCACGCGAAAGTGTATATCATTGACGATAAAATTCTTCTGCTTACAGGCATGAATATTGGTGATGAATATAATGAATGGCTGCACGATTATATGGTGGAATTACGCGGGAGCATGTTTGTATCGCAATACCTTACGAGGGGGGAATTACGAGGACCCACTGAAAATATTCAGATCTATATGAATACCGATACGAGGAAGGAAATTCGTTCTGTTGTAATGAATCTTATTGAGAGTGCAACGCACTCTATAGTTGTTGAACAGTGTTACATCTCAGATTCTAGGGTAGTGGATGCCCTCATCAAAAAGAGTCATGAAGGCGTGCGTGTTACCCTTATTGTTCCAAGTAAAATGACTATTCATCATTTTGCAAATATGGAATCTGTGACAAGGCTTATTACGGAAGGAAACACAATGCGCATGCAAGTTTTTTTGTATCCACAGATGTTTCATGGAAAGACGATGCTTGTTGATCGTTCGCGTGCCTTTGTGGGCTCTGTAAATTTTATGACTTCTTCATTGGATGATATGGGTGAAGTAAATGTTCTTTTGGAGGGAAAAAATGATGATTCAGTCCAAAAATTGCGAGATGTTTTAAAGGCTTCTATTCTTCAAAGTAGACCACTTACTACGCCACCACGTTTTCACTGGATTAGTAGATGGCTAGCGTGGTTCAAACTGTAATTTATTCTTTCAAAAGTTTTTTGACTGCGTCTATAAGTGTTCCAAGCGTCATATCTTTTTTTACAAAGTATCCTTCTGCTCCCATTTTTGAAGCATTCTCCCTGTAATCCACTTGATCAAAATTGGTGAGAAGAATTATTTGAAATGCGCGCGGAGGTTTTGGAAAAGTTCGCAGAACCTCAAAACCATCGGCTTTTGGCATTCGAATATCGCAAATCACCAAATCAGGTTTTGCGGCATTAATTTTTTCTATTCCGTCCAATCCATCGTCTGCCGTGCTTACTTCAAAGCCATCGGCGCGAAATTTGGTGACATACAAATTTCGTAGTACAGAATCATCTTCAATTATAAGAATTCGTTTTCCAGCCATAGAACACATTATACATCGAACAAATGGATTTCGTAAGAGATTTTAAAGAAGCTCATGAAGTGACATATTGAACTGAGTCTCTTTTTATTAGTTTTTTCTACATGGTCTCTTTTACAAAATCATTCAATTTCCCATTCATTGGTCGCTCATTTTCATGTGACTCCAAAGCCAAAAAATGTTATACTATCCTGATGATACAGCGCCCTTTATCACAGTCCTTCCGGGCATGGATTCTCCTGTCACTTTTTGTAATTGCCGGAGTGACTTTTGTTAGTAGAACGGTATCGGCCGCTTCGTGTGTTGGGAAACCATATGGCGCTGCGGGGTGTCCTTTAAAAAGTCAGATCTATCATGTTCCCAATTCGTGTGGTGATGGAGTGATAGATTCGGACAGAGGTGAAGAGTGTGATGATGGTGCATCGAACGGACAAACAGAATGTAAAATTGATTGTAGGCTGAATACATGTGGAGATGGTGTTCTACTTACTCAGGTGGAGGAATGTGAGCCGCCCGCTGAGGAATTGTATGGAGTAGATGCAGAAGGTCATCTTATTGTGGAAAGGCGCTTTAGCCCTCTTCCTATGTGTGGAAAATACTGTGCCGTTCCCACATGCGTGGGAGATCAATGCGATGGTTGTTATTGGGTTTTTAGGAATGGCTGTTCTAAAGTAGATTTGCCATCTTCTTCGTCTAAGAGCAGCAAAAAGTCATCGAGCATTCGCGCTGTGAGTGTGAGCAGTGGGAGCGGTACGTTCCTTTCTGCAACTGGAGCACTCCTTTCTCAGAGTGGTAGTACCATGGCTTCTTCAGGTGCTGTAAAAAGTGCATCAGCCTCAATTGCTGCTTCTTCCTCTGTATCTTCAGCACGTGCATCTCTTTCTTCCGTTGCCTCATCAGGAGTACTGTGTGGAAACGGAAAAATTGAAGTAGGGGAAGAATGCGATGATGGAAATACTATTTCGACAGATGCATGCACTCAGCAGTGCACTCTCCCCATGTGTGGGGATGGTATTACGCAGGCGGGCGAGGAATGTGATGATGGAAACACAAGCCAAAAAGATAGTTGTAACAATTACTGTAGGTTTCCAGTGTGCGGCAATAACATTATTGAGGGTGCAGAAGAATGTGATGAAAAGAGCGACCCTCAATGTACCAGTACATGCACGATTTCAACCTGTGGCGATGCAACTGTTCAGCCTGGAGAGCAATGTGATAGCGGAGCAGGCAATTCTGATTCTCAAAAAGATGCTTGTAGGACATCCTGTAAACGTTCTTTTTGCGGAGATGGTGTGATAGACACAGGTGAAATGTGTGATGGTGGTGATCAATGTCCTGCAAACTGTGGTAGTGCTGTTCTTCCTATTTCTGCTACGCGTCCGGCATCTGGAGGTGCGTTACCACCAATTCCTGTTCGGTCCTCGGTACAATCATCTGCTTCTGGAGGTCCCAATATATTACTACTCGTTACCGTTGCATTGGGTGCAATAGCGGCAGGAGGGTTGGTACTGTTTATACTTCGCAAACGCCAAGAAACAGATAGTGCTGCTTCTGGCTCTGATGATGTACTGTCCAACTAGCAGAAATTAGACCGTAACACGTACGTAGGCGCTAACATCAGCACCGCCTAAGTATTGTTCAATGGTCTGATTTGGATCCTTCACGAAGGCTTGCTTAAGAAGTGCATTTTCTTCTCGGAATTTCTTCTCTTTGCCAAGCATGATCTTTTCGAGGATCGCTTCTGGCTTTTTTTCGTTCTTCAATTGGTCTTTCCAAATCTCGCGTTCCTTTTCTATAACAGCGGTAGGTACTTCATCAGGACGAACGTAGAGTGGATTCAGCGCAGCGGCATGCATGGCAACGTCTTTTAATTTTTCACGGACGGTGGCTTCTGCAGAACTGCTTCCTACCACCACACCAATTTTGCGGTTGCTGTGCACATACGTTGCCACTGAATGAGAGATGACCTCTTCCATGCTTCCTAATGAAATATTTTCTCCTAATTTTTGAATTGCTTCTGGCATCTTCTGTTCTGCAAGAGTCTTTGCAGCTGCATCACCCTTCTTGAGGAAGGCATCGGCTAGTTCCTGCCCGAGAGCAATGAAGGCATCGTTGCGTGCCACAAAATCTGTTTCACACTTGAGTGTGACAATCGCAGCCTTTTCGCCATCTGTCGAAATAAAGATTCCGCCTTCTGATTGCTCACGGTCTGCCTTTTTTACTGCCTGAGCAATGCCGCGCTTGCGGAGAATTTCGATAGCCTTTTCCTGATCTCCATTTGCTTCTTCTAAGGCTTGCTTACAAGCGAGGATAGATACACCCGTGCGGGCGCGTAGAGCATAAACATCAGCGGCGGACACAGTAGACATAGTTTTGAGGGTGAAGAATGAGAGAGAAATATTCTTATTCTGAGGATAGGATGGGAACACATTTAAGCAGATGCTTTCATTTCTTCATCGGTATCAACTCCCTTTTTAGCAGATCCTTTGGCATCAGATAATTCGGATTCAATGGTGGAAAGGATGAGATCAATTGATTTCACGGCATCATCATTTGCTGGAACGTAGGCAGTGAAATGGTCAGGGTCTGCATTGCTGTCGCAAATACCAAAGAGAGGGATTTTGAGCTTTGCAGCTTCTAATACAGCTACCCTATCGCGGATGGCATCTAATACGAATACAGCGTCGGGAAGCCCAGACATTTTGGATACACCTGAAAGGGCGATATCCAGTTTTGCGAGTTTCTTACGGAGGGTCGTCTGCTCCTTCTTTGTATACTTCTCAATTTCTCCGGTCTGGAAGGACTTCTGCAAATCGAGATAGTAACGGAGACGTCGCTTGATGGTGCTCCAGTTAGTAAGCAGGCCTGGGATCCACTTTTTAGTCACCATCGGTTGGTTGGTAGCATGAGCTACGCGTTCAATAAGTGGAATACTTTGCTGCTTTGTAGAGACGAAAAGGATAGTTTTTCCTTCATTCTGAAATTTCTTGAGGGTGCTGCACACCAATTCCAAATGCTTCTTTGTCTGAGGCAGATCGAAGATATGGATACCTTTACGTACTCCATAGAGGTGCTTCGCCATTTTAGGATTCCATTTTTCCTTGCGGTGGCCAAAGTGGCACGCGGCTTGCAGTAATTGCTTTTCTGAAGGTATAGCCATAGGAATAGGGTTAGGGTTAGGGCTGGGGTTAGAAAGAGGATGCCCTGGGTCCAGATGGTGATGAAATCCTTGTACTACCTCCTAACGTCTTTTCGCCGAGTGCGTAGGCCCTTCTTATGAAGGGAGGACCGCTGCGATCGGTTAGGAGTGGACGGGGAGTATGTACTATTGCAGCTCAATAGGCAAATTGCGTTATTTGACAAATTTGATAAATAGTATTAATTTCAGTCTATGACTGAACGAGATGGTTATCATCCTAAGGAGACGCGAATCGATTATTATGACGATACAGATCCTGTAGGTCCTATAGAAATACTACTTCCTCTTCAGGAAGGAAAAGAATGGTACAACCTTCCTGAGGATATGGTGATTGGTAAAGTTCAATATGAAGGATTATGGAGAATTGTCAAACTGTTTGCTATCCATCATAAGGATGGAGTTATGACGTTTAGCCTTAAATATCAAGAAGTTGTTTCAGGCGATTTTAACTGTCGTTTTGACGTGAGTTATGCAGAATTACAAAGAATCAATCCAAAGATTATATGTAAGATGACAGATCCTACTTCTAAGCAGCGCAGAAACATTCGTTTGGCGATAGGAAGTGTACTTCTTCTTGCCGCAGCAGTGTCAGGCTTCTCTATATTCTTAGCTGAACAGTCCCCACGAAAAAATGCACAGGGTCCACGACCAGTGAACAAAAAAAAGGAGGAAACAAATGAGGAATTCAACAAACGATTGGATGACAAAATTCTTGCAAGAGAAGGTGACTACGTTAGAAAGGCAGAAATTTATTATAATCGAAAACAGTACGATAAAGCATTAGAACAATGTGAACTGGCAATAGAACATGCAAAAAGGAATGACGTTCCATTTTTATATTTTTTCCAACTCAAAGCATCAATCCTAGAAGCAAAAGGTGATGTGCAAAGTGCAATTGATGTACTGGAGAATGAAGCACGAACAATGAAAGTTCTTATCCGGCCAGAGCCCTATGGTTCTTTGGCTCGTCTGTATAAAAAATTAGGAAATGAAAAAAGGGCACAGGACTATGAAAAGATATATGAGCGCATTAGTTATTCTGATTTTGCAGATCGTGAACGACTTGAGGACGAAATTCGGATGCTGCTTGGTGTGAAGAAAGAATAGAAATAGATGAATATAAGCAAAGAGGCTGGTCATGATGACCAGCCTCGGCGCTCTTTGGATGTGTCTTACAGTTTTAGGCCTTCGGTTTCCCGCGGCCTTCCTTCAGGAGCTTCCGTGCCTCCTCGATTTGCTCGCCGACCGTCGAATTACTGCCTGGCACGTACTTGTTTTGTACTTGCCGCAGGCCG
>CAZJPS010000053.1:7971-8337 GCA_964548055.1 uncultured Candidatus Peribacteria bacterium
GATCGATCCTCGGTTCGCCGGTTTTGAGGAAGTTACGGGCGACTTTGGTCCCCATTTCTTTCTCTCCGTAGTGGGCGATGAAGAATGGACTATTCGGCCACTCTTCTTTTCCTCCTTTTCCCTCTTCCCATTTCTTGACGTCGAAGGCCGCCAATGGCCGAGCGAGACCGACAAGGACTGGCTCGCCCTTGTATCTGACGATCACACCATTCCACGGCGCGATGGGCTCGAGACACTTAATCAAGAGCCTATCGCCCTTTTTCAAGGTGACCACGTGTTTGTACACAGTGGCCTCCGTGAGTGGCCCATTGTTGTGGCGCCACTGGACAGGCGCGGTCCAAGCTTGCCCATACTTGGGCAGAACTT
>CAZJPS010000054.1:0-8048 GCA_964548055.1 uncultured Candidatus Peribacteria bacterium
CGCCATCACCATCAAATGCAAAACCGATGGAGGCCTTTTTTGCCTTCACTTCTTTCTGTAAATCTTTCAATGTGTCTCGTTTACTTGGATCTGGTTGGTGGTTAGGAAAATTTCCATCGGGTTCCAAATAGAGTCCGATAACGTCTGCTCCTGTTTGACGGATCGCTTCTGCATTCGCAGGACCGGCTACTCCATTTCCAGCATCCACTACTACTGTCATACCTTTTCCAATCGATCCAAATTGTTTCTGCATGTGCTGCAAATATGGAGTGATGGCATCAATATCTTCTGCCGATCCTTCACCATCCATAAAATCTTCCGCTTCAATTTGCTCTCGCAATCTCTGCAAATCATCACCGCTGTGCGCTTCAGCATCACGAACTTGTAATTTAATCCCATTATCATCTTTTGGGTTATGGCTTGCAGTAATTTGCACTCCTCCATCTGTCTTCCTTTCGCAGATCGTAAAATAATTCACGGGGCTAGGTGTTTGACCAATACGAAGAACGCGGCAACCACTTTGCATCAAACCTTGTTGCATCGCCTCTGCAAATTGTGGGCTGTGCGTGCGTGCATCCCATCCTAAAATGACTGTGGGATGTTCTTTTTTATACATCCGACGGAGCACTGTTCCAAATGCTTGCCCGATTTTTTTTGAAGCTTCTTCTGTAATCTGCGCGTGAGCTTTGCCACGGATGTCGTAGGCTCTGAAGATATGTGGATCGATCATAGATGTATGCATAATACAGGAGATTGGGGCAAGGGGATAAAGGGGACAAAAGGGACAAAGGTTTTAAAGGTTGTTTCCTTTGTCCCCTTGTTGGTCTTTACAACCTTTGCCCCCTTCTTTCCGATATCGTAAAACGACCTAAAATCTGCTATAATAAGAGCAAACCACACTCCTATGTCCAAACGTCTCGATGTTGCTTACTTCACAATGGAAATAGGCCTGAAAGCCAGTATTCCTACGTTTGCGGGGGGTCTTGGAGTGCTTGCTGCGGATTTGATGCGGTCGGCTGCAGATCTCAAACTGAATGCGGCGTGCGTCACGATGTGTTGGCAGTTTGGATATCTGCGTCAGAAATTGCGCAATGATGGATCGCAGGAATATGTGGATATTGCGTGGAATCCGGATGATGAACTCACACTTCTTCCAGAGCGAGTGACGGTGATGGTGGAAGGTCGATCGGTTGCCGTTGGTGCTCGCGTTCTTGAATTGAAAAGCGGATCGCACAGTGTACCTGTGTATTTTTTGGATACCAATCTGCCAGAAAATCCTCAGGATCTGCGCGATATTTGTAAACATTTGTACGGTGGCGATGGCCGCATGCGCTTGATGCAAGAAGCAGTTCTTGGTTTTGGGGGAGTACGAATGCTCCGTAAACTTGGTTATAACGACATCAAGAATTTCCATTTGAATGAAGGTCACTGCGCTTTTGTTCCTTTGGAGTTACTGAAGGAAAGGGGATTCAGCGATGATGCTGTGAGAGCTTCGTGTGCGTTTACTACCCACACTCCGCTTAAAGCAGGACACGATGTGTTTCAGTACGATCTTGCATGGAAAGTGATTGGCGATGGTCTTCCCTGGCATATCAAAAAGCTTGCAGGAGAGGATGCACTTTCCATGACGCGTCTTGCCATGACACTCAGCCACTATACGTGTGGCGTATCGCGTATACACGGAGAAGTGTCTCGCCAGATGCTAGAAAATCCAGCAGTAGATTCCATTACCAATGGTATTCATCACACAGAGTGGGCGTGTCCAGATATGCAGGAATTATTTGATCGCTACATTCCAGAATGGAGAAAAAATCCATCACTTCTGGGTTCGCGGGCTTCGGCACTTCCTGATGGAGAATTATGGGAAGCGCACATGAAGGCAAAAAATCGTTTGATCGCGCATGTGAACGCTAGTTCTCCCGATGTTCCTTTCGATAGTGATACTTTAACGATTGCGAGTGCGCGCAGAGTCGTTGGCTACAAACGTCCAGAACTGCTGTATACCAACTTGAAGAGACTCCGAGAAGTTGGCTCAGGTAAGCTACAAATCGTGCACGCAGGGAATGCGCATCCTGGCGATAGCTTTGCCATGGATGTTATCCGTCACATGATCGATCACAGTAAAGAGCTTCGCGGCAGTATCCGCATGGTCTATCTTCCTAACTACAGTCCAGATTTAGCAAAGCTCCTCGTGAGTGGCGCAGATGTGTGGCTGAATACTCCCATGCGCTTACTGGAAGCATCGGGCACATCAGGAATGAAGGCGTGCCTCAATGGAGTTTTAAATCTTTCCACGCTCGATGGCTGGTGGATAGAAGGATACGAAAAAGATCCAGAAGCCGGCTGGCGCATTGGTCCGCTTGCATCTTCTTTGGGAGCAGATGATACCCGCATTATCGATGCAGAAGATGTGTACACCCAACTTCAATACGAAGTGATTCCCGAATACTACCACTCAGATCATGCACGATGGATAGGCCGCATGAAGCGCGCAATTGCACTCCTTGGGCACTTTAATGCGAATAGGTGTGTGGAGGAGTATGTGAGGAAGGCGTGGAATGTGAGGTAGGAAAACTGGTTTTGTGAAAGGGGACAAAGGTTGTAAAGGGGATAAAGGGGACAAAGGTTTTTTGTAAAAATCTTCCTAACTTTGGGAATCGAAGAAAAATATCATCCCGTAGAGCGGGTTTCCTTACCCGCGGTTCTAAAGAATAATGTCATATCACCCGTTGATCTTTTCCCATCCACCCGCCACGATATTCGCATGAAGTCTGTTCAGATTGTCGGCATCTTAAACGTCACCCCCAACTCCTATCACGATGGTGGGAAGTTTTTGGATCCATCTGCTGCATTGGCTCGAGCAAATGAGTTACTGGGAGAAGGGGCAGATATTATCGAAATTGGTGGGGAATCCACAGGGCCTAAATCTCCATATGTGTCTGAAGAAGAAGAAATGCAGAGAGTGCTTCCGGTTCTTCGTGCTATCAGAGCATCGTTTCCAGATGCAAAACTTTCTATCGATACGTATAAATCGAACGTTGCGGAAGCTGCTCTTAAAGAAGGAGTAATGATGGTGAATGATGTGACAGCTGGTCGCAGTGATCCTCGGATGTTCTCTGTTGTCGCAAAATCAGAGGCGTCTTTGGTTTTGATGTTCAGCAAAGATCTATCTGCACGCACCACGATTGCAGAAACTCAGTATAAAAATGTTGTAGAAACTATTAAAAAGTTTCTGTCTGAGTGCAAAGATGCAGCAGTTGCAGCTGGCATTGCATCAGAAAAAATTATTCTGGATCCAGGCATGGGTCATTTCATTTCCAGCGATCCCAAATATTCGCTTGAAGTTCTTGCAAATCTGAAATCATTTGCCGATCTCGGTTGTCCTCTCTTTGTGAGTCCATCCCGTAAATCATTTTTAGCGGGTCCTGAAAATCTTTCTACCAAAGATCGTCTTCCAGGAACTATTGCTGCGTCTGTGATTGCAGTCCTTCATGGGGCTTCTTATATTCGGACGCATGATGTGTTGGAGGTACGAAGGGCGTGCGAGATAGTACAGTCGATATACAACTATCAATCGTGAGTGATTTCCAGATTGTCACAGAAAAAATAAATCGTGAAGCTGTGGGTCTCGTGGGTCCCACTACTGAGCGCTCTTTAAAGGGAAGGATGGTCCGTGGAAGGAAACCGATAAGGTTTTCTTCTACGCTATTTACTGCACTCCCGGCAATGCCACAAAATTCACGAGCGCAAGGCTAACAAGGATAACGATGAGCCCGAGTGCAGCCCTGCCAAAGTAACTTTTTGCTTGTGTCCATCTCTCTTCATTTCCAAAGCTCAGAATCATCATCACTCCGTGATAAATCACAATAGCAAGCATGACAAGTGACATGAAACCCAGTACAAATCCAATGATGCGAATTCCAATAGCAATCAATGGAACAGGACTCCTAGTGTTGCCAATAAATGCGGCGGCAATTACCTCGCGTAATACAAGCAGTATGATTCCTGCAGCAATTGCAAAGAGTGATTTGCGAATATCTGCTACAGATTCTTCACTACTTGCGAGTACAACGGCTTTAAATGAAACAATAATAATCATAAGAACACACAGCACAGCAACTATAGACAGCACCCAATTAATAATTCCTCCCACTTCTATATTCACAATATTTACACCAGTTTGCATTTCGCCACGGAACACTTCCCCGGTAGAACCGTAAAATGCCGCTACAAATGGCTCAACCAGATATGCTAGTACTAGCCCTGAAATGACTGCTGTCATGAAAGGACGCACTTTATCGAATGCTTCATCGTCCTGTACGAGCAGTACACGTATTCCATAAATGCTGATCACAAATCCGGCAACAATGGTGAGAAGCGGACGAAACTGATGAAGGATGTAGAAAGTAATTTCAAAAAATCCACACGTTCCACCTATTTCGGGGCAGTAATCTGCCGAAAAACTAGGTAGTGCACTTCCAATACTATCCACAGTGGCATTCACAAAGTTATAAGCTGCTGCTTGTGTAGGAAGAACAGCGAGGATCAGAGCCAAGAATGAAAAGCGAGAAAATTTCATCACACGGAGAAGAGAGTTGTAACAAATCCATACGCAACGAGAACAGCAATGAGTGCTACGAATGCCGTTTTTATCATAGTTTTTGCTTTGTCTTTCAAAGATTCATCTGCCGAAACAAGGAGCAATATGCCACCAATTATCATGGAAAATACAGAACCTGCTCCAATAAATGTAATGAGGTAATTTGCGATTCCTGTAATTTCTGCATTGAACATGTCACTCCCGCCAAATTCTGGGTTTACAGTGAGAGCAATGGTATTGGCAAGCATGATGAATGCTACGCCAAAGAATCCAGAAATCAGACGCTTGCGTGCTGTATCGATTTTGTCATCCAGTCCCCGTGATGCGATGAGACGAAACGCCTGAATAACAATGTTCACGATCAGCAAAATTGCGAGAAGCAATTTGAAAAATGTGATCACATTTCCAACAAGAGCATTCACCACCGATCCATTCACTAAATTACTTCCAGTTTCCAATGGGGAGAATGCAACCGCAATCCATCTGGAAAAGGCCACAATGCCTGCGCCGATAATGGCATACACGAATGTAGTGCGGCTGTTTTTTACAACGTCTTCTTGCTCTGCAAACATCACCATATTGGCAGCAGCAATAAAGAGAAGGAAAATTGCGACTGTTGCAAATCCAAATTCAAATATTGGCATTATATGGAGCATCACATAATTACTAAGGCCGCCGGCACCACCTCCAAGCCCACTACAGGGGAGAAATTTGCATACAGGGCCTACCCACGTTGCAGGAATTTCAAAGGCATATGAGTGCGTTGGCATAAGCGCCAGGAGGCCTGTGAGCAATAAAAGTAATTTCCGCATGAGAGAGCCGCAAAATCCTATTATTATACCAAAAAAACAGCTCAAGCGGAAGGCTTGGTGCCCTGAGTATAATGTAGCATTTTTCGCCATTTTGCCCTTAATGACAATGTTGATATTTTGTTTGCCTTGAGCCAAAAAATTACTACACTATGCACATGAATACATATTCCCCAATTCGTAGCAGTCCGCTCACTCTTTCTTCTTCCGTAGAAAGCCAGGTGTATAGCCTTTTCGCTTTTGCAATGGGTATTACGGCTCTCGGTATTTATATCGGGATGCAGTATGCGAATGTACTGCTTACCAGTGGCATATTTTTTCTGCTTTTTATAGCTGAGTTTGCGCTTATTCTCACTTCTCGATGGTGGATGGATAAAAGTCCTTTTAACTATCTTCTGTTCGGGTTATTTCCTCTCTTGTCAGGAATTACGGTTGTTCCATTTTTGTTGTACGTGCTGGAAGCGTACACAAATGGCGGCTCTATTCTTTTAAATGCGTTTCTTTCAACAGCCTTTATGGCTGGTGCAGCTGCAGTGGTTGCTCGTTCAGGAATGTGGAATTTGGGTACCCTTGGGCGTGCCTTATTCTTCTCCCTTTTGGGTCTTGTCATTCTCGGTCTCATTCAGCTTTTTGTTCCTGCTCTACAAACAAGCCAGATGGAGATTCTTCTGTCTGGTGCGGGGGTGATCATTTTCGCAGGTTTCACTGCCTACGATATTCAGCGCATTCAGCAACAAAGTAAGGCAGGAGCGAATCCGTTTCTGATGGCGCTCAGTTTGTATTTGGATATCTTTAACCTCTTCATGTACGTGGTGAGGTTTATGTTGGCTGTATCTGGTAATCGTAGAAATTAGTATTAAAAGGCAATTTCGGATTTTTGGTTTCAATCAAAAATCAGCAATTTTACGTCCAAAGATCTCTTTACTTTCGCCGCCCCAAGCCCTATCCTCCTCGTCCAATGGGTAAGAGACCTACACCAAAGAAACGGAAAGCGAAGTCCGCAGGGCGTCGCCAGCATTCTGTGTATATCCTCAAGGAAGTTCGCCGCTTCCAGGAGCGCCAGAACTCGCCGTATTCCGTGGTAGCTCCCCCTAAAAACAAGGAAAAGAAGGCCCTGAAGGGCATTACAAGAGTGAAGGCGTAGTCTAGGGACTAGGAGCTAGGAATTAGGGACTGGAAGTGTTTTTTGCGGATGACTTTCTATCTCTGATCCACTATCCTGCGATCTTGATCTTATCCCAGTCCCAAGCCCCTAATCCCCAGTCCCTATATGGCCCGCCGCCGCCACATCTCCCGGATCGCTGTCATGCAGGTGCTCTTTGAGCGTGAAAAGCACCCATCTGTACAACCTGAGGATGCCCTTGCACGCAATGCGCAAGAAATAGGGGACTGCGACGAAGCCTTTGCTGCATCGCTTTTGAAAGGAGTGCTAGAGAAAGAACAGGACGTAAAATTAGCAGTACAGCAGCATGCTCCACAGTGGCCACTTGAGCGCATGGATCCTATTTCTCGCTCTATTTTGCTCGTGGGTGCCTACGAGCTCCTCTTTCAAAAAGAAGCCCCACAGGCGGTTGTGATGAACGAAGCGATTGAAATTGCAAAGGAGTATGGGAATGAAGAAAGCGGCAAATTCGTCAATGGAGTTCTCAATGCGATTGCACATCGGAAATAGTTTTGGATTTCATTTCTCTAATACTTAAGTAAATCCCAATGTCCAAATCCCAAATCCCAACAGATGATTTTTCTTTTTGTCTTCTTTCGTTCTTCTCATATAAAAACTCAAGGTTAGAGTGACTTCCACTGTTGAGATCTGGTCCTTGGGATTTGGGATTTACTCAATTGCGAAGATATTGTCATCCCTTTACACTTCTCTTGATGACGAAGCCCCTCGATTACTCGCACCTGGAGAAACAGATCGATGTTGTCTTTAAAAGGAAAGATCTTTTGCAGCAGGCCTTGGTGCACCGTTCTGCCGTAAAGGAGTCGCAGGCGTATGGCAATAATGAGCGTTTAGAGTTTTTGGGTGATGCCGTATTGGAGTTAGCTACAACAGAGCATTTATTCCGTGTATCTAAAAAACCCGAAGGCGAACTCACCAACTGGAGATCAGCTCTTGTGCAAGGTGATCACTTGGCGGAAGTGGGGAGGGAACTGGAACTTGGAAAGTATCTCTTTATGAGTAAGGGCGAAGAAGCCAGTGATGGTCGTAACAAGACATCTACGTTAGCAAATGCCTTAGAGGCTCTCATTGGAGCAATCTATTTAGATAAGGGATTCGAAGTCGCCCGCGGATTCTGTGAAAAATTTATTCTCACACATCTTCAAGATCTCATTGCTCAAGGTAAGCATCGTGATGAGAAAAGTCTTTTCCAAGAAAAGTCACAGGAGACTCAGGGTATTACTCCTCACTACGAAGTGATGGAGGAAGTGGGTCCGGATCATGATAAGAGTTTTACGTGTGGTGTTTTTATAGGGACGGAGAAGATTGCGGAAGGCAAAGGGAATAGTAAACAGAAGGCGGAGACAGCGGCTGCTAGTGCGGGATTGAAGGTGAAGGGGTGGAAGTAGTAAAAAGGGGACAAAAGGGACAAAGGTCTTTGTATTACTTTAACGACTGTCGCAGTCGCATGAGTAAGTAA
>CAZJPS010000055.1:0-8034 GCA_964548055.1 uncultured Candidatus Peribacteria bacterium
CCTATAACGAAGAACGTTATCTTGGTGCATGCCTAGAATCATTAGTACAACAGCACACTACACATGATTTTGATGTCATCGTTGTAGATAATGCCTCCACAGATGCAACCGTAAGCATCGCAAAAAGTTTTGGAAAAGTTCTGCATATTTCAGTGATTTCCGAACCCATAAAGGGTAGAGGAAAGGCACGGCATACAGGATGTAGAGCGGCGACTGGCACAGTCATACTTTCCACCGATTCCGATACAATTCTCCCATCTAATTGGGTGGAAGAATTTACAAATGCAATCACAAACACTCCATACGTAGCTGCTACAGGAGCAGCCCTTATCAAAGATTGTTCGCCCTGGACAAATACAATGTTCAACTTTTTTTTCCCATGGTGCATTCGTTTCAACGCACTGATATTTGGGCATGTGGGGCTTTCTGGCTTTAGTTTTTCTGTACGAAAAGATATTTATTTTGCAGCTGGTGAATTCGATCCTGCTGCCGATGCTTATGAAGATTTAGAGTTAGCAATGCGTATTCACACGCTGGGGAAAATCCTCTTTCTTTCATCACCAAGGCCAATTTTTTCAGGACGACGGTTCAAAAATGGCTTTATGAAAGGCTGGTGGGAATACATTCGCAGCTTCACTATACGATTCATTTTGCGTAAACGACACGTCACACTCAGTTCTGTAAAATAAGCTATACTGCCTAGGTGAAAATAAGCTTTGTCATTCCAGCTCACAATGAAGCTCCTCTTATAGGAGCCTGCCTCGAGTCTATCTTGGCTGAGATAGCCATTTTTCCATGTGAACATGAAATTATTGTGGTAGATAACGCATCCACAGACTCCACATCTGAGATAGCTAAAAAATATGCGGGGGTTGATGTTGTATTAGAAATACATAAAGGAACTGGCTGGGCGCGGCAAGCCGGCGTACAAGCTGCACGTGGCGATCTTATTGCCACTATTGATGCAGATACCACTCTTACTAGCGGATGGCTACAACGAGTGATAACAACATTTGAAAAGAATCCTCAAATCGTTGGATTGAGCGGCCCGTATTATTTTTCTGATGCGGGATGGTTTGTGCAAGCCATATCTTTTTTATTTTATATTGCTGCCATTGTGGTACATGCAATCAATCACAATTTAAAAACGGGCTCAGTCATGATTGGTGGTAATGCCATCATTCGCAAATCCGCACTGGAACGAATTGGAGGATTTAATACCAATATTTCTTTTTATGGAGATGATACAGATATGGCAAAAAGACTTCGCGCTATTGGAATAGTGAAATTTGATCCTCAACTTATTGCTATTTCTTCGCCAAGACGTATCCATAAAGAAGGGCTACTCCGTACTGGCGGAAAATATCTTGTTAATCACTTCTGGGTTCTTATTTTCCACAAACCTCTCACAAAAAGGCACGAAGATATACGAGAATAGCATCTCTCTATACCTGATATTTCAAGTTGCCTCTTATACATCCAGATTTGTAACTGTTTTTGCGTGGGTCTGAATGAATTTTCTGCGGGGTGCTACTTCGTTCCCCATGAGAGTTGTAAATACAAGATCTGCCTTTTCTGCGTCATCCATAGTAACGCGAAGCATAATACGATTATCTGGATCCATTGTTGTTTCCCATAGCTGCTCTGGATTCATTTCTCCAAGACCTTTATACCGTTGGATGTTTACCTTCTTTTTCTTCTTTTCAGGAGCTTTTGATTTGGCGTCCGCCTTCAATTCTTCAAAATCACCCTGCAACTCTTCTGCCTGCTCCGACTCATCTCCACTTTCCTCATTTTGATCCATCGTAATCCCCCACTCTTTCAATATTTTATTCTTCTCCTCATCGCTATAAGCATAGCGCATATCCTTATCTTTCTGGATTTTGTAGAGAGGTGGCTGCGCAATATACAGGTAACCGTTTTCAACCAATTCTGGGAAATATCTGTAGAACAGGGTGAGCAACAATGTGCGAATATGCGCTCCATCTACGTCGGCATCGGTCATGATAACAATGCGATGGTAACGCAATTTAGAAATATCCTTGGTTTCTCCTACTCCCATCCCGAGAGCAATAATGAGCGCTTTAATTTCATTATTCGCAAGCATTTTATCCAGACGTGCTTGCTCAACGTTCAGAATTTTTCCTCGTAGAGGTAAAATTGCCTGGAAAGCACGATCTCGGCCTTGTTTTGCAGAACCACCAGCTGAATCCCCCTCTACTATGTAGATCTCGCTTGTGGTGGCATCTTTACTAGAACAATCTGCCAATTTTCCTGGCAATGTCATACCCTCCAATGCGCCCTTACGAATCACGCTATCTCGAGCGGCACGAGCAGCCATACGAGCACGCGCAGCAAGCAAGCACTTTGCAACAATATCTTTTGCCTCACTGGGATTCTCTTCCAAATATTGGCTGAGCTTCTCGTTTACCACCGTTTCCACGGCTGTTTTCATTTCTGCATTTCCCAATTTCCCTTTTGTTTGCCCTTCAAATTGCGGCTCGCGAAGGCGAACGGCCACAACCGCCGTAAGGCCCTCACGTACGTCATCGGCAGTTAAGTTTTCTTCTTTTTCTTTCAAAATTCCAAACTGGCGGGCATATGCATTGATAGTACGTGTAAGTGCTGCTTTAAAACCCGTAAGGTGATGACCACCTTCCACTGTATGAATATTGTTTGCAAAGCTAACCACATGTTCCTGAAAAGCCTGCGTATACTGCATTGCTACTTCAACAAAACCGTCATCAGTATCTTTTTCAAACCAGATAGGACTTCCAATTCCTTCTTTGGATTCATTGAGATGCCGCACATAGGCGGAGATACCCTCATCAAAATGGAAACGATACAGGCGAGGATACTGCAAATCTTCCGCAGGACGCTTTTCACGAGCATCCATTAAGGAGATGGTAATCCCTCGCGTGAGGTACGACTGCTGACGCAAGCGCGTAAGCAAGGTATCCATACTGAAAATCAATGTATCAAAAATTTCTTTATCAGGTGTAAACCTAATAAGTGTTCCGTGCTTATCTGTCTTGCCTTCTTTTTTTACATCACCCTGAGGCTTACCTCTCTTATATTCCTGCACGTGCACAAAACCATCACGATATACCTCTGCACGCATATGAGAGCTAAGAGCGTTCACAACCGAAGAACCAACCCCGTGCAAACCACCAGATACCTTATATCCACTATCATCCCCACCAAATTTTCCTCCAGCATGCAGTGTTGTCAGCACCACTTCCAACGCAGATTTCTTTGCTGTTGGGTGCATATCCACAGGAATACCACGACCATTATCTTCCACGGCTACAGAGCCATCATCATGCAATGTGACCGTTATTTCCGTACAGTGGCCTGCCATTGCCTCATCGATTGAGTTATCCACTATTTCGTATGCCAAATGATGAAGCCCCCGTACATCCGTAGAACCGATATACATTCCAGGACGCTTTCGGACAGGCTCTAACCCCTCCAAAACCTGAATTTGCTGTGCGGAATAATCGTTTTTTGCCATCTGGAGGATTCTATAGACTGGATCCCCCAGATGCAACGGTCGGGAAAGATAAAGTGGAAAGAAGGGGATAAAGAACAGAAAGGTTTTAAAGGTGATAAAGGTTTTTAGTAAAGAACCTTTGTCCCTTTTGTCCCCTTTAAAGCCGTTGTCCCCCTCAAAATTCGCTTGCACTCGCATAAGGCCTCTAGTAACGTACTCCAGCTCTATGGCTATATACGCTATCAAAAAAGGCGAAGAATCCTCAGACCGCTTGCAGCAGCGCTTTAAAAAGCAGGTGCAGAAGTCTGGTTTATTAAAGATGATGCGCGATCGTAACCACTACAAAAAGCCTCTCACGCGCCGCCTCCAGCGCATCCGCGCCCTCAAGCGCGAAGGCTTCCGCCAGCAGAACCGCAAGAAGCAGTTCTATTCAAACATGTAATCAGGAGTTTAGGTTTTATAACCCCTGCAATAGTCCGCATTCTTTCATCAGTTTCAATCGTATTTCGTATTGTTGCGCATCTGATACTTTTCTCGTTGATAAATAATCTTTTATAAGAGCATCAAAAACATCAAACTCCGTTCCAAAGCCAGCCACTTTCATACTATCAATAAAACCGCGTACTCCTTCTCTACGTTCATTGAGCATACGTTGAAATTCTGTTTTAAACTCTCTCCTAAAATCTGGCGTAAGAATTGCACTCAGCTCTGGATCTTCTTTTAAGAGGTTCTCTATTGCTTGTGCTACTCGTTTCAGAATTTTTTTCATTCTTTCATATACACTCGAATTCCTATCAGGATTTTGAATGTGCAAGTCTTCACGAGGAGTATGGCCCATATTCATATTATATCACTTTTAAATTTTTCTGCCAGTGTGCTCTCTTAATTTTACAGAAAGTTTACACAGTATCTTTATACTTTAAGGCATGCATACCTCACACACCTCCCCGTTTATACCGCACACTCGTACGGTACAAGATGTATTGAAAGAATTACAGACATCGGAAGCAACTGGCCTCTCCCGAGAGGAAGCTACAAAGCGCTTATTGGAACATGGTCCTAATGAACTCACTGCCTCCAAGCAAATTCACTGGTGGGAACTGCTTTTAGAGCAGCTAAAGAACATGCTCGTTATCATCCTTATTATTGCGGTCGCATTGTCTGCATTCTTAGGACACGAAGTGGAAGCGATCGCAATTGGAGTGATTGTGCTCTTTGCAGTACTGCTTGGATTCATACAAGAATTTAGGGCGGAGAAAGCGATGGAAAAATTGCGTGCGATGGCGGCGCCAGCTGCAACCGTGATACGCGACGGAGCAGAAAAAGAAATTCCAGCGAAAGAAGTGGTACCAGGTGATATCGTCATCTTAAAAACAGGAGATAAAATTCCAGCAGACGGAAGGCTGATTGAAGCTGTGAACTTGAAGGCAGACGAGGCCTCCCTTACAGGAGAATCCGTGGCCACAGAGAAACACACTGATCCCCTTTCTGATCCTGCCCTTTCCGCAGGAGACAAAAAGAATATGGTGTTTGCAGGAACAGCAGCAACGTATGGCCGCGGAAAATTTGTGGTCACTTCCACGGGCATGCACACAGAGTTTGGAAAGATTGCAGGACTGCTACAAACTGTAAAAACAGAAGATACGCCTCTTCAGAAAAATTTGGACTTGGTTGGCAAGCGCCTTGCACAGATTGCTTTGGTGATTGTTGTAATAATCAGCGCCCTCGGCTTTTACAGAGGTGAACCTCTCTTAGAGATATTCATTTTCGGCATTGCTCTTGCAGTGGCGGTGGTTCCCGAAGCCCTGCCTGCAGTTGTGACTATTTCTCTTGCAATCGGAGTACAACGAATGGTGAAAAGGCACGCACTGATCAGGCGCCTCCCAGCCGTGGAAACACTGGGTAGCACTACTGTCATTTGCAGTGATAAAACCGGAACTCTTACAAAAGATGAAATGACCATTCGGCAGATTTGGACGGATGGTGATTTTATTGATGTGTCCGGAGCTGGGTACGAGCCTACGGGACAATTTAGCATTAAGGGACAAAAGACGGAGCCTTCATCCACCGTACTCGAACTCCTACAAGGAGGGGTACTATCTTCTGATGCCAAACTAACAAAAGAAGGAGATATGCACGATATAAAAGGGGATCCTACTGAAGGTGCCTTTGTGGTAGCTGCAGCAAAAGCGAATATGTTCCGCGAGGAATTGGATAAAGCATTTCCAAGAGTGGGAGAAATCCCGTTCTCTTCTGAAACGAAGAGGATGACCACCTTGCATAAAGGGGAAAGCGGACACGTTGCCTATGCAAAAGGAGCTGTGGAAATAGTATTGGAATCATGCACACGAAAGTGGGGAAAACATGGTGAAGAGCCGCTTGCCGATGAAGATCGAAAAAAGATTTTAGATGCAGCTAAAGAGATGGCGAAGAATGCAATGCGCGTGCTGGCTGTTGCACGCAAAGGAGGAAGCAATTTAAAAGATGCAGAGGGTGGAATGAAATTTTTGGGGCTCGTGGGAATGATTGATCCTCCACGGAAGGAAGCCAAAGATGCAATCAGGCTATGCAAGCAAGCAGGAATCAAAGTAGTGATGATCACCGGTGATCATCCAGTGACCGCAGAAGCCATTGCACGTGAGCTTGGGCTCCTCACCACAGAAAAAGTGGTCACAGGCGCAGAGTTAGAAAAAATGGATGAAACAACATTCGATCGTGAAGTAGAAAGTATCGGCGTGTACGCTCGTGTATCACCTGCACATAAATTGAGGGTGGTTGGTGCACTCCAAAAGAAAGGACATATCGTTGCAATGACAGGTGACGGCGTGAATGATGCACCCGCGCTCAAAAAAGCCGATATCGGAATTGCGATGGGTATTACGGGAACGGATGTGACGAAAGAAGCTGCAGCAATGACGCTTACCGATGACAATTTTGCTTCCATTGTTGCTGCCATTGAAGAAGGACGTGGAATTTTTGGAAACATAAAAAAATATCTAATGTATCTGCTTTCTGCAAACATTGGCGAAATTGGCTTAATGACAGGAGCTACAATTCTTGGCTTACCACTGCCACTTTCTGCGGTTCAAATCCTGTATATTAATCTCGCAACGGACGGTCTTCCTGCTCTCGCATTGGCCGTAGACCCTCCAGAAAAAGATTTAATGAATCGTCCTCCTCGCAACCCACGTGTAGGAATTTTTACGCGACCCGTTGTTCTTCTTATGATTATAGGTGGAATGTGGTCTATGCTAGCAAACTTATCGCTTTTTCACTGGTCACTACTTTCGGGTAAAGGAGAATCTGAGGCCATGACGATGTGCTTCCTATGCTTAGTGCTCATTGAATTCTTCAAGGCCTATAGTTTCCGGTCAGATCGTCACTCAATTATAAAAGGTATGTTCTCCAATACATGGTTGAACACTGCGATTGGATGGGAATTTGTCTTGCTTATGTTTGTTGTGTATCTACCGATTCTCCATATCCCCTTTGATACATTTAGCCTACCCCTGGAAGATTGGCTTGTGCTCCTACCTGTAGCCTTCTCAATCATCCCCGTTCTGGAAATTGCAAAGTGGATGGTACGACACGGATGGTTTGGGAAAGTGGTATGAAAGTTTTATTCAGTGCTGCAGCGTACATGCCTGAAAAGGCTGAACAGCAACCCATGTGTTTGTTTTCACTTCCGAGGTAAACATAGCAGCACTAAATATTACGACAGATACGCATGTTCAATAATCTTCCATACCTCATGCAGTCCCCACAGAGAGAGACCAATAAATGCCAGTGAACCGAGGAAGCTGATAACAGGCTGCTTCACTACTTTGATCGTAGTATCAGGCGATAAGAAGAGAGCAATATTGAGCACCAAATGCCCTGCCAACACTCCCACGGCGAATCCGTAGACGTGAACGATACTGAAGAGAGGTACATACCCTGCAAAGTCATCTAAACCTAGAATGAACGGAATGCTGCCCGAAAAGAACAGAAGTCCCATCCAACCATACGATTTTGTGGTGTTGAGGGTTGCATGTGGCACTAAGCGACCAAGCACAGGTGCAAAGAAAGCATTGATCGGATGAAGCACAAACTCCACAGCATCCACAGCTTTGCGAAAAAAACCTGGGTACCGTCTGTCTTCTGTTTTTGCATGCTCCAATCCATCTTCCGCAAGCTTCAGTAGAACAAGAGATGCAATAAAAACCATGAATGCCAGCAACCAGTCTACATTCCGAAAAAAGTTCCAAATCGCCAAAATGACAAATGTTCCAAATGCATTGCCCGCAGCCGTTCCACATTCAATCGCAATCCGATTCTTCCATCCCGGATGCGTGCGCATAAGATGACCAATAAAGATTGCGAAATCGATGGATGTTTTTAAATAGATCGTCAAACCTACTAGAACATCTGTCCACAAGAGTGTTAGACGAATATTTTCCTGCCCCCCAAAACTATTAAGGAACAAAATCTCACCATGAAGCAGAAGCCACATTGCAGCAAACACGACAAAAGTAAGCGCTAAGGGAATGCCTTGCTGAATG
>CAZJPS010000056.1:0-8033 GCA_964548055.1 uncultured Candidatus Peribacteria bacterium
TGGCTTACACTCGCTCATCATCTTCTGGCGCAGTACCCTACTCAGCTCATAGGTGCTCTGCAGGAGCCGTTCCTCTGCATGCTTCGCTGGCGACATAATGAGATATTAGAATGATTAGAGTGCCTAATAATATTGACCTCTTCAAAAGATTGCAAGGTATTTTTTGCCATTATTTAAGAAGAATTGTAACGAACCAATGCATAAAATAGTTGACATTACGCACAACTCGAACAAAAATGCCGCGCTTTTCGTTTTCCCCTTCATTTTTATGAAAGATAGTATCGAAAAAAGTCTCGCCAGTTTACCTGAAAATAGCGATGTATCAGGCTCTGTTCGATTTAAAAGAAAGGGAACTACTGAAAATGAAAGAATTTCTTGTAGTAATAATGCATCAATTATTCCTGGCTTACAGTTCGACGTTATTATTATTCAATTCGGAACACGAGAAGAGTTGCTACAAATTATCAACGAGAAAGGAAAAAAGGCGCATTATCAATTTGATGCAGTTTTGTTTAATAACCCTCGCAAAGGCTAAAGACAACCCTTTACTTACTTCTTCAAGACAGAAAATGCTTCTGTGAGTGCTTCTGTAACTGTCAGCATATGCACATGTTCCAAGTACAATTTTTCTGTAGAAAGCACACAGTTGCTCCTTCCCGCCTTCACCACTTCTGAAAGTTGATCGATGGTAAGGCGTTCAAACGTATGTGATGGATCCACCATCTTTTTGTACATCTCCATTACTTCAAAAGGAGAAATAGGACCTTCGTTCACTACATTAAAAACTCCCGTTGCTCTCTTTTGAATGAGTACCTTTGCCACTTTCATCAAATCTGGAATGTAGGTGAGAGAATTTTTTTCATCCAGCACACGATGATATTTTTTGAGCTTCATCAAAAGATTACGAGGAGACTGCGATCCATCAAACGGCATACGTAACCGCAAAACAAGAACAGGAAAATCTTTGAGGATCTGATCACTCCATGCTTTGGTGCGAGAATAAAAACTGCCAGAAAAATTGGGAGGGTCTTCCTCGATAAATCCTTTGCCGCCATTATCCCCCGTATATATACAGCCCGAACTCATATGAGTGAGGTGAATCCCGCGCTTGAGGCATTCCTCCAAAAGAATAAGGGGGCCCGTCACATTCGCTCTCACCGTCTCCTCTTTATGATCCTCACACCAATCCACATTGGGTGTTCCTGTTTTGCCTGCACAATTAATGACAACATCAGGTTTTGATGCATCCAATGCAGCACGCACGGCAGCAGGGTCAGCAATATCAGAAGAAGGAGCTTCTGCATTTGGATACAGCTGCAAAAATTGCTGACCCAAGTAGCCACGAGATCCGAACAGGAGGACTTTCATTGGAGTTATTGTATAGAATATTGGGAAAATAGAGTAATAGAATAATGGCATATTAGAAGCAATAGTTGTCATGGTGAGGGAGCCTGTCCTGAGCCGTGTCGAAGGGTCGAACCATGACACTCTGGTGACGCTTCCTCCCGGGTTGCGTGCCGCCCGGAGCCTGTCCTGAGTTATTCGAAGGGACGAACTCAGGGTGACAGGCTTAGGTTTATGAAAATATCCTAATAATCTATTACTCCAATCCCTATTTTTCTAAACCTTAGGACTCTCATAGCTACTCCCTTTCAAAATCGGTATAATGACCCCCGATGCCCAAGCCCCGCCGTAAAGCAAAGAGAACAAAAGAAGCACAAAGTGCATTGGAACTGAAATCTTCCACGCGTTCAGCAGTAAGCGGAATTATTCAGATTTGTGCTGGATTGGTTTTACTGCTGGCATTGCAGGGATCAGCAGGAAGAGCTGGCAATGTGTTACAGAACATTTTTACTGGGCTTTTTGGTGTATACGGGCTTATTTTCCCGGCTTTTCTCATGATCTCCGGCATTCTTCATTGGGTAGCGCCCAACCGCAGAATGCAAGCAACGAGATCTGTTGGTTTGCTCATTTCCCTCTTCTCTTTTTTAGGTCTGATGCACTTAAGCTTGCCATTTGATCAAATTTTAGAGAAAAGCAGAGAGGCAGCAGGGTTGATTGGATTTTTAATGAGCCTCCCCTTCCTCTCTTTCTTTACCCCCGCCGCAGGATACATCGTTCTTTCTGCAACACTCCTTATTGGTTTAGTGATTGGATTTGAACCAAATTTAGGAGCAGTACTCCAAGGAATACAATCTATTTTCATGCCTGCCAAAGTAACATCGCGAAAGGAAATGACTCGTGTTGTGGATAATGATGAAGATGAAGACGAGGAAGAAGAGAAGGAAGAAGAATGGGAAGATGACGAAGAAGATCCCGATTTGATTGAGAAAGATGAAGAAGCTCCAGAGCTGAATATCGTGCGTCCTCTATTTGCACAAAACCTTGCTAAATCCAAAGCTCAGCAAGAATTGAAAAAAGTCATCAAGAAAAAAGACACCTTGGAAATGAAAGACACGCGCTTTGAAGAGTGGACGTTCCCTGCGTTTGAACTCCTAGAGGAATCACAGAGCGTGTTACATGTTGATGATGAAGAACTAAAGCGTCAGGCAAAATTGATTGAAGAGAAATTACAAGAATTCGGTATTGAAGTGACCATGCGTGATGCGCGCCCTGGTCCAACCGTCACGCAGTTCACATTGCAGCCAGCAGAAGGAGTGAAGCTGAGTAAAATTGGTAGCTTGAAGGATGATCTTTCTTTGGCTCTTGCCGCACAGAGCCTACGCATTGAAGCTCCGATCCCTGGTAAAGCCCTCGTAGGTATCGAAATGCCAAATAGGGTGCGTAGCACTGTGCATCTTCGCGAAATTTTGGAGAGCCCTTCCTTTGTACATAGTGATTCCTCCCTCACACTTCCACTAGGTCGCGACGTATCCGGCGATTCTATTGTAGCAAGCTTGGAAAGCATGCCTCACCTGCTTATTGCAGGTGCAACAGGCTCTGGAAAATCAGTATGTATGAATACGTTCTTGATTGCTCTTCTTTTCCAGAATGCACCACACGAACTCAAATTTATTCTCATCGACCCAAAACGCGTAGAACTGATGCCATACGATGGCATCCCTCATCTGCTTACCCCTGTCATTACAGAAGCAGAAAAAGCATTGCAAGCTCTGCGCTGGGCAGTTGCAGAAATGGGTCGACGTTTGCATCGCTTCTCTGAACAAGGCGCTCGTAACCTGGATGAATACAACGCAAAGCAAACAGAAGAGCAGAACATGCTTCCACGGATCGTGGTCGTCATCGACGAATTAGCAGACCTGATGATGCGTCAATTCCGAAAAGACACGGAAACAATGATTGCCCGCGTTGCTCAGATGGCTCGCGCTGTTGGCATGCACCTTATCATCGCAACTCAGCGCCCAAGCGTGGATGTAATCACGGGTCTCATTAAAGCCAACATCCCAACACGCATGGCATTCAGGGTCGTGAGCTCCGTAGACTCCCGCACCATCCTCGATGGCATCGGCGCCGAAGACCTGCTCGGCCAAGGAGACATGCTCTATATGAATGCAGCCACACCACGCCCCATCCGTATTCAAGCCATCTACACATCCACCAAAGAAGTAGAGCGCGTGATCAACGCAGTGAAGATTGCTGGAGGAGGAAAAATAACCGAACAAATAGGACTGGGAGAAGAACAGAATGGAGAAGAAAATGGCATAGAAGGCGATAATTCCGCAACAGCGATGACCCGCAGAATCGACCTAGATGCAGACGATAACGGTGGCGACGACATGTTCTTCGAGGCCGTCCGCGTGGTGCAAGAGACTGGCAAAGCTTCAGCGAGCCTTCTGCAACGTCAGCTCAAGGTGGGTTACGCCCGGGCCGCCCGGCTGCTGGACATTATGGAAGAGAAGAACTTGATCGGGCCTCCAGATGGGGCAAAGCCGAGGAAGGTATATATTGATAAGATTGCAGCTTAATAACGCATATCTCAAATAAGTGTTGAAACAGATTTTTTTCATCTGTCACGACTTCTTTTTCAGATTTTACTTGCAGCCCAGTGGGCTGAGGATAGACTGCGTCTCGAATATGATCAACCCACCCGATAGAACCATCCAGCAAGAGATTACCGGCCCAGTAAATGACCCGGGGTATCAAGTTGTCCAAATCATCAAGGCCGTGACATTACTCGTACTCGCGATTGGCCTAATTATTTATTCCGAAAATTTCCCAAGTGCTTCGCTTGCAGTATATCTATTAATTGACCGCATTAAATTATGAGTAGTTTACTTTCAGATTCGGAACTAGCAAAAAACCTAATAGAAAAGGCAAATAGTATTCGAAAAGAAGCTGAAAAAAAAGCACTTGAGCTGGAGGCAGCGGCAAATGCGCTGACAGAAAAAAATATTCCTGCAATAAAACAGACCAATCAAGATGCTAGGTCGAAAACCAAAGCTTTTTATTTTGATGATATTATTAATTTTCTCAAAACCAGAAAAACTAGCTCTACGTTGCGCGAAATTTGTGATTATTTAAATTTTATTCATGGAGCTAATAAAATACAACTTGAAGCATTAAAATCTGCCTTAAAAAGAGCCATAAAAAATAGTGATTCTACAGGCATTAAACGTGACCCTCAACATCCCGAGGGAGGCTATTATATTTATGTAAAATGATGCATCTCCTCCTCGCCACATCCAATAAAGGCAAAGTGCACGAAATGCGTGAAGCATTAGATGGCCTAGGCCTTTCATTGCTCGACCTGAACGACGTACCAAAAATCGGCGCGCCGGAGGAAACAGGAACGACATTTGAAGAGAATGCAAAACTAAAAGCTCTCCATTATTTTAAGCATTCACATCATCCAACGGTTGCTGACGACTCGGGTATTCACATAGAAGCACTTCAGAATGAACTTGGCATTCACACTCGTCGCTGGGGAGCAGGTCCGGATGCAAGCGATGAAGAATGGATAGAATATTTTCTAGACCGCATGAAGAAGGAAAAGAATAAGCGCGCAAAATTTGTGTGTGCGATTGCTCATGTAGACGCCGAAGGTGAGATGCATGTGTTCGAGGGAACATGCGATGGAGTAATTACCGATGAATTAGAAGCAGACTATTTACCAGGCCTACCCATCTCTGCCTGCTTTAAACCGGATGGCTATAATGCTGTATTCTCTGCGCTTTCTATTGAACAAAAGAATAGTACAAGCCATAGGGGGAGGGCTTTGCAGCAATTAAGAAAACACTTGAAAAAAAATGCACAATGAAGGCAGGTTTGCTTACCCGCGGACCCAATAGGGATAATGTCATAACACTAAAACACCCGCGGCCAGGAAAGGCCGCTCTGAGGGGTGGAATTATTATGACGTCTCATCTCTCAGAACCGCGGGTAGGGAAACCCTCTCTCTACGGGTGGAAATATTTTAATAGATTACAACGGCGTAAAATCCAACGCCGTAATCTTCCCCCACACATCCTGTATTAATGTCTTCATCTGCTTTTTATCGTCCTCTGTGATGACAAAACTACGCTCGATGGGATGTTCTTCGCGTTCACCAATAAAATCGAGAATAAAGGCACGAGGAGTGAGGGAAGGATATCCAAGTTCCAGAAGAACTGCATAAAACTGCAATTGCCGGAAATAATCCCCTTCTCTAATCTGCGATTCTGTTTGAGGACGGCCGGTTTTGTAATCAATCACCACACCATGCGCCGATTCCGGATTATCACGATCGATGCGATCTACTTTTCCTTTAATAGGAATAATAAGACCTGACGTAGTATCCAGTAACCGAGCATTAAAATCCCCTTCTACACGTTCGATGTACGGTGTTGCGGCGCGCAAACGGCTTTCAAAATACCTGGGCAGCGATTCTTCGCCTAAGTAGAGCAAGCTTTTCATCTCTTTATCCGCCAAAAACTCTCGCTCTAAAAGAAAATTACGGAACTCACCCAGGAACTCTTGAGGATCCATGGGTAGACCGCGCTGCATACGCAGTCCCCATTGCCGAAGCGCCCAGTGCACTGCGTTTCCATATGCAAGAGCGTATCCACTGAGCGTTGGAACCTGGAGCAAATCGATGCGCAGGAATTCGATAGGATCTTTGAGAAACCTATTGAGTCCGCTCGCAGAAAGAGCGAATGTATCTAGCTTGTGAGTAAGGAAATCTCGGAATTCAGTATCAAAAGCCTTGGGAGGCTTCTTTAAAAGTAATGTGGATGCTTTTTCCGGTTCTCGCAGTGATCCATCGGTTTCTACTATTGGTCCTGCTTCTGCAAAAAACGCAGACGGCGCTACTTCCCTCGTCTTCACTCCTGTAGTGAGCTCGCGCGGACAGCTGAGAATCAGTTCACTTCGAGCACGAGTCATTGCCACATACGCCACTCGCCTTTCATCTTGATGCTGCTCAAACGTCTTCTGATCCTTCTCCCATCCAAAGAGCAGATCCTCGGGTAAAGAAAGCGAGCCTGGATTGCGCCGTTTATCCCAATGACCTTCGCGGAAATTTACAAGGAAGACGACATCGAATTCTTTGCCTTTGCTCTGATGCGCCGTCATCAACTGAATTCCATCCGTGACCAAATGCGGCAGCTCGTACGTCATTCGCAGTTGGCTATAATCAGGATTGGAATAGAACTCCAGCTCACGCATGAAGTCTTCCGCTGTAAATGCTGGCTCTTCGATCATTCTGCAACGAACCCGATCAAAAAATTCTTGAATGGCGGCCAAGTCCAATGGATGAATAGTAGCTCCGGAAGGGATAAGACCTCCATCATGAATAATGCGCTCAAGAGTTTCCACAACCGTCTTCGTATGTTGCTTCTGATGCAGATCAAGAATCAGATCACGAGCTTTAATAAGAAGATCCATGCTCTTAAATTGAATACCAGGCAGAAGTGTCTCCGATTGATCTAATGAAAGAAGGACATCGAGAATCTTCGTTTTCTTCTCCCTACTCACGCGATACACATGACCCAAATCTGCAGGATGACACTGCAGGCAATCGGAAGAAATTGCGTCGGCAAGTAGTGCATTATCTGTCGGCTTATGAACGGCGCGGAGCATCGCAATTGCTTGCAAAACGAGTGAATGGGTTAACAGATCGGCTTTTCCCGTCATCCGCACAGGAAGACCTCGCGCCATGAAGACGTCAAAGAGCCCGCGTAATTCTCCGTTCGTTTGTGTAATCACCGCGATTTCGGTAGCTGGAATATCTTTCTTCAGTCGATCTTCAATCAAATCCGCAATCATCCACGGCTCCGCCATATCACTGGGAGCACGGAGTAAAACAGGATCAATCCCCTCTTCATTGCTCGCTGCATGTAAATCTTTAGTGAGCCCTTCTATTCTCCCTACAAGCCGTTCTGTATTTTGAGATATGAGCCGACCCGCTGCATCTAAAATACGCTGCGTTGAACGGTAACTTTCCGTGAGTGTGATGACTGCAGCTTTTGGAAACCGCTCCCGGAAGCGCAGAATATTCTGCAAATTTGCTCCCTGAAAACGATAAATGGCCTGATCATCGTCCCCTACGACAAACAAATTTGGTTCCTGGGGCACAAGATCGTACGTTGTTAAGAGCTCAATAAGACGATACTGCGATCCATTCGTATCTTGGAATTCATCAACCAAAATATACTGGTATCGCTCCTGCAAACTAGCCAACAACCAATCCTCCTTTTCCAAGGCCTGGATAACATACAGAATCATGTCATCAAAATCGTAACGACCAGTGTCCTTCAACATTTTTTGATACCTCGCAAATATCTCCGCGAATTCTTTAAATTTCCGAGCTGCCAAAAGATTCTTTTCATGAATTTTTGTTCCAGGTTTACTTTTTTCAGTCATGACCGCTTCATATTCCGCAGCAACACGAGATAAATCTGCTTCACATTTTCCTTCTCGCTTTACTTGACTAATTCGATCCAAAATCTCACGTACGCGAGAATATGGTGACTTTGGATTTACGATAGCTAGATCAGGTAAAAGCTGATCTATTATTGTATTCAAAGAACGATATCTTTGAATATCAGTTATTTGATCACGTGCGGACCATTCATCAAACAACACAGGATGATCAC
>CAZJPS010000057.1:0-7927 GCA_964548055.1 uncultured Candidatus Peribacteria bacterium
TTATAAAAAAATAAAAATACGCCCAACGACCGTCGAGCAGAGACGCTTGTCCCTGGTTGCCCAGGTGGGTGGCCGCAACCCGGCACCACGGTGCCGAATGAGTAAGCCTCCCGAAGCGAATTTTAGAGAAGAAACGTAGCTGCCCTAACGCGCCGTCGAGACTGAGGGGAAAATACTCCGGGATTTTTTGAGTGTCTAGTTATTGAGAGAGAATTTGAAAAGAATAAAGAGATTGAAGAGAGTGAAGGGAATAAAGGGATAACGTCAAAAATCATGAACTTGAATTTTTGTCACTTCCCTTCAATCCCTTTCTTCTCTTTATCCCCTTCAATCTCTTATCGTAGAGCAACAGTCATCATATTCGTGTGCCCCTGTTTCACTTCTTCTCTGTGTCCTCCGCGATACGTCCAATATTTCTCTGGATTGCATTTTGTACAGTCGGGATGACGCTCAACGTTTTCTTTTTTGAGTCCTAATTCGAATAATTGATGATCTGCCAAACCTTGTAGATCTGCATTTTTTCCGTGTAGTAAATTTATAGGAAGTCCCGGCAATTCATTTTTGGGATCACTAAATTCAGAGCAATTCTTGCAAAGAGATGGACCCGCAAAGACGAATGTATCTTTCGCATCAATATCAAACTCTTTTTTGAGGAGTTCGAAAAATGATGGAATGGTGCCAGCAATAAGCCCTTTCCATCCTACGTGCATGATTCCTGCGATGTTCTTTTTTGGTGCGTACACGACGAAATTTTGACAATCGGCCCATCTGATACAGAGAAGCAGATTTTTTTTGTCGGTGATCATTCCATCTGCTTCGTCAGAGCGATTGCGCTCCTCACGAACAATGATTACGCGATTGCCGTGTACTTGGTGAAGTCCTGCTGTTTTAGAAAGATTGAAGGCTTCTCCTGCCTGTGTATCACTTTGAATATCATCTTCTTTTGTGAACATGGCGACTG
The DNA here is from genome assembly GCA_964548055.1 of uncultured Candidatus Peribacteria bacterium. GTDB lineage: Bacteria > Patescibacteriota > Gracilibacteria > Peribacterales > Peribacteraceae > CAZJPS01. The sequence goes on from CAZJPS010000057.1 coordinate 962, forward strand.
TTAGGTTCTTTGTGAGTGGTTCTAGAATGTGAAAAGGATTGCGAACCATATGACAGAGCTTTATTGCGGCAGTGCGTGTAATACTTTTGGAATCATTTCAATGAGCCTGCGTGTTCCGTACGCATAGCCGTAATCACGCTGTAGTATGTCTGCACTGCGCTTGATGACAATACTTGCTGTTGCACAGGCATCGGCTGCTGAAACACCTTGTGAGCGTAATCCTGCAATGACTCCCGCCAAAGTATCACCGGTTCCTCCTACCGTAAGACCAGCATTTCCACCTGCTATTTCCCGAATTGTTCCGTCGGGCAATGCAATGCGATCAATCCGACCTTTCAGATGAATGATGATCCCATATTTTTTTGCCGTCTCCCCAATATTTTCAGGTTCTACGCGCATTCGTTCTAGTTCCCCCAAGTGTGGCGTTAGAATGACAGATTTCTTTTGTACGGCATCGAGGGTCCAGGGTTGTAGTGCGGAAGCATCTAACACAAGCGGGCATGGAGTGCTTTCAATTAATTGATGAATGCAAAGCTGCGTTGCCGGAGAACGATCTAATCCAGGTCCAATCACTGCAATATCCACTGTTGCAAGCATTTCAAGTAAAGCAGAGATGTCGTGTTCTAAAAATTCATTTCCTCGAAAAGGGTGTATTTGAAAATTCAGTGACATCTCTTTCGCAATTTCCCAGTGGCAACGAGGAAGTGAGACATATACCAGATCACATCCGCTTGCTTCGGCTCCCAGTGCAGAAAAGAGAGGAGCTCCATGCATGGAAAGAGATCCGCCAATAACCGCTACTTTTCCATTTTCGCCCTTATGAGATTCGATAGGTCGATCCATAGTTCGCATGATAGCTGTACGTACTTCTTTGTTGGGAGTTTATACAGAAGGAAGTAGTACCTGCTACGATACAGCAATCATGGTAGAACTGAGTATCTACATTGTCCTCTTTATTCTTGCATCTGGTCTTTTGTCGCTTACGGATGCGGCTCTTTTGAGTATTTCGTATGCGGAAGTGGAGGAGATGCACACACAGGGAAAAATCGGTTCTGCAGCGCTTCGCAGGGTGTATAGGCGTCTTACGCGTGCGGTGGTGGTGATTGTTATCATTACAAACACCATTAACGTGCTCGGGCCGATTCTTGTAGGTCAGCGTGCGGTGCAACTGTACGGAAGTGATGTGATTGGAATTATTACTGCCATACTTACAGCATCTACCATCCTTTTTTCTGAGATCATTCCAAAAGCGCTTGGGAGCCACTATGCACCGATCATTAGCCGTATAATTGCCCCCATTATTCTTGTACTTACCATCATTCTTTATCCGCTTGCAGTTGTACTGGAGAACCTTGTGAATCTTTTCAAAATGGGAAAGCGCGCAATAGGCACAGAGGAGCAAATACGTGCACTTGCACGAAGAGGCGGCGCCGCGGGGCACATTCAACAAGCTGAGGGAGAGCTTATACATCGCGTGTTTATTTTGAATGATAAGCGAGCACGAGATTTAATGACCCCCCGTAAGCGCGTTGCCGCTATTCCAGATACGGCAACTATACGGCAGGCAGTTGGTGAAATTGCCAAGTATCCGCATTCACGATATCCAGTGTACGAAAAATCGCTCGATCATACACTTGGAGTAGTTCTGAGCCGAGATTTGTATGAGGCAGTTGGAAAAGGACAAGAAAAAGAATCGATCCTCACCGTGATGCGTCCGGTGTTGTTTGTTCCGGCTTCCATGCGCTCCGATGCCCTGTTGTTACTGTTTCGTCAGCACCATATGCACCTGGCTGTTGTACTTGATGGGGCAAAAGTAATTGGAATCGTTTCTTTGGAGGACGTATTGGAAGAATTAGTGGGAGAAATTGAAGACGAGAGAGATGCAGGGAAGATCCTCTCATAGTTGATGTCAGAGTTCTGGTTCTTGGGGAAATTTCAAACGATGAAGTTTCAAGTTTCAAGAAAATTGTAAATATTAATTTATAAAAATATCTTTTCCTTCTGTTTTCTTGAATCTTGAAAATTAAGAATTGATGTTTTTCTCAAGAGTTTTTTCTACCGTCTCTTTCATCTTCTCCTTAAATATTTCCAACGAAAATTTTTCGGCGTGTTTTCGAATATATTCTGGATCAAAGGATAATGTTTCAAATTTTTGGAGTGCTTCACATAATGAATCTGTGTTTTGATCTTTAAAGAATAATCCAGTTTTTTCTTCGAGAACGGTATCAAGTGCTCCTCCTTTGCCAAGGGCAATAACGGGTGTTCCGCATGCCTGTGCTTCTAGCGGGACAATACCCGCGTCTTCATACGGCGGAAATAAAAATGCTTTTGCATGTGCGTACACATGAGGCAAATCATTGTCTGCTATGTAGCCAAGAAATTGAATGGTTGGTCCTGCAAGAGATCGCAGCCTTTGTTCTTCTTGTCCTTTTCCTGCAATCATGAGCGGAAGACGCAGCTTGTTCGCAGTTTCAATTAACAGATCAAATTTCTTATAGGGTACCAATCTTCCTACTGCCAAATATGCTCTGCGCTTGTGCGCAGGAACTAGAGGAGTTGCGAAAAATCGATCGTCTACAGGTGGAGGAATAACCACTGATTCACGACCGTAAATTTCTCGGATGCGACGCTGTGTTTCTGTTGAATTCGCAATGAATATATCAACCCTTTTACTTGTGGAAATATCCCACCTCCGAAGCCTCCGCAGTTGTGCGCGTATGACGCGTTGCAAAAAACGAGGGATTCTAAAATCACGCAAATATTCTTCCTCCATTTCCCATGCATAACGCATGGGCGTGTGGCAGTAACAGATATGAACTGCATGCGGTGGTGGCACAATTCCTTTTGCAACCGCATGCGAGGAGCTCAGGATGACATCAAAGGCATCAAGATCGAGCGTTTCTAGCGCTCCGGGCATGAGAGGCAGGAGTATTTGATGATGTCCTATAGCTGAATATATTTTTTGGAGCCATGTTGGGCGGATGTTACTTTTGCTTAAAGGTCCGAGAGATTCTTTATGAGTGACCGTTGTAAACAATGCGCTTTCTGGCCATATCTCGCGGAAGGCGGCGATGGTGTGTTCAGCACCCCCATACGTGACAAGCCAATCTGCAATGATTGCGATATGCATCAGGAAACGAGTATAGGAAATTTTTCTACAAAAGAAGAGGGCCTTTAGAGTACCACTCATAAGTAGCTAGCGGTGTAGAGCGAAGAGATGGCTAATCGCTTACGGCTCATTGCTCATCGCTCTATGATATCCACCGTGCCTTTTCGCTCTCGTCGTCCCATTCCTCGTAGGTATTCTCGTAAGGCGTCATCTACTATGGCGTCCTTCGCACGGAAACGTCATGCTCGGACGGGTAGGAGTAAACCTCCGGTTTTTCGTAAATGGATGCGACGATTCCAGGCGAGTGTGCAGCGTACAACGCGTTTTATTACACAGTGGTATCTTTTAATGATTGGTGTGGTGCTTGCATGTCTCCTGGGCGTATTTTTATTTTCTCCCCTATTTTCTGTTCGAGAAATCCGTTTGCAGCGGGGGCAGGGAAGAGTAAATACAGTGGATGTACAAAAATCTCTTTCAGATTTGTTTGGTAGGCATTTGCTTCTCCTCTCAACGCATGATGTATTAGAACGCGTGCGTACAGTGGTGCCAGATTTGGAAGGAGTGGAGCTTCGTAAGCACTATCCTTCTCGCATATTGGTGCACATAGAGCTCCAGCCGCTTGTTGCACGTTTGGTGTTTGATGAGCCGCCTGCCTCGGAGACAGCATCAGAATCAGGATCTACTTTGGAAGTTCTTCCGCATGAAGATGTACTGACATCTGGCGGTTTATATATGTCTACCATAAAAAGTAATACAGGTACTACGTTACCGAGTATCCGTATTACGGATTGGGCCGTACGGCCTGTACCAGGAACACAGTTGATATCCGAAGATATGATGAAAAGGATGAATGAAGTGGAACAAACGCTTGCAAAAGAATTTGCTCAAAAGGTAAAAGGACGTGTGGTGTTTATTCGTGCTCGTGAGTTTCATATACTCACAGGGAAAATAGAGTTGTGGTTTGATATGCAAAGTTCCCTCAAAGATCAATTTGATAGATATAGAACATATTTAAAAGCGGTAGGTTTGAATGGGGCAGCGCAGTATGTGGATTTGAGATTGCAAGGAAGAGTGGTGTATCGGTGATTTTCAAAAGAATTTCAAGTCCAACATCCAATATATCACAAGAATATGTGTGATTTTTTTGTTGCTCAGAGCATATTTTTCTCATCACGTGCACTGTTTGTGTTGGAAATTTGTCCCGCGCCATTCATTGACAAATTGGTATCAACCTTGCAGAAAAGTAATCTGAATACTTCCCTGAGACTGCGTCACTCTCTACACTCTGGGTAATGTACGGTGCTGTCCTATCGGTGTTGCTGATGGGCATGTTGCCGGTTGCTCCTGCGGTGGAAATTCAGGCACCAACCAGCATGCTCTCTGTTGCGTCTCCTACCCCGGTGGCAGCAGCAGTTCTGCAACAATCTGGCATATCACGTGGAGTTTCGGCTTCAGGTGTTGTTGTGTTTGATGTGCAGAGCGGGCAAGAGCTTTATAGCCATAATCCAACGCTCCGCCGCCCAATGGGAAGCCTTACAAAGCTGATGACAGCGCTCATTGTTGTAGAACATCATGCGTTAGATGAACAAGTGCCTATTCCAGCAAACGTTTCTTCTGTTGATGGCACGATTGCATCCCTTCCTGCGGGCAGCCATTTTACAGTTGGAGATGTGCTGTCGGCGCTCCTCATTTCATCGGGTAATGATGCAGCACTGGCTTTGGCAGAATTTCATAGTGGTTCAGAGGCTGCGTTTGTACAGGAAATGAATACAAAGGCTGAATCATTGGGCCTTCGCAATACGTCATTTGCGAATTCGGCGGGTTTGGATGACGATAGGCAGTGGTCTACTCCCCGCGATATTGCATGGCTCGCATTCCATGTGCTTCGGTATCCCGCTCTTCGTGAACGTATGTCCCTCCCAAAGACCACTATACGAAGTACAGAAGGACAAAAAATAACGCTTGTTCATACACATGTGCTTTTACACACTGAAAGCCCAGTAGTAGCTGGAAAAACTGGAACAACGGCAGCCGCTGGTCAGTGCTTACTTTCTATCGTAAAAGAAGGAGCACGTGAGTATGTGGTGGTACTGCTTGGTTCTCGTGAACGATATAGCGATATGAATGTGCTTTTACGCGTGTTTCAAAATGTATTCACGCATTAAAGTTTTATGCGAACGCCTCTTCTCCATTGGCTTTCCCTCCGGTTGCGGATTTTGCTCCTCATCACGTTGTTTGTAGGTGCGTTGCTTCCACCGTACACGTCCTCGCTTGCAACCAGTACCGAGGAAGCAGATGTTCCGGAGCAGCAATTTCTTTTTGTAGAGGAAGGGTTCCTCATGAAGGCATCTTCGATTGGTTCACAGGGAAGCAGGCTTGCCTTTAGTGAGGGTCTATCACATGAGGTTCACAGTGGCGAAACCATCGAATCAATTGCAAAACGATACAATGTGAGCGCAGAAACAGTTCGATGGGCAAATGGTCTTGATGCGAAAGCAACCGTAAAAGAAGGCGACACACTAATCATATTACCGGTGGATGGAGTGCTGCATGCAGTGCGCAGGGGCCAAACGCTCAATGCAATTGCACAGTTGTACGGTGTACCAGCCGAAAGTATTGCTCGCCAAAATAAAATAAAGGGAGGTTTTATTGTGGCAGGAGATCTTCTCATTATTCCTGGCGGCAAACCTATAACCGATTCGGCTATTGCATCTTCCATGGATCAAGCACTGCGGTTTGCGGACAATCTTCCTACTCGCACTATTCATTTACCAGGCGGACAGAGCGTATCTGTTCCAAGCGGGGGTGTGGGCCATGCTCCTGCGGCAAGTGCCATTATTACTCAAACATTGCTCCAAAGTCCTTGTGGTTCGGAATGTTTCCTTACGCAAGGCTACGGTCCGGGGCACTATGCATTGGATATGCAAGTGCGTGGAGGGGGTCCTATATACGCTGCGGAAGCAGGCACAGTAATACGTGCAGAAACGGGCTATAACGGGGGGTATGGAAATGTGATAGAGATTGATCACGGTAACGGCCTTGTCACGTTGTATGCTCACAATAAAGAGCTGTACGTAAAGGAGGGTGATTCCGTCACAAGAGGCCAGACTATCGCTTTCATGGGAAATACAGGACGCGTACACGGTCCTACAGGTATTCACACCCATTTTGAAGTACGTGTGAATGGCGTTAAAAAGAATCCAAAACTGTATTTAGAGTAGGTTTTTAACCTTCAGCTGTAATTTTGGCACGCACAGCGTTGTGTAGGCTCAGTGACGGTCGAACCGTTTTGGTGTTTCACTTTTGTAAGCCAGAATATGGAATTTGAGGATTGTCAGGTCAATTCCGCGATGGTACCGTTCCCAGGCCCTACTGTGTTTTGGCGCAGGTAGGTTATCTCCCTATGTGGAGCTGTAGCTCAGCTGGTTAGAGCGCTTCCCTGTCACGGAAGAGGTCGCGGGTTCGAGTCCCGTCAGCTCCGCCATCGTAACGTCAATTCAGACTCCTGCTTCAGTGAGGATGTCTTCGTCATGTATGAGCGCTCAAATGTTTTGTGATGCTATGACTACTGCACTCTTCGAATCATGAATCCTTCTTCAGGATCAAGTACCAAGCTAAATTGACGAGGGTTCACAACTCCATTTGCCTGTAATTTTTCATGTAGCAATTGTGTGAGCGCAGGAAGTAATTGTTCAAGTGCTGGTAAATCTAATAGAAATGGAACAGAGAAACTCTTTAGCAGTGCATTCAGTACTTTTGTAGATGTTTCGTTTTGCTGGAAACCATACTCTTGGATATGGGCAGCAATTCTGTTGATTCCAGCGGAGTAGGTCTTTCGTATTTGCTCCGTGATCAGG
>CAZJPS010000058.1:0-7757 GCA_964548055.1 uncultured Candidatus Peribacteria bacterium
ATTTTTCGCCGTCTTTCATCTAGATGCTCAGTATCCTCAATTGGAAATGGTTCAAAATCCCCATTGGGATTTTGACGAAATTCTGTGCCGTAGAGTTGAGATTTCCCATTATTTGTACGAATACGATCTTCTAAATGTGCGATCCATGATTTCTCCACTTCACCTTCGGGACACTCCTTCATCAAACTTAAACAATGATCATGAAATTCGGAATGAGGTGTGACATGCTGAACAATATCCCATGCTTGTTTCGCTGCTTCCTTGCCGACTAAAGAAATAGTCGGCCATCCAATCTCCTCGACAATTTCTTGTAATTTCTTTGTATTTTCTTTAATGATGGAATCGTCCCAAGGTTCATTCTTTCTCATTTCTTCATCCATATACTTCGTTTGGGCCAAATCTTTCCTTATCCGAGCTATTTTTATTGCTTGTTCATCCATGGATAGATATTACTGCTCATAAACAAAAACTACTAGAACCACCCATCACGGTTGTCGTAGATTCCCGTTACCCGCTCCACCTTACGGCTTTAGGAGCCATTTTTCTTGCGAGAGTACCGGTTACAACTGTCACATTACTCGCCATATGCGCGTGCTCCTTCGGAAAGGATTTTTGTACAAATTTTGTTCCACGTAGGCTCAAGGCTTTTTTGACAGAAATCCTGAGCCGGAACTATGGAGGCGTAGTGAACTATCAGATAACTAAGAAGGCCTTCCACGCAGAAAGATCTTTGATCTGGCGGTACTCGTTCGCATGTAGCGAGTGCCTTCTCTGGCTCTAAGACAAAGGCCTTCATTGCCGCACTTCCGGCACCCTTGATACACGCAAGAGCTGATTGCTCAGGCAGTGTTCTACAGAAGAAGAAAAGATCCGCATAGGCCGAAGGATGAACTTTCAAAAAGTATCGCGGAAAATAGAAGCTACATACTCCCTTCTCGGGCTCCGGTTCATCGCGGCAGGTGCGATAAGGATCCTCCGGGAAAAGATATTCTGATGGATGTGCTACAGAATCCGCTTCAAAGTTTTCCATGAACACACCCTCATCACATTGGATTTGCTGAAATGGAATAGAGAATGTTCTACATTGTCCGAGGGATGCAGGAAGATTGTTTTGAGTAACATACATCAGTCCATGCCCCAGGCCATGAAAGCAGCGGTGATCGTTGGAAGGGCAAAGGTTTTTAAAACGACTCTCAAAATCATCAATATGATCCGAAAGTTCTTGCTCAATCACTCCATGTACATATCCAGAACCACAGACGTCATCTTGCAGCGCTAGCGCTCCTGTAAATCCCAGCAATTCCTGGGCAGTATGACCCACCTCATGGGACAAACCGTGGCAAAGACCTGCGAGTTCTTTGTCAGCCGAAGCGATGACTGTAAGACGATCGAGCGCGGCCCGTGGTCCATTGGTTTTCACGATACCCTCCAATTCATGCCAAGCTGACTCGTATCTGACCATAACTTGTTCCTCTGATGGCGACAATGTTGGAAGATAGAAAAACACAAACAAAACTCCCATAACAGCCAATATGATGAAGAGTGATATACAAGCAATGATGGAGCGGCGCATGTGCCGATACTATCACGGACAGAGACCCTGCAGGACACATGATGGAGCCATCATGTACTGAACCCGCCTCACATGAAAAATCTTGTGCCCTTCCTATTCATTCTTTTCGTATGTAAGTGATTGAAAGTTTGTACGAGAAGCAGAAATTGCGAGGTAATTTTATACGTACTGATGTAAATCCAATATTTGCAATATTCCGCCACAATAGAGTTTGATATCATGGTGTGATGATGGAAGTTTCACTTACACTCGCGCGATTTTGGGGCAGCTTATTTATGATTCTTGGGCTGTTGTCGTTGTGTGCAGGGTTTTTGGGAAGAGTAATTGGAAGCACAGAGGATAGAGCCGTAACTATATCCACCGGATATATCACATTTCTGCTGGGGCTGGTTACGATTGTCCTTCACAACATATGGGTTCTTGATTGGAGAATCAGTATCACTCTTTTGGGATGGATCACCCTTTTTAAAGGAATTGAGAAAATAGGATTCCCCGATCGTATCCATCAACGAGCACAACTGTTCAAAAGAATGGAACCTATCTGGTCCATCATCATCTTTCTCATCGGTGTTTGGTATTTTTGGAACAGCCTTTCTTAATTCTCAAAACACCCTATGGAAAAAGATTCACACTTCACGAGAGCACTCCTGCTCTGCGGAATCATGTCCTCGGTTTGGTACGTAGCCATTAATATCTTCGTACCATTCTTCTGGCCAGATTACAGCATTTTGCACCATACGGTGAGCGAGCTATCTGCCATAGATGCCCCCACTAGAACACTGTGGATCATTCTTGCTTCACCCTACATTTTTCTCTTTGCAGCGTTTGGGTGGGGCATGCTGCGTTCGGCTAAAGAAAATCGTTCTCTCTTCATAATGGGCTGGGTCATTTTGGTGTATTGCATGTTTAACCTTTATTGGCCACCGATGCACCTGCGCGAAGTTCTTGCTTCGGGTGGAGGCACGCTTACCGATACTCTGCACCTTGTGTGGGCCGGTATTACAACAGCTCTCTTTTTACTTATCATGATATTGGGCGCTGCAGGCATGAGCACGCCTTTTCGCATCTATACTGGAGTGAGTGCAATCTTCCTGCTTCTGTTCGGTACCCTCACTTCACTTGCGGCACCGAATCTTGCTTCTCATTTACCAACTCCCTGGATTGGCGTGTATGAACGCATCAATATTGGCGTTTTTCTTTTATGGGTTGTGGTCCTTGGAATACTGCGCATTCAATACGTACATTCCAAGGATTAATAACAGTTCCTACAAATACTGAGATTGTGAGGCATTCGTTCTTTCCATTGCCCGTATGTGTTACTATCGGCTTATGTCTCCGCATAAAACATCACCTTGGATTGTGGGCCTTGCGCAAGCAGTGGCTGTACTTTTTTACGTACTTTTGTTTGTGCTCTCTTTGCAAACCATCCACGGCTGGCTAGGAGACAATATGTTCCAAAGCCCATTCCTGGGTATGGCTTTCTTTCTGACGGCATTCGTGTTTTCTGCTCTTGTGTGTGGAAGTGCCGCTGTAGGATATCCTCTCGTTCTCCTCTTTGAAAAAAACGCGCGTCGTGCCGTATCTGTTATCTGCTGGAGCGCAGCTTGGCTGGGCTTATTTTTGGTGCTGGCTCTCATGTTTGCAGTAGGCACTTCGCTTTGATGGCTCGTTCTCTGTTCACGTAGAATGCTGCAGGTATTCAGCACGACAGCCCTACGCATTCTTTTGAGTGGACTGTGCTGTGCGCAAATACAGGCCGGCTGCCAAAGCGGCTAGTAAAGCAAAAATTGTCCCCACAAAGAACGCTGCCTGATATCCGCCCACAAGGGAAGCCTCTTGAGTAAGACCTGTGTGTAACAACGATTCTGTTCGCGATGCAGCGAGGCTAGCAAGCACAGCAAGCCCGAGTGCACCTCCCATCATAAAAGAAGTATTCACAAGTCCCGATGCCAAACCTGAATCACCTTCTCGTACATCTTTCATGGCTGCAAGAAGCATTGGATTAAAGGCTATACCAGCGCCAATCCCCAGAAGAACCATGTTCGGTAGAATATCGCGGAGGAATGTGCCATCAACCGGCGCTCGCACAAAGAGGAACAGGCCCATAGACACAAAGAAGAGCCCCATAGTAAGCGAAGCGCGGATGCCCATTTTAAGCACAATTTTTGCAGATAAACCTAGTGAGAACACTGCCATTATTATATTGGAGGGCAAAAATGAAAGCCCTACCTGCAGCGGCGTGTAATGCAGAACTAATTGCATGTAGAGCGCAGAAAGAAAGAACCAAGCAAACATCCCGCCGGACCAGAGCACACCTACAATATTTGCAATAGCCACATTGCGTAGACGTAAGAGTGAGAGGGGTATGAGTGGAAACGGCACTTTTGCCTCAATGAAAAGAAACAGAAGCATTGTTGCTACAGAAGCGCCAAGAGTGCCAAGAGTACTAACCGATGCCCAGCCAGCCTGGTTGCCATTCACTATGCCAAACACGGCGAGGAGTAACGACATAGTTACGGTCACAGCGCCGGCAATATCCAAATGCTTCAAAGTCCCCTGCCCTGTGGCCTTCGGCAACAAGAGGATAGAAAGAATGAAAACAAGAATGCCAATGGGAATATTGATGAGGAAGATCCAATGCCAATTGAAAGATCCTGTAAGCACTCCACCAAGCAAAACGCCAATCGATCCACCTCCCGATGCCACAAAACCGTACACACCCATTGCTTTCGCGCGCTCTACAGGCTCCGTAAATAAATTCATGACGAGCGATAAAGCCACAGCAGAAATAATCGCGGCTCCCACTCCCTGTACCGAGCGCATAGCGATGAGAAACGATTGCGTATGTGCAAACCCACATCCAAGAGATGCGAGCGTAAAGAGAGCTATACCCACTAAGAATATTTTTCGCTGCCCAAACAGATCTCCCATTCGTCCTCCCAACAATAAGAAACCACCGAATGTGAGCATGTACGCGTTCACCACCCACGCAAGACTATCAGCTGTAAATTGTAGATCTGTGCGAATGGAAGGAAGCGCCACATTCACGATAGTGGTATCCAACACTTCCATCAGGGTTCCAAGGCAGAGCACAATCAAAGCCAGCCAACGCGTGCGATCATGAGACATAGATGAGGTAAGGGAACGAGGCGCCCATAGTAAAGGAAGCACCTCCGGAATGCACTGGCCAATACAATTGCGCCTGCGTAGTATTCAGGCTCTCCTATTTCCACATTTCTATGTCAGATACAACTATTATCACTGTGGAGACAACTGTGAACGCCCCTCTTCAAAAAGTGTGGGAGTGCTGGACAGAGCCCAAGCACATTACCCAATGGAATGCTGCTTCTGATGATTGGCATGCACCCAAAGCGACAAATGATCTCCGTGAAGGCGGCACGTTTACATGCCGAATGGAAGCAAAAGATGGCAGCGCGGGATTTGATTTTGGTGGCACCTATACGAAAGTTACCGAACATAAGCACATTGCATACACGATGGGAGATACCAGAAAAGTGACTGTAGAATTTGATGATCATGGTGGCTACACACACATCACCGAAACATTTGAAGCCGAATCAGAAAATTCTCCTGAAATGCAGAGGCAAGGGTGGCAATCCATTTTGGATAATTTTAAGAAGTACGCAGAGCTGCGAACAAAATAGTGGGTGGATCGGAAATACTATAGTACGTAAATTTTATTTACATTTGCCAATGTAAAGCAAAACAACATATTCACAGGAAATATAATTTTGCTATACTACATTAAGTGCGGGTTTCGTCCAACGTTAGGACACTGTCGTTCCACGATAGAGATACACGGTTCAATTCCTGTAACCCGCTCCATCCTTCGCTCTCGAGACATTCATCTGCTCCGGGGTTCTTTATATAAATTTGTTCTTTGTCGGAAGGTTTTTATTCTCGTGATTTTTATCTGCTTTATTATCTTTCTCTTCTCACACTGAGCACCCCTTTTAAAGCGACTTTCCACATCCTTTCATGCTCTGCAATTACTCGTATCTGCTTTTTGATAATGTGAGTAAATGCGCTCAATTTTTTTGGACCGCACTTAAAGTGCTCCATTCCTCCTACGATATTCAGAATATTCGCCCTTGTTGATTCACACATACAGCCCACCCACGTTACTCTTCCGGCCTGATTCTTTTCTGTATACATACGCTTTATGGCAACATTCACAGCATCGGTATTAAAAAAATGCAAACTACGCTGAAGAAGACGTGAGTTCTTTGCGGGGAACGAGCCACCATTTGTAATGGCGGCGTACGTTTCACGCAGAGCAACCAACTCCTCTAAACAAAAAGTAAGAAGATAGTCTGCGCTTTTTGCGGCTATTCGTAATCCTCCCGGCTCGGAAACAGAACGAAATACTTCTGAACGATAGTGGCGAGTCCAATCGCGAATTGTAGTTATCTGAAAAATAGATTCCACAAAATGAGGTGGCGGTACTGTTTCTCCGCCAATGGCATGCAACGCTAATAGCCGAGTAAGTTGGCATGGAGGACGGTTTGCAGCCCATTCATGAAATTTACTATGTCTATCACGCTCCACACGTACAACATTTGCCTTGCGATCAGATCCACCTAACGAACGGGGAACAGCGTGATGTTCAGTTTCTATAGGCATAAAAACATCGTATCAATACCTCTTTTTTCTCCAAGAAAATAAACATGCTTACCTGTGTTTTACAATGCCCCTAAATCTAATTCCTCATTCATCACTACTTGATTCACGAACTCGGTATCGTGGCTTACGAGGATCATGCATAAGCGCATATCACAGTTGTAAAAGATTCCAGTAACCCTCTCCAAACAACTAGCGAACTTAACGCCATACTTGAATTATAGTCCCTTCAGCCTTTAGGGCTTTTATTGTAATTTTCCCGTCAGCCGCTTTACTAATCGCATAACCTGTAAGAGTCGCATTTTTATCTACAGAGGGATCTGCAGGTATAGATACAAGATATGTTTCAAGCAGTATATCTAAATTCACACCTGAGCATTTAGTGACATGCGACATGCAAATTTCTTGGTCTGTTGATGATAAAGATGCTGGCATTTTTCCATTATTGTCGATTCCATATTGATAGATAGCATTAAGGATCGTGTTCACATCTGAACGGCGCTGTGCATTATACGCATCTTGAAGTTGGCCCTTGCTTCCCTGTATGGCCATTGTCTGTTCGAAAGTAGCCTGTCTTTCCAGCATTTTCTTATACAGACGCTGAGAAATAACAGCAATTTCTGCGCGCGTTAATGTTCCATTCGGTTGAAAATATCCAGGATTGCTTCCTGCGCCATTCATAATTCCTGCCTCACTTGCCCACTGAATAGCATCATATGCCCAGTGAGATTTAGGTACGTCTCGGAAAGCAGTTGGCACAACTGTGGCAGCCGCCACGCCAGATACAAATGAACCTAAGCAGAAAAGTCCAATGAGAAACTGGCGTTTGTAACAAGCAAAAAAATATTGTAATATTTTATATGATGGATGCGTTAATTTATCGCCGAGTTTTCCTTTCACGAGTATTCCATATCTGCGGCTTATTTTCTTTGTGGCCGCTATTTTATTTAGGCTTCACAGATTCTCTCGTAAGTTGTTTTTCTTCAAATGATCCAGGTGGATGCGGTATCATATTGGCTATTTTTTCTATTGTTACCTTCATTCCTGCATATATATTTTCTTTTGCGCTGCGTCTTCCGCTATTAATTTTTCTACCACAAGGATTTGCAGAAAGCCTTTCATTAGTCTTAGCCATCACCTTTTTGAATTACCTGATAGTGGGACTTCTGGGTTATTCTTTATCAATAAAATTTGGAATATTTCGATTTATTTTTATTACTATACTTTTTTTGCAACCCATATTCATACTCTTCACATAGTTTTCCAAACCACTTTTGAAAATTAATTAATAAAAAATCTCACAACGCCCCTAAATCCAACTCCTCATTCATCACTACTTGATTCACGAACTCGGTATCGTGGCTTACGAGGATCATACCGCCTTCGTATTCATTCAGGGCTTCTGCAATCACGGGAATATGACGGAAATTGATGTGGTTTGTGGGCTCATCCAAAATCAGTAATGTTGGCTTTTGCAACGTAAAGCGTGCAAAGCAGAGCAGACCTTTTTGGCCTTCCGAAAGGGCTCCTACTTTTGTTTGTA
>CAZJPS010000059.1:0-7700 GCA_964548055.1 uncultured Candidatus Peribacteria bacterium
ACAGTTGAATTAATGAGATGGATTAGAAAAGCAATTGAGTCAGAAGAAATTTATGGAAAACAGTATTGTGAAATAGAAATTAGAAACCCTGTTAAAACTGTGTGGTATAAAAAAATAGTTTTTGATAAGCTGCTTCTTATGACAAAGATGAAATCCGATTCATCCATATCAGTAGGTGTAATCATCATTTACTGTTTAATCTGGTTGTTAGTGTTTGGTTTTGCCTTTTTACTTAGCTCGATAGTTTTTTTTGGGACTGCGATTGATTTAGGTATGAGAGGAACGCCCGCAGGAGCTATTGAGTCTATAGGTAAAACTGTAGCGATGATACTAATCATCGTTGGGATATTTACAGTATCTTGTCGTTTTACTTTTGCTTGCCGAACCTGGCTCCTGCCTTACAAAGTAAAACCATCTATTTTTGGAAATATTATTGGATTATTTTTTTATCTTCTATTAATTTTCATCCCGTTCCCAATAGGTATTGCAACTTTTACGTATTTATCTGATTATGTTTCATTTAATTATGACTCACTTTCAACTGCAGAAAGATACATGATTGCAGCACTTATGTTCATAGGAATTATAGCAACATTTGCAATCTGCTTTTGGTCCGCTTCCGTTATTAAATCGCGTCAGCAAAAAGAAATTTCGAAACAGTCATAATGCTCATCGGATGTGTCTGTAATTTTCACTTCGGTTACTTTTGCAGCGGGAGGACCTTTGGAGCACCACTGCTTCAATTTCTGCAACTGTTCGTCGGTTCCTTCTGCATAAATCTCCACAGATCCATCGGGATTATTTTTAACCCAACCCTTTATATCTAATTTATCAGCAATCAGTTTTGTTACTTTACGGAAGAAGACGCCTTGGACGAGGCCAGTAATCTGAAAATGACGAGCATGTGTATCGGACATAGTTTGGAGTGTAGAGTTTTTGGTAGACATTAATCCATAGGGATCGCGCTCCAAACGAGCGCTCTCAGGAAAATAATTTACTGTTTTCTAAAAACTACAAACTAAGAACTAAAAACCTCTCCAGTTCTAGAATTACTTCTTCTTCACCTGAGTAAAGTCCAACTCCACCGGTGTCTCACGATCGAAGATGAGCACGAGGACGTTCAGCTTTCCTTTATTCACATCCACGCTTTCCACTGTTCCTTCGTAGTTTTTAAATGGACCATCAATAATGATAACCAGATCTCCAATTTGGAAATCGCTCTTAAACTTAGCTTGCTGCTCACCAATACGTCGCTCAATCACACCAAACTCTTCTGGCGTCACTGGCACCGGGATATTTCCTGCACCAACGAATCCTGTCACGTTTGGGGTGTTACGAACGACGTACCAACTTTCATCGGTTACAATCATGTCTACAATCACATAGCCTGGAAATAATTTTCTTTCCTCTTCCACTGGTTCATTCTTTTTAAATACCAATTGCTTCTCCTTTGGAACTTGCACGCTAAAAATATAATCGGACATGCCAAGGGATTCTACGCGCTGTTCAAGCGCCTGTTTTACGCTATCTTCATATCCAGAATACGTATGGAGAACGTACCAATTTCTTCCAGCATTAGGGTCCTGCTTTACCATAATAATTAGATAATACGATTAAGAAAGAAAGCGAGACTATTACCCAAAAGAACATCTACAAGGCCAAACACTGCTGCATTAGCCAATGTGAATGCAAGAACGGTCATAGAGAGACGAATTGCTTGCTGTCGCGTAGGCCAACGGACAAGCTCTAGCTCGCGGATTGATTCTTGAATGTAAAGTGTAACAGCGTTCATGGATAGCGGATTGATGTCTTAAAAAAGCCCTTCCGGGCCTAAGATAGGATACAGGATGGCCCATGAGATGCAAGTGCGAAATTTGAATGTAAAAAGAGGTTTCTGCTTCTTACAAGCCATAGGCTGGCGGCTCAAGAGCGTGAATTTTTGTGAGTGGTAAGGCAATAAACCATACTTTTCCCTTTACACTGTCCTTAGATACGAATGGAACTGCCTTTGAGTCTGCATCTGCAAAACTACGTGAATCCAAACTTCCTTGACGATTGTCACCTAACACAAAATATGAATTTTCTGGAACTATGTAACTTACAGCGGAAGTATCGCCGCTGTTTGGTGGAGAGCGATACGTATGTCCTAGGTTTTTTTCACTCAAATATCCATCTTCACTTAACTTATGCGTTTCAGTTTCACCTGATTTGCGAAGAAACACATAACCATCGCGAATAATCACTTCATCTCCCGGAAGACCAATCACCCTTTTCACGTAGTACTTGTCCGGATCGTTGGGTGGACGGAACACGACGACATCACCTCGTTGAGGCACACCCACAAAATAAGCAAATTTGTTAATGACAATATATTCCTTATCGACGAGGGTATCGATCATCGAATTTCCCTCAACCTGGAAAGGGGAAACAAGAAACGTACGAATTCCCATTACAATAACGACGATCACCACAATATTTAGAACTACATCAAGTAAGTGGAACCAAAATCCGCGTTGTTTTTGCTGCTTCACTGCCATCAAGGCTAGTGTAGAGAGGCGTCGGAAAGCTGTACAGCGTATTGCCGTGAATTGGTGAGAGTCTACATACCAATTGAAATGCAGTGCGCTATACTGGATATAATGTTACAAAAGGCACTTTTTTTTGGGCATCTGGAGGATGACGAATCTGTGACGCTTATTGCACACAAGCATTGGATTTTTGGCTGTAAAAATCTTTTTTTACCAATCCTTTCATTACTTCTTTCTTTAAGCGTTCTTTCAGCAGCAAAAGTAACAACTATTTTTTATGTTGCAGCTTTATGGGGGATTGCATCCGTCATTTGGAGTGTACGTAATTTTTTGGATTATTATTTGGATGCGTGGATTATTACGAACCACGGAGTAATAGATTTGGAATGGCATGGCTGGTTTCACCGAGAATCCGCACGAATTTTATACAGCGATGTACAGGGTGTGAGCTATGAAATTAAAGGAATTATCGGCACTGTGCTTCGCTATGGAAATGTGAGCATTGAAAAGATTTCTACAGGGGCAAGTGTCTCTTTGCCTCATGTGCCCAATCCAAGAAAAGTGGAGGCGATCATTCTAAAAAATATGGAAGCATATTTACATTCAAAGAATATGAAAGATGCAAAGCATGTACAAGAATTATTGGCCAGTATGGTGGCTGACCATATGCAAATGGAAAATTTTGCTTCTAAAGGGAAGGCACAAAATCAGCAGGATGTCCCTAATCAAAAGCAGGACATGACTCCAGTAACTCCTACTAAAAAGAACCGCAGTTTTCAGTCTTCTAAAGTTGGCTCAAAAAAAATATGATTGTACATTGGGCGTTTTTATTATTGGCAATTGTAATTATTTTCTTTTTTTGTTGTTGGTGGATACTTCAAATGAATAATTTGAAGCTATCACCTGCAAATAAAGCAAGAATAAAAAAGCAGTGGTCTGCAATAAAAATGCAGACAGACATGCATAGAAAAGTCTTGGAAGCCGATTCTGTTGTTTCTCATCTTTTTCGCGATCTTGGCTTTACGGGAACGATGGGCGAGCAACTTAAAAAAGCTTCAAAATATGTACCTGATTTAGATGCTGTATGGAGAGCTCATAAGCTTCGCAATACAATTGCACACGAGCCGGGTGTTACTATTAGTGCATACGATGCAGAAAAAGCCCTGGCTGCATTCGAGAAGGTTCTTACGAAATATTGTGGTACGCTTTAACAGTGAAACCGAGCCTCGTGATTGTCGGCCTTGGAAACCCCGGAAAGGGATATGCACGTACAAGACATAATGCCGGATTTATTGCTACAGACTTTCTTTCAAAAGAATTTGGAGTAGGGGAGTGGAAAGAACAGCAAAAATTTATGTGCAAAATGCAGGAAGGAAGAATAGTTACTGTGCCAATTCTGTTCATACAGCCTCAAACTTTCATGAACCGCTCGGGAGAATGCATTCGTAAAATAATCGACTTTTATAAGCTTGATGCATCTCAGCAATTATTGGTGCTTACGGATGATGTAGATTTGCCTTTGGGGGATCTGCGGATACGTATGAAAGGTGGTCCAGGCACTCACAATGGAATGCGATCAATAGTGGAACAGATTGGCGAAAATTTCCCCCGCTTGCGCATTGGCCTTGGCACTCCTTCTAAAGATATTGACCTTGCTACATGGGTCGTAAGCGCTCCGCCACCAGAGGAAGAAACGATTCTTCTAAAAGCAATTGAGAGCATTCCAGCGAAAGTAAAAGAGTTCATACTCGAAAAACCACTGGAGCAATAGTCGCGAGGTTCGGCTCTGTTGGACTGAGCGACACTTCTCTGGAAAGGATAGCTCATGAAAGGAAAATCGGAGGTTTAGCTTTCATGCCTTTCTTTACCAAAAACCCGCCTTGCGGCGGGTTCCTGGTGTTTCCCTGTCTCTTCTATCTACATCAAATTAAAGGAGATACTTTCGTCCTACCCTACTACCAATACTCACCGCCATCAGTATTAAGCTACTCCATGCGATTGCGGGGACATGCGCTGCGTCAGCATCAAGAGGCCTCAGGAGGAAGCTTCCATGCAGCGGACCTGTGTAGTCATCAACACCAGTTTGTGGCAACTGCTGCAAGATGGTGACCTGTGCCATTGCGGTGGGATAGGAATCTAAATTTCCTCCTGTTACTCGCACTGTATTTGTTACTACATCTCCATTGCGCAAGTGCCCGGAAAGCCTAGCTCTATAACTAAAGCTTCTTGTTTCATCGGGGGCTAGCGTGCCGATATTCCACCGAATGACACTGCCGCTTACCTGCCCTGTCCCTGGATCAATAATCGAAAGTTGTGAAGAAGGGAAAGAATCTTCTACACGCACGTCTCGCACTTCTTCAGCAGAGGTATTGTGAATCGTAATGGCGTACGACACCTCTGTGCCTGGGCTTGCCTCGCTGCGATCTGCTTGTTTCATTAATGAAACAGCAGCACCATCGCCATCGTACACAACGCGATCGCTCGTAATGCGGGTTGTTTCTGTATCTTCTTCGTTATCTACAGTGGCACGCAGACGCAGTGTATCGCCCGTGCGAACACCACAATCCACTTTTACTCTGAGCGTGAGATTTGTGGTTGAGTTTCGGTTTACAAAAATATTATTCCACCTTACCTCATCATCACGATAGTCTGTCCCATTGTGCGATGCAGAAAGGAATGTGGTATCTGGGTCGAGGTGTCCATATACATCAACTGTTCTACTGCTGGATTCGTTATTACGGATCGCAAGAGTGTAATTAAGCGTTTTGCATGCCTCAACGGGATCTGGAGAATCAGTAATAGTAATACGGATTCTGCGATCATTATCATCATTGTAATCGTCGTCGCGTACTGTTGTTACTTCCTGATCACTTGCATTGTCTACATACGCGCTTGTATTCAGCCTATCTCCGTCACGCGCGGTGTTATCTACACGAACAGTAACATTGAAGTAGCGTGTTTCGTTTGCACTAAATGAACGATCCCATTCCACTGTGCCATTTCTTTCAAACCCACTATCTGTGGAAGAAAGATAATCCACTTCATTTGGTAATATATGAGTGATTCGCAATGTGCGGGTACCTGAGCTTTTGTTAGTTACACGGAGTGTGTACGTAAGAAGCTCACGAGGACGGACAGGATCTGGATAGTCCGAAATGTCTATCGTTGCGCTGTAATTACAGTTATAGCAATTATTTCCGGTGGTCACTGTTGTAACATCCACAGCAGTTAGATTGCCGATATATGCAGTATTCGTAAGAACTGTGTTCTGTGGCGCATCGCTGCGTACGCGAGCAACAACGTACACTGTTTTGGTGCTATTTGCGGGAATGGAGAGATTGTTCCATGTCACCACCTGATTACTGTTATAGCCACTATCGCTGGAAGATATGTACGTTACCCAGCTTGGCAATACGTCAGTCATGGTGACATTCGTTGCACTGGTGGAAGAATTATTTGTAATGCGTATTTCATAATTCAAATCTTCATTAACATTTACTGTTGTACGATTATCCGTTTTTGTAAGTGTAAATGTGGAAGTACCACCATTGTTACAAAGCAATTGAGTGCTTACTTGTTGGCTTTGATTATTACCAGTATTACTTTCTTGAGTGCTTGTAGTGACATACGCAATATTTGTAACGGTGGAAGTTACACAGTTATCTCCTGAGTATGGAACAGAAAAAAGAAGTTGGCCAGAAATAGTTTGCCCTGGTTGTACAGTACCAACAGAGCAACTAATAGTATTTCCTTGCAGAGTGCATCCACTATTCATGCCACTGCTAAATGTTAGCCCAGATGGCACGTTATCTGTAAAAATGACATTTTGAGCGGCTACAGTCCCATTGTTAGTCACTGCAATTCCATAAGTAAGAGTGCTCCCGCGATTTGCAGTGCTAGGTCCAGTTTTACTAATCACAACATCTGCATACGGATTTGAGGAATACGATGAGGAAGACGAAGATGGAGGATTGTAACCAGTTACGGTGACGGTACGAGCGCACACAGAACCAAACCTTTCTACTCCCTCCTCACCCATTTCAAATGCAAGTGTATATGTGCCTGCGGCAGCTGGCGCTACTAAAGTTGCACCTATTGTTGCGGACTGATTTGCACTTATGTTTCCAGGGAGCGAAATGCGAGAGGTTCCCCACGTTGTATTATCGCTTGGGCTTGCTGACATAAGCATATGGCGATTAAGCCCGGAGCCAGCAATCCACGTTTTTGTTCCTGTGTTTGTAACGCGGAAAGAAGCTTGGAACTGAGTACCTGCTTGTATTACTGTTGGCAGAGCTATTACCTCGCACACTCCGTTATTTGTTGAAGATAGGGGGCACAGTGGTGCTTTCCCCGTCTCCTCTATACCAGCAATGTGTGGACCACTGGCTCCCACTCCAACATCAAACTGCGCAGCACATTCTGGTCGGAATCCCGGCAATTCAATTTGCCATCCTGGCGCTGCTCCAAGTGGACCGTATGTGTGTACTAGCTGTTGCCCTGTGTAGTGCTGTGGGTGCTCCATTGGGTAAAAAATCTTAAACACCTCAAAGCGAAACCCCGCTTGGTTCTCAATGTGACAAGCTGACTTGTTCACAATAATTGCCTGATTTGCTGTAATGCTGACGGAAATGAGCCCCATATCAGCTAACTGCTTTGTTTGCATGGGATCAGTGATACGAGTGCCCCACGCACCAAACGGACATGGCTGCTGATTTTCGTTTGCAATCACTTGTCCAGCGGCAATAGTATTTTCTGCTCCTGTAAGCCCATTCCACAGAGGCTGAAAACCAGTTTGCGGCACCTGCGATAGTACGAGTGCAGATGTTACAATTCCAGCGACAGCGAGGCGAATTCGATTCATACGGAGAGGGAGGAGGGACCTGGAAACAAAACTACATAATAAAAAGGTTGTTTTGTACCACCTTGAGAACACAAGTGTCAAACAACTCAGGCATCTCAGGTGAATAAAAAGAGTGAACAGAATTTTGAAGGCCCCTCGCGAGAGGAGCCTTCAAAGACAGTACTGAAAAAGAGCTACAACAGATATTTCTTCGTGACCACCCCTCCAATACCAGTGAAGAGCGTGGATCCTAGAATCCACAACGCACCGGCAGCGCTTTGGCTTGCTGCGCCTGCTGTTGCAGGGGAAAGGAAGACAGATGTGTTTTCAAG
>CAZJPS010000060.1:0-7408 GCA_964548055.1 uncultured Candidatus Peribacteria bacterium
CCTTTGGTAACTGTTTGTAAATAGGCAATTTTTATATAAGTGAGCTGCAAGTCTTTTGCGACCTCATTCAAACGAATAATCTCCGCTTTCGTATTTTCTGATAGTTTGTGCAACTCATTGAGACTCTGGCGCTGCTTCTCTATCTCCGAGAATAGGCCTTCTGAAATTTTCCTCTGCTCTTCCAGCTTACGAGAAGAATCATCAGCATTTTTAATCAACGTTTGAATTGAATTCTTTTGTGCTGCCAACTCAGTAGTTGTTTCATTGGCACTTTTTACAAGCACATCGACCGATCCTTTCAGTCTATCTATCTCCTTCTTTGCATCTTCAATGGCCCGATCTTTGTAGAGTTCGATCTCTTCCTTCATTTGAACTGAAGCCCCTAAAACTGAGAAATTTTTTATCTGATCATTAAAGAAAATTAGGGTGCCGAGCAATATTGCTAACAAACTCGCACTCACGCCTCCAGCATTATTTTTCTTATGAATGTGAAAAAGACCAAATATCAGTATTGGTAGAGCCAGAAAAGTTATTAGCAGGAATTTCATGTGAAAAGCTGAAGAGAGCTGTTTTTGGAAGAACGTTCTAAGTTATTGCCACTTTACACCCAAATTGAAGCTGTGAAAGTTCCCAATCGTTCCCCACAGCTCATTGACGACGCATCAGCTTTCATAGTGTAAGAGCACATTCCATCGCTTGCGGACTCTTGAGAATATTTTTAACGAAATCCAGAGAATTCCTTAGCCCTATGAGCTTTTCTGACCGAGTAAGTGGATCCACTTTCCGAGGGCTGTCGAGTTCCCAATCGTTCCCTACAGCTCCACCAATCATACTTAGTCCGTCTCCGTTCGGGGATTGCCTTCCGATGTCCTTTCGAGATCTTCATAGTACCGTTCCCACGCTTCATCAATACGATCGCTGTTTTGCTCGTTCTCCATATACAAATATTCATCGGTTCCTTTTTGATGGAGAGAGATTGGCCGTTCTATCTTCAGGCCCCCAAGTTTTTCATGGGTTTCTTCCCTTTGCCATTTCTTTGAACGCCGCAAGTATTGCACTTGCCGGGCGTAGTGCGTAAGAATCTGCTCGGATTCACGTCCCTGTGCTCCTGTTTGCTCCAAAATCAATTTGATTCCATACCGGTATTCCTCCGCTCGGTTGCCGAGAATGACCTTCATTATCTCGATGCCCTTCTTGATGTCTGTTTCGGTGATATTTGGAAGATTTGCATAGTTCCCTCGTCCCACATTCGCTCGTTCTCGGTTGTACCGCAATGGCATTCCCACTCGCTTTTGGAATGTTTCGATTTTCTTAATATCTGCCTCGGAGCGATAATTTGTATTGGATTTTAGAAGCATCAATTCTTCTTCCGTAGGCACGAGTTTGAGCATTTCAAAATCTTCTAAATCGTGAACGAGATGAGGTGCGAGTATTTGCAATCCTTCTTTGCCGACGAATGGATAAAAATTGTTCATATATAGAACCAAGGGAGCAGCTTTTGGACTTCCGTCACATACTTCGTCTCGTATCCACAGAGAGAAAGGGTCTATTCCCACGCGGGAGCGCGCTCCAGGCCTCTGATTATTATGAGAGTGCATGCGTACTCCTGCACTCTCCAAAGCATTTTTCAAAAGTGTTCGTTTCTTAAGAACGCACGGATCGTATTCCTTCAGTCGCAGGAGATTTTGTGAATACTCAAGCACATATGTAGTGGCTTCTTGCCTGCCACTGATGGATTCAGGTTTCATATTAATATTATATCAAAAAATTATATTTTGCCAACATGTAGGCATGTACATCAATGCATCCAGTTCTCCACTTCCTTCACTGTTTGGTCTAGTTTGCCTTCAATGTTTTTGATCGAATGGTCACAAATTTCGGCATAGGCGAGCTCTTTCTCCATACTCGCCACTCTTCTTGCCAATTCCTCTTTTGCAATGGGTGCGCGTTTGGTGATGTGCTTTCCGAAATCGTGCGTCAGTTATTTTTCTACGTTGTAACGGGTGAGTTTCTTTCTGCACAGTACAAAGAAAACCTACGGAAACTTTTGAAACCGCTTGCTGCAATCGCCGCCGTGGGCATCCTTACTGTCGTTGGGGCCAAGACGATGGAAATAGTAGCTGAATCTAGGTGTTCATCGAACCTCGGAGAATTTGCCCTTTATAAAGATGGAAATTGCGGGTGCACCTATGGCTATGAACTTCATAACAATGTTTGTATTAGCAATGATGAAGCTTGTGAGAAGAAATTGGGGAAGTACAGCATTTACGATGGTGGGATTTGCAGATGTCTCACGAATTACTCGGAACTAAATGATGTCTACGTTTTTACTAACGATATTTGTACGCAACAATTTGGGGATAATGCTCACGCTGTTCCAGGCCTGGATAAGTGTGCGTGTGACGATGGATATGTATGGAACGAAAACAGGGACAAGTGCATAAAGTTCGTTCTGCCTCCTCTCACCGAAAAGCAGAAATGCGAAAAGCAGGGATTCAAAGCGAAGTTCAACATTATGAACAACACATGCGAATGCACGTATAACTACGTAAAGATTAATGGAATCTGTCAGGACGCACCTTATTGCGGCCAAAACGCTCACTATGAAGAGGGAAAAAAGTGTGTTTGTGATTCTAGCTATAAACGTGAGGGTAGCGAGTGTGTTGATCCAGGATGCTCCGTTAACAGCACTTATGATGCCGAAGATGATAAATGCTACTGTAAGGATGGGTACGTTGTAAGGAATGGTCTTTGTAAATCAGCGATCGAAGTCTGTGGCATATTTGGAAAATACAATGCCTCGAATGGCAATTGTGTGGAATGTGGACCAGGTTATGAAGTGCAGGGTAGAGATTGTGTGTAAAAGGTTTTTAATTCCAAAGTTCCCAACCCTTCCCAACAGCTCATCGACCGAGTCACGGTTACAGGATCAGGTCATCTTTTTTCTCAACTTGGCCATTTAGGATCATTGTGATGCTCTCGAGTGAGAATTTAAGTTCTGTGAACTTTTTGGCCAATTCAAGCAGATCAAAGTTTTGTTCCCAGAAATTCCTGCCAGCTCCACCATTGTACAATCACAATCAAAAATCTTCCTGATTAATGCAACTGATTTAACTTCTCATTTTAATTTTTCATCAAGAATTGTTCCAATTTTACTTATTATTTTCTCCGATTCATTTTCATTTTTTTTGCGTTCAATTTGTACCACTGCATCGTAGTTGTTTTTTAACTCAAGAAATTGAGGTCTGCCCATTTGTTGAAAAATAGGCATAACTAAAGCATTCTGTGCTTGATTCTTGTCTAATTCAAAATATCCTCCTGGTTTGTCTGTATATGCTCGAAACGTAGTACACATCGCTTGAGCAGCCAGAGGTTCTATTTCCCCAAAGCCATCTATTTTGAAAGTTTCACCAGAGGAAAGACGTCCTTCTGTGCGCATGTTCTCAAAATCTTTAGGATCCAATTCTCTCAGTTGATGAGCAATTTTTAATTGTGCATTTTTTTCACTTATTGCTTCCATTTTTGCATATTCTAAAGCGTCCTTTGCATCTTCCATTTTTTTCGATAATTCTTCGCCTTTATTAAATTCTTCAAGAGTCTCTTTTTTAGAAAGCGGTGGTAACCCGGTATCAAGACGCGTCTTATGTGTTGCATTTAGAGAACGCCAATATGTATCACATATGTCACATGTACGGATGTACTCTTGTTCAAGTTTCAGAATTTTTTGTTCTGTCGTCAAAGCAGGCTTTTCATAATTTCCTTTTTCCTCTTCTCTCTTTTCATAGTGTTCATAGTCGTCTTTGCGGGCTATTTCGCCAAATGTACCCATACGAATATTATAACATAATTCATCAATTATTTCAATAAATCATAACAGGTGTATATATTACTGCTGCAGCAATTTTTCCACTTCTTTTAGTGTTTCTTGTAGTTTCCCCTCCGCATTCGTAACCTGAGCCGTACACAAATCCGCATATTTCAATTCTTTTTCCATACTCGCCACTCTTCTTGCCAATTCCTCTTTTGCAATGGGTGCGCGTTTGGTGATGTGCTTGATGAGCTGCTCTTTGCTTTCCGGAAGAATGAAGATGGATTGAAGGCGATACAAAGGGTTATCTCCCGAAAAAAGTGAATGAGAGCGAATGCTATCGAAGCCTTGCACATCTACTTCTCGCAGGACTGTTTCTCCTTTTTCAATATGCGGAATAATTTCATCTACCAGTGTTCCGTACCGCGCACCTCCGTGCACTACTGCGGATTCCAAAACTTTATTCTGCTGTAGGAGGGCATCGAATTCTGCGTCAGATACAAACTGATATAAATCATCTCCTTCGCGCGGTCTTCTTTCGCGCGTGGTGGCAGAACGAGCAAAGTGGATATCGGGGTGATTTTTGCGGAGCTTTTGCAGAATCACGCTTTTGCCAACTCCACTGGGGCCGATGATGAGGACCAGTTTTCCTTGATTCATTGGAGGCCATCGTAGCGCATAAATGGGTGTGATGTCTGTATTTCATACGGCCTAATAGGGCATTGCTGTAAGCCAAAATTTGTGATATAATGAGTAGATTTGCTCATTGAAACCGACGTCCTACCTTTAGTGGCAGGGAGAGTGGAGCAGTGACGGCAGGCTCTTCATATTTGAGGCTTGCCTTCTGTGACCGGTCACTTTTCCATCCTCCCTGCCTCCCTGCGACTGCGACCGTCGCTCCGAGGTTCCCTCTACGAGAGGGATCTCACCCATCGCCTGGCCACACTGGCTAGGCGAGCACAACAAACACACACAACACCTGCTCCCGGTTTACAGGAGGCCGATGCCCGAGCTTCGGGCTAACCACACAAATACACACGAGCGGTGCACTCACTTGCATCAAAGGGTAGGGAGTCTGCAGTAGGTCGCACCTGCGTACTGCTCACTCTTTGACCGCTTCATTGTGGTTAAAGGTGCGCTAAGCCCCGTGTCACTGTGTTCTTCCAGCAAGGAGAATAGAGTGATGCGGGGCTTCTTTTGTAAAAAAAGGGGACAAAAGGGACAAAGGTTTAAAGGTTGTAAAGGTTTTTATTAAAAAAATTCCTTTGTCCCCTTTGTCGCCTTTACCCCCTTTGTCCCCTATAATCCCTCCATGCCCCGCACGAAAGTCGCTCTCCTCTACGTCGGCGGATCCATTGGGATGGTCGTGAATCAAAAAACTGGGCGCATCGAGCCTATGGAATCGCTCGGCGTTATTCATAAGGCTATTCCCGATATGCAGAAGGAAGTATCGCTAGAATTTTTTTCTATCGATAACGTGGGGTCTTCCGAAGTCATGCCGCACCACTGGGTGGATATTGCAAAAAAAATCGAATCGATCTACGAAGATTTTGAAGGATTTGTAGTGGTGCACGGAACGAACACGATGACATACACAGCAGCTGCACTCAGCTTCGCGCTGCAAAATTTACGCAAGCCGGTCATCCTCACGGGTGCTTTGCTGCCCATCAATGATATTGCCGGAGATGGCCGCATGAATTTGATTTTTGCTATTAGGGCAGCTCAATTAGATATTGCAGAAGTGTGTGTTGTGCTTGGTCCTCGTGTTTTACGTGGCACGCGTGCAAAAAAAGTGGATGAATCCATTTTACAAACATTCGATAGTCCACGCTTTCCGGCCCTTGCGGACTTTTCTGTAGATGTACATCTGCATCCATGGCGAACTGTTCGCCGAAAAAGGACACTCATCAGTAAACCTGAATTTGATCCTAATGTAATCGTGCTCACACTTACACCAGCACTGCCACAATCGTACCTAGATCACATACTCTCGTTGAAGCCTCACGGCATTGTGATGAGAGCGTATGGAGCAGGAATGCTTTCGGAACAAATTTTCCCCTTTCTTCGCGAGCTAAAAAAATTGAATATTCCTGTCGTCATTACGTCTCAAACGTTACGCGGGGCAATAGATCTTCATCGTTACAGAAAGCAGCTTACGCTCGAAGAGCTTGGAATTATTTCTGGGAAGAATATGAGCTTTGAATGTGCGTACATAAAATTGATGTGGGCTCTCACCCAAGCCACCACTCCTCTGCGTCTTCGGGAATTAATGGAACGGAGTTTGGTTGGGGAACTAGACGATTAATTGTTGTTATTTTTTTCTTGCAATAATAAACGCCGAAAAATTTCTTTTTGTACTGTGAACGGTTTGGAATTGGGTGGGTCCAACCATTCAATGTCACGCCTGCGAATACGCTGCAGTTCGTCGTCTGGACTTTCATCATTAAAGTGTTCTGTGCTCATAGGCGCACATTGTAATGAATCTATTGCGTTTGCAAGTAGTTCTTCTGCAAGATTGCTTTTTTGTTTATTGGAAGCCAAATTCCAGCTTTATTCTTGCTCTTTTTCTTCCTTTTCACTCTTTTCGAGCATTGTTTTTCCAATGATGGAACTTATAGCTGCACCAATAATGGCTCCTGCAATCACTTTTTCTGCCGTTCTTCGTATCATTGTTTTCTTGCGTCGCTTAAAGGGCCACATACGGGGTGGAGTATATCAGAACTGAAGGGCTGGTGGGGTAAAAAGTAGATTTAAGAAAATCCCAACGGACGAAATCCCAAATCCCAAGAACCAAATCCCAACAATGGGAGTTATTCTAATTTTTGGATATTTGTCATAGGACGAAAAACAAAACCTGAAGCAAAAAATCATTGTATTGGGATTTGGGATTTGCTCCCGTTACATTGTTACTTCTGAATACCCTTTCAAATGTTCTAACACCACCCCCTCCATCTCTTTCAATTTCCCTTCACTTCTCGCTTCCATACAAATAGAAAGGCATGGGCTTGTGTTACTTTGACGAATCCCTGCCCACGCTCCTTCTCCAAAATCGATGCGTGCTCCATCCAGCGTATTCACTGGATACGACTGTGCAAAATGTGCGGTGATGGACTCAATCACTTTTGTTTTTGCAGAATCTTCGCAGTGAGGGCGAAGCTCATGTGCTTGATACACTTTTGGGAAGTTGCTCATAAGTTCAGATACAGTCTTTCCACTCTTCGAAACAATTCTGAGAATATGGAGAGCAGCAACAAGGGCGTCATCAAACCCGTAGTATCCTTCGCCGCAAAAAAAGTGGCCTGATTGTTCACCTCCAAGCAGCGCATGTTCTTCTCGCATGGCATGTTCTACATAAGAATGTCCCACCTTGCACATCACCGGCCTCCCTCCCCATTGAGTAATTTCTGTGTTCAGAGTTTCAGAGTTACTGACAGTAAAAATGACGGGTGCGCCTTTATGTCGAGAAAGGTGATCCTGAGCTAAAAGGAGCAGAATTTCATCGGCACTTCGTATCTCTCCTTTCTCATTCACCAGTCCCACTCTGTCGCCATCACCATCAAATGCAAAACCGATGGAGGCCTTTTTTGCCTTCACTTCTTT
>CAZJPS010000061.1:0-7153 GCA_964548055.1 uncultured Candidatus Peribacteria bacterium
CGTTCACATTTTTATACCATTGAATCCGTTGCCGCTAAAGCAACATTTACTGCAGCGGAAGGTAATTCTTCGGTGTCTGAGCGGAAGCAGTTTTGGAAGCAATCATTTGAGCTTTCGTTGCAAAAACCGTTGTTTGGTTGGGGCCCGTACAGCTTTAGGTTTGTTCAGCCTCGGCTCCAAACAGGTGTATTTGAAACATCCGATCACCCGCACAATGTTTTCTTAAAGCTTGCGATGGAGCGTGGCTGGCCCTCAGCTTTTTTATTTCTCAGCATTATTGTACTGGTGGTCTTTCCTTTTTGTATCCGATGCATAAAGGGGGATGTATCACTTGCGCATTCTTCTGATCGTACATTGCTATGTATAGCCATGTTCGTGAGTGTGGTAGGGGTGATAGCGCATAATATGATTGATTATAATTTGCAGTTTGTAGGCATTGTTCTCCCTTTTTGGTTGTTCTTGGGCTGCTTGGCATCAACACAAACACGTGAATGTTCATATGCGAAAAAGAGCATACTGAGGGAGCTTGAGATGATTTTCATGCTCGCTATGCTGTGTGTTGCTGTTTTTGAGGGTAGATATTTGATCACATCATCTTTGGGACGCAGAGCAGAAGCAAATGGCAACATACGTGAAGCATTATTTTGGTATGACAGATCGATCGATGGATTATTTTCCAGAGATCTTTATTTGAGCATGGCATCATTGCAGAGAAGCGAAGGCCGAATATCTGATTCAATTCAATCGCTTGAGAAGTATGCGGAAAAGAATTCTGAAGATGCTCGTGTATGGTTGTTGAGAGGAGATATTGCGTACTTCGATCAGAAAGATTATCCACTTGCCCTTACCCTGTATGAACGTGCGAACGCATTTGGACGCTTTAATTACTTAAATATCTCTACTGGAATGTTGCGAACGCTGAATGCAGTGCAGGATGTTCCTGTGATAAATGAGAAGAAGAATGAAATGGATCAGATTTTTCTTGCATATCAGAGGGCACTTTTACAGAATTCCCACTTTATAGATCTTTCTCAAAATGTTGAGGAGTTCGATCTCTATCGATCATTGCTTGCGTCTTTATATCCTAGCGATGCACCGAGGTATGAAAAAGAAGCTAAAGAAGCAATAGCTCATGCTCATGCGGTAAGAGAGCAATTGGGTGATACAAAGCAGGGGCTGCTGTGGTAGGGAATGCACGGTGACAGAAGAGTTTAAATAATAATATTTAGAATAGTCAAAATTGTGCTTAATCGTAGCTCCTCAGTTGATATCTGTTCCATACAAAGATCAAAACACGGTCAATTTTACTCTGAGCGCATATCTGAAAACGTCCCTCCGCTTTGGGCGGGGGAGATCAGAGCTCCGTGCGGTTGTTTCCCTGATACAGTTCGCATGGAGATCGGTACGGATCACTCCAATCCCTAACCAATTGTTGGGAGCATCATCACCATATTCAGAACCAAGAAGGTGATGAGCATTCCGTGCATAAGCACGAACGGGAGTGAAGCGCGGTGTGAAAGGGGCTTCACGATTTTCATACTAGACCCCCGGGAGGGGGTAGAGGAGTGTACAGAACTAAGGGTTATTGTCTACCGTACAGTTGCTGACTGATAATAGTAGTATGTAATGATAAATATATGCTTAAAACAGCTTTATGATGAGGATCTGTTTCTCAAAAATGATGTTATATGGGACCATTTTGTATACAAAATTTGTTCATTAAATGTGTTTGGATTAGGTCTCAAAACTATCTAAATTTAGAATATGTTTTCTAGTAGCTGAATTGAGAGTTGAAAGTCGACAATCTGGGTTCTGAGAAATCACTGATGTATGCTCTGTTCAACGGGACGCATCTCCCACCTTCATCCGTTATTGTAAGTACATTTGGGGAAGGCTACGGTGGGCGAGCAGTGTGTTAGTAGGTAGTTCGTTATAATTCTCCGTGTTATCGGGACGTAGCTCCCGCCTTCGCCCCAGTGTTCTATAACTCCTTGAGATGGCTACGGTGGGCGGGCAGCGTGTTGATAGGTAGTTCATTCGTATCCTCCACATATTCGGGACGTAGCTCAGTTGGCTAGAGCGCGCGGTTCGGGACCGCGAGGTCGAAGGTTCAAGTCCTTTCGTCCCGACCAATACAGTGTGTTTTTCATTAATCTCATTGTTTAAGATGGATCTAGTTATATCGCGAATATTGACATAGTAGTGCAAGATGTTAACAATGTGATTATGGAACGTGATAGTGATCATTTTTGTGAGCGCCTGGAGAAAAAAGGAAGAGATGGAAATACGTATTTGTTGCGAGAGGGTTTTCGTGACAGATTGATAAAATACGCTCTTTCTATTGGTAGATCTTTGCCGGATGCGGTAGAAACTGCAAAAAGTGCAAAAGAAGTTTTTGAGACACTGATGACAGGATGTTTTGAGTGTGGGCCTGTTACTATAGATGTAGAACAAAGACTGCGAGATAGAGTAAGACAAAAGGAACCTGTAGCTGTAGAGCCTGCAGAATTTGTGGAAGATCCTTATAAAGTGTTGTTGCACTTAGGGCAGATTGGAATCCCATACGCAGCTAGTACAAATGCTGGGCAGCATATAAACGTGGACCAGCAAAATGCGCAAGATCCCTCAGAACCCCGCATGAATGTGGCTCGTAGCAAATTGACCGCATATTCGGAGAATCATCATCCTACACCCATTAATAAAGTTGCTCGTGTAGTTACTTCTACATCGAAGAATGTGTGATGGGTAAGTGTATTGTTTTGATAGTACTTCTAGCTAAGAATGAAGATGTAGATATTTGTGCGCATTCCTTATAC
This sequence comes from uncultured Candidatus Peribacteria bacterium, assembly GCA_964548055.1. GTDB lineage: Bacteria > Patescibacteriota > Gracilibacteria > Peribacterales > Peribacteraceae > CAZJPS01. The sequence goes on from CAZJPS010000061.1 coordinate 2,817, forward strand.
CTTTTTGCTCTATGAAATCTTACCGCTACTTCGATCTGATCATGGTAGCATTTGTGACGGTGCTGCTTATTAGCAATATTGCGTCGTCTGCAAAAATTGTAGATTTTGGAATTTCTATAGGATGGCTCCGTTTAGCTTTTGATGCGGGCACACTTCTGTTTCCACTCAGTTATATTTTTGATGATGTGCTTACCGAAGTATATGGATACGCTAGATCACGCAGAGTGATATGGGCAGGGTTTCTTTCTAGTGCTCTCTTGAGCGTGTGTATTTTTGCGGTACTGCACATGCCAGGCGAATCGGAGTGGCAGCAGTATGCTGGGGACTCTGCATTTTCTGCAATCCTTGGTGGTATCGCGTCTGGTGGAATTATAGTGGCCAGCTTGTGTGCGTACTTTGTGGGAGAATTTAGTAATTCGTATGTACTTGCAAAAATGAAAGTGTTCACACAGGGGAAATATTTGTGGATGCGTACCATTGGTTCAACGCTGATTGGTGAAGGAGTGGATACTCTTACATTCGTGAGTATCGCGTGTGCTTTTGGCGTATTCCCATGGTCTATTGCACTTTCGTTGATAGTTGCAAATTATATTTTTAAGGTATGCATCGAAATTCTCTTCACCCCAATGACGTATCAAATTGTCGGCTTTCTAAAGAGGGCAGAAAACGAGGATTACTACGATCGCGATACTGACTTCAATCCATTCAAGATAGGGGATTCTACGGTTCGATAATTATCGCTTCATGTAGAGGACTACGCCATCTTCTTTTTTTACTGGTTGGATGTCTTTCATGCGAAAAGCGTGAGAGACCACTCTCGTGCCTGGGCTTAGTTGTGGCCATACTTTCTTTTTAAAGACCTGCATGGTGTCCGTAAGGAGATAGCAGAAAATCACATCTGCATCTGTATAGTTCTGTTTCCAAAAGTCGCGTAGTTGAATGGAAGAGCGTGGATAGATGAGCGAACGAATTTTTGCCCACAGAAATGTCGGCACAGAGAATTCGTATCCCACTGCATTCGCTCCTTTTTTTGCAGCGGCAAATACCAGGCGACCATCTCCACATCCCAAGTCATACACTTTCTCTCCTTTCTTTATCTTTGCAAGCTCGATCATTTTCCGGAGTGTTTTTTGTGATGTGGGAACAAATGGAGCACCTGTGTATGTTGCGTACGCACCGGGGATAATGATAGCAACTGCTAGTGCGAGCCAGAGGATATTGCCTTCGCTTGGTGGCAAAAAAATAATGATACAAAGAAGGAGAATTATTTCCAACATGAGCCTCAGTATAGAGTGGGCTTTGTACAATGACGATTGTGGAGAATAATAGATATACTTGCTATATGGATTTTGTACTTCCGTTCATGGGCAGTTCTTTCGATCGCCGTAAGCATCGGAAAGAATTTTTAGCACTCCTGTTGAAGGCTGTGGAAGATGGAAAACTAACGCAAAAAGAAATGGATGAACTACATGATAAAAAAGAAGAGTATGATTTGACAGAAGAAGATATTCGTCCATTACGCGTGCAAGTGTATGTAAGGGCGTATCATGTTGTTTCTGACGATGAAAAAGTTCTTGAAGAGGAATGGAATGATATGCTTAAAATTCAGAAGTTTTTGGGAATTTCAGATAGTGAAATATCCCGAACAAAACGTGATCTTTTGCGCCTTCATATTTTGCAAGAAATTAAACAAAATAATTTGCCGATTGTTCCAGTACCTGATTTGGCACTTACAAAAGGTGAAAAAGTGCACTGGGTTGAGCAAGGCGCAGTGTCAACACAGGAAAATAAGAAAAAAAGCTTTACTCACAACAGAATAAAATTAATTGTGACGAGTAAGCGTATGGTGTTGCGAGGAACGGATGCAGTTTCAGAAATTCGTTTTTCGCGTATAGCGGGAATAAAGCATAAAACGAATGTAATAAGAATTATGCAGTCAAACGGCGACGTGTGGGAAATCATGCTTTCGGCTAATGCCGATATAGTGAGGGCATTGCTCCGAATTCTCGTTATGAAACACGGTAGCAGTACCTAAAAAGAGATGCAGACTTATAGATGGAAAAATGCGTGAAATGAATGAATAGTGTACGCTACAATGCTCACGATTTCTTCACAAAGTATTTTATGAAAAAGGTGCAGTCACGAACAGTAGTGTATGTACTCGGTATTGTGGCTGTTGCACTCTTTGTATTGCAGGCGCGAACGCTTTATGAGAACGAAATGCAAGTTTCTCCAACACAACTTTTGTCATCGAGCTCGGCTTTTTCATTTCAATCATCCGTGGAGAGAAAGGCAAATATTGTAGTGACTGCACCGCTGAAAAATGAAGAAATTACTTCACCTGTCATTATTCAAGGTGAGGCGAGGGTATTTGAAAATGCGTTTAGTTATCGTGTGAGAGATGGGAGTGGCAAGATTTTAGTTGAAGGTCATGCAATGACAAAAGCTCCCGATGTTGGGGTATTCGGGCCTTTTGAAGTGGATGTGTCGTTTGGAGTTCCAAAGACCACAAAAGGCACCATAGAGGTTTTTGTATATTCTGCAAAAGATGGAGAGCAAGTGGATACAGTTACTATTCCTGTACGCTTTGCAGCGGTACAGAGTATGGAAGTGAAAACTTTTTTTATGAAACGCAATGCGGCTCCAGGTAAAGAATGCGAGGCATCGGCATTTATAATGAAAAAGGTTCCTAAAACATCTAGCCCTGGCAAAGTAGCTCTCCAAGAATTGCTGCAGGGTCCGGGAGATCAGAATGATCTGCTCTCTTCTATCCCGATGGGCACCCGTCTTCAGTCTCTCGTTATTACAAAGGGCGTTGCAACAGCTGATTTTAGTGAGGAATTGCAGCAGTACGGAGGAGGATCCTGCATGGTAGGAGCTATTCGTAGCCAGATAGAAAAAACATTATTGCAATTTAGTACTATAAAAAGCGTCATTATTTCTGTGAATGGAAAGACGGAAGATATATTGCAACCCTAAAATGCTGTATACTTCGCTGGTCTTTTTCCCAACTTCACATGAAACCAAGTTACATTGTATGGGGCATTCTAGGTGTTGCAGTTTTGTTCGCTCTTTGGGTGTGGAGCGGTTATAACGGTCTTGTTTCTTCTAAGGGCAATGTAGATGCACAATGGGCACAGGTAGAAACACAGTATCAAAGGCGTTTCGATTTGGTGCCAAATTTGGTGAGCACAGTAAAAGGAGCTGCAAACTTTGAGCAAAGTACGCTCACGGCCGTAACCGCAGCGCGAACGCAGTGGATGCAAGCTCCTTCGCGCAATGAAAAGGTTGATGCGGCAGGTACTTTTGATTCTGCACTTTCTCGTCTGTTGGTAACAGTGGAGGCATATCCACAATTACAAGCCACTCAGGCGTTTCGTGATCTTATGACCCAGTTAGAGGGGACTGAAAACCGGATTGCCACGGCTCGCAGGGATTACAACAATGCGGTCATGAGTTACAACGTAAAAGTCCGGCAGTTTCCAGCTAATATTTTAGCAGGAATGTTTGGCTTTGAGGCTGAAAAATCATTTGAAAGCGCTCCTGGATCTGAAAAAGCTCCTTCAGTGAACTTTGAATCCAGTGCAGTTTCATCTTAATAGCTATGCGTTGTTTTTTTGCTTCTGTTGTACTTGGAGTGGCGGTATTTGCACCGTTTTCAAGTGCATTAGCGTTTGATGTTCCACCTAATGATGGATTTTACACGCAAACATTTGGTGTTCTCACAAGTGCTCAGGAAGAGGATATAGAAGCGAAATTAACGGCTTTTCAAAAAGAGACGAGTAACGAAATTGCAATACTTGTTACGGATACGATGGGTGGAGAAACCATTGCAGAAGTAGGGGTAGAGGTAGGAAGAAAATGGAAAGTAGGATCAGCTGCAAATGACAACGGAGTTTTATTGCTTGTAGCTCTTGAAGATAAAGAGATAACTATTCAAGTGGGGTATGGATTGGAGGGGGTACTTCCGGATATTGTTGTGAAAGGCATTATAGATACAGAGATTGCACCTCATTTTCAAAAGTCAGAATATTACGAGGGTCTAATTGCTGGAATAGAGGCGATTGAAAAACATATAGGAGGAGAATACAAAACTGATAGATATGATGAGCAGGGTTTTGGTTTTTCCCAGTTCACACTTTTTGGTATATTTATTCTTCTAAATTTTCTTGGATCGTATTTAGCAAGAACGAAATCTTGGTGGATGGGGGGAATTATCGGTGGAGTGATAGGAGTAGTTCTTACTGTTCTCTTTAGTTATTGGATATCAATTCCTATTTTTATAGTTCTTGGTCTTGTATTTGATTATATTGTTTCTACTATGCAGCAAAAGGGTG
>CAZJPS010000062.1:0-7038 GCA_964548055.1 uncultured Candidatus Peribacteria bacterium
CTGCGTTCGATCACTTCGTGAGGAAGATCGTCTATAAAGCGGCTAGCCACGTTATGCTGCGTTTCGCCCCACAGCATGCGGCTGCGGGCAAAGAAGAGTCGCAGCTGCGTTTTAGCGCGCGTCATTCCTACGTACATCAGCCTTCTTTCTTCTTCTAGCTGCTCTTTATCAAACGATGAATTGCTGTGCGGGAAAATACCTTCTTCGCATCCTCCGATGATCACATGCTCAAATTCCAGTCCTTTACAAAGGTGAAGCGTCATCAGTGTGAGTGCGTCATCGCGCACATCCGATAACTTATCTACTTCCGATACGAGTGCCACTTCTTCCAAAAAGCTCATGAGAGACGTTTGTGGATCCAGGCTGTCATATTTATGTGTGACCGTGAGAAGTTCCTGCACGTTCTGCCATCGCTCCTCTCCTTCATCTGTGTCATCCCGAAGCCATTTTTCCATGCCTACGGCTTCTAATAAATGCGCAGTCAGTTCTGATACAACTTGCGTAGAGGCAAGCCTCTGAAATCTTTCAATCATCTCTACAAAAGAATTGATGCGTTCTTGTGTTGGCTCATTCAGTGCCGATACATCATTCACGCGCTTGAGTGTTTCCCATAATGTCAGTCTCTCTTGAAGTGAGAATGCCTGCAAATGACCGAGTGACGTTTGTCCAATTTTTCTGGCTGGAACATTCATCACGCGCAGAAGCGAGATCGTATCAGCAGGATTTAATAGCAGATACAAATATGCAATCACATCTTTCACTTCTCTGCGTCCGTAGAATTTCATGCCGCCAATAATCCGGTAGGGGACGCCTTCACGCATGCATGCTTCTTCAAACAGACGAGATTGTGCGTTCGTGCGATACAGAATCACTTGTTCGTTGAGGGGCACATTTTCCGTCCGCATTTTTTGCACCATTTTCAGTGCTTCTTCTGCTTCCCTTCGCTCATCTCTCACTTCCTGAATTGTCACAAGTGGGCCTTCTTTTCGCTCCGTCCACATATCCTTTTCGGGCCTATTGGGATTTACAGAAATCACTGCGTTTGCAGCGGTGAGAATCACTTGGGTTGAGCGATAGTTTTGTTCCAATTTAATACGCATTGCGTCTGGATATTCTTTTTCAAATTCCATGATGTTTCGGATGTCTGCACCACGGAATGCGTAAATGGATTGATCCGGATCTCCAATCACACAGAGGTTCCGATATTTTTCTGCGAGCAGAGAAATAAATAAGTACTGCGCATGGTTTGTATCTTGATACTCATCCACGTGCAGATATCTCCATGTTTCCTGATATCGATCCAGCACCGCAGGCACTTCGTGAAAGAGTCTCACCGTCTCTACAATAAGATCATCAAAATCTAAAGCATTCGCCGAAAATAATGCTTTTTGATAGCGATCGTACGCCGTGATAATCTGCTGCATCCGGAAAGTTGTGGCTTGTGCCTGTGCTTCTTTGGGGTTGAGCGCTTCGCTCTTAAAACGTCCTACATATCCCAGTACTGCTTTAGGCTTCAATTCTTTTTCATCAATCTGCATCTCCTTTAATACCTGCTTCATCAGTTTTTCCTGATCATCGCTATCATAAATCACAAAGGATCGATCCCGTCCCAAATGAATAATATCTTTGCGTAAAATCCTGCAACATACCGAGTGAAATGTTCCCATCACCGGCATTCTTCCTTGTTCCGAGACCCACTTGCCCACCGAAGCCTCGGCGAAGGCGGGTCCCGAGCCTGAGCCCGGTAGGTTCGTTCCTTCCACAATATGCAGCAAATTTTTAATGCGCTCTTTCATCTCCGCAGCTGCCTTATTGGTGAAAGTGACTGCCAGAATCTGCCACGGCTGCACACCTTGGCTCATCATATTGGCAATGCGGTGTGTAAGAGCTCGTGTTTTCCCAGAACCCGCTCCCGCCAAAATGAGCGCAGGCCCAGAGATATTCTCTACCGCTTGCCTTTGCGGGGGATTGAGCCGATCGAAGATGACATCAGTTGCGGGAGACACGTGTGGATCATAGCGGAGAAATCAAAAAAATCTGGGTTATTTTGCCCCTATCTACAGAGGTTGATTGACATTGAGTTACGACCATAAAAGACGTATAATGTACTGAATATTCACACTCAGTTTGTATGCCAGAAAAATCACATGGTGTGTACACGGCAATAGTGAGCGCACTCATCTTTATGTCCATCTTTGGAGTAGTACAATCGGGTGCGGTTCACATCCAGGCGGGTGTTCAGTGGGTACTATCGGCTTACAGGAGCATAGATCCTGCTCAAATTATCGCTGATAATTTTGGTGCTCCTTCTTTGCAGAAAAAGGAATTTAAAGGGAGATACATGCTTCATTCTCCGTTTAGGGCACCAGTGCCAGGATGGTCCAGTGCAGGGGATTGTAGTGAGCCAAAAAAAGATGATGCGGGGCTTGATCGCAGGTGCGGGAGCACTATTTTGCCGGTGAGCGTTGTATGTGATTATTATTGCGGCAGTTCCGTAGTGAATGAGAGGAAAGAGTAATAGTAGAGAGCTTCCCCAGGGGGGGGCAGGGAAAGTAAAAAAGTGGCTTCTAGGTACCTTGCGTGCCTTTTATTTGTAGACCTAGTGTCAAAAAAAATGTATAATATCTAGAACATTCACATTCTGAGCATGCAACGTACGCCACACCAATTCCATTTGATTCGCATAGTTGCACTCTTCACTGTTGTTGTGTCGCTTACATCTTTTTCACGTACCTCTGTTCACACACTTGCAGCTCTTCCACTCTATCAAGAGCTTTTAGAATTCTTTCATGGCAAAACAGATTCTCCCCCAGCTGTACCCGATAGTTACATCGAATTTCAAAAAAGACAGCGCGGTGAGGATTCAGTTTGGTTTGTATCGTGGATTCAATCCCTCTGGACAGGGGATCCAGCACAGAACACAGAAGTATATCTGCAGCCATCTATTGCCTCTTCCAGTTCTTCTACCAGCAGCTCGGTTTCCTCTGAATATGAGTCGCTTCCGCCAACCACAAAAGATCCTATGGCACCCGTTCGTTGCCCCATTGCAGAATGTGCATTTCCTCCCCCTGGATGTTCGTATAGGCATGATAGATTTTTGGAAAATGGATGTGCAGTGCAGTGTGATCTGCAATGCTCGTTTCCAGTACAAGAAGAAGGCCCCGGTACGAGCGAGGAAAGTAGCAGCATGAGCAGTGAAGAAAATCAGCTCACGCGCGAGCAAATAGATGCCATCTGGAGAGAAATGCAAACAAAAGATGCGGAGCAGCGGCAAGCAGTTCCTACGTACGAACCATCTTCTATGCAGGAACTTGGAACCAAATGGGATTGGTCCACGTGGGGGAACGATTCCGCCCACAATCAGTCATCGGTAATAGGGAACGCAGAAGCAAAAGCAGCTCCTGCCTGTGGCGATGGTTCGTGTGATGCCGAGAGGGGCGAATAGATATGTGTCACAAATCCCAGGCACCAAAAATGAACCCGGCAAGCCAATAAGAGTGTGGATACGTTCTTTAAAAGAGTGAATCACTCATCATTGCCCCCGCCTCCTGGATGTGCTTTTTATGCACAGAGGCTTTGGGGGAAACCAGCTTCCGAATTTCATCATTCTGAATAGTCAGATTCGCGACGATTTTTTTGATCTCTGTGGCGGCCAAAGCGGCCTTCGCATTCATCGGAATTTTTTTGATGGCAACTTCTTCAGCAATGGAAGCATCCAGCCGCTGAGTTTTTTCTAGCAGATCAGAACCCATCTTAGAAAGAATAATATCGGCAGCGTTGCGGAGATTGATGTGGAAATCTAGCTCTGCAATCATTTGGATCACATTCTCGCGTTGTTGTGGATCCATCTGCTCGGCAAACTCATACAGACTGATACGCTTGAGGCTTGCGAGTATGGGTTGAATAGCTTCTGGAGAAATAATGTAGATAGAAAAACCATCCACGATGTGACAATGTGTTTTGAGTTCGCCAATTGCAGAAGAGGGGACCACAAGAAAAATTGATTTATAAATCTTTTCGTTATCTTTCACTTTCTCCACAGTCGTTTTTACCTGCGTGGAGATGTACGTCTGTAAATTTTTTGCCTTGGAAATTTTGGCATCAAAAATGACGTACTGCCCCAAAAATTCAATCATGAAGTCGGGTTTCAGGCTCCCATCAAACCCTTCCGGCAAATTTGTATTGGTATAGGAAGTAAAAGAGAATGCTGGCTGCTTACAGAGTTCTGTAAGAGAAGCGATCACATTCATTTCATGTGTAGCCCATAATCTATCCCTTTCTTCTTCCTGCGCTTTCTGCCGCTCTTCATCTTCTCTTCTCACGCGCATTTTTTCATCCTCAAAGCTCTGATGTGCAATAGTGAGCTGCTGCATCCTGCTCTCTATTTCTTTTTCCTTTCTTTTTTCATTCGCCTCAAGCTTTGCCATTTTTTCCTGTAGCAAGTCCCGATCATTTGTAAGATGTTTGAGCTCAGCTTTCAGGTTTTCATGCTGTACAAAGAGTGCCTTATTTTTTCCCATGAGCTCATTCTTTTCATCCCGCTCAAATTCCACTTGCTTCTGTGCTCTCGCCATATCCTGGGTGAGGCGTTTTACTTCAGCTTTCAATGTAGCACTTTCATCCATCAGCCTTTTCATTTCCCCTGTATCCATTCCTTCATTCTTTTTGGTTCCCATCCAGATATGGACAAGGCCGACTGCCAGAATGGCTGCAAGGAAGATGTAGACGAGGGTCATAGAGGAAGGATGGTAGGAGTCAGCCCAAGTGGCAAATGTTTTTCGGATTTTAGCGGTACGCGGTTCACTGTGAGCGATAAGTCGGTATTTTTCTAGCCGCGAGCCGCTTACTGCTCATCGCTCTACAAATTCATAGGTGAACAGACGTACACTCTCCCACGAATATGCCTCTACCGGAAGCCAATTATCTTGCCTATACCTTGCTTTTTTGGTGTGGATTCATACAATAGGCATCCGGTCCACGCTTCTTTCGGGCAGTAGCCCCCTCGAGGCGCGGCAAGAACTTTTTTCATCAGTTCCCTCTGCCTATGGCTATCAAACGCTCGAAAAAGAAGACTATCATCACCAAGCATCGTGAGCATGCCAAGGATACCGGCTCACCAAAGGTGCAAATTGCACTTCTTACAACAGCAATCGCGCTTCTTACGGATCACTTAAAAGATCACAAGAAGGACCATTCTGCGCGCAGGGGATTACTTGGAAAAGTGGCTCAGCGCCGCAAGCTTCTCACGTATTTGCGCATGAATAAGCCTGAGGTGTATCAGGACGTGCTTGAGGAGAATAAGCTTAAGAAATAAAGTTCGGGATGGGGCTCCCGCCTTCGCTCTGCGGAGCTACGGTGGGCAGGCGGAATGTGGATTAGAAATGAAAGAAGCGCGCTCAATGGCGCGCTTTTTAGTGAACGTACTAGAAAAGCTCTTCTAGAAAGCCAAAAAATGTGTACAATACACGCAGTTCTTTCCCCGCACCGTTGTCCCCATTCCCGCCCATAGAACAATCAGGCGATTGGGTTTACGTTTTAGTGCCATTATTGATGAATACTGGCTTTGAAATGTGAATCCAAAGGAAGAAGGGATTCTTGTACGGGGAAGACATATTCTTTCCCCTTATTTTCATGCTCAACTCTCAAAAGGAGTATTCCCTCGAACTTGGGAATCAAACGCTCACTGTGAAAACAGGCGGTATTGCCATACAGGCAAATGCGTCGGTTTTGTGCCAGATGGGCGATACCATCACACTTGGTAACTGCACGGTCAGTACCCAAGCACGTGAAGGAGTCGATTTCCTACCTTTACAGGTAGTGTATCAAGAGAAGTATTATGCCAGCGGTAAGATAGCTGGAAGCCGTTTCCGCAAGCGCGAAGGGCGCCCAGGAGACGATTACGTGCTGCTTGCACGTGTGATTGATCGCGGGCTGCGCCCGATGTTCCCAAAGCACCTGCATCGCGATATTCAGGTGTTCTGTACCGTACTCAGTTACGACATGGAACACGAGCACGACATTACCTCAGCCAATGCCGCAAACCTCTCCGTTGCTTTATCCGATTGCCCTTGCGATGGCCCTCTTGGCACCGTTCGTGTGGGGATGATTGGAGGAGAGCTTATTCTCAATCCATCCCGCGAAGCGCGAGCAAAGGCGGATTTGGATATGTTGCTCACGGCCTCACTAAAAAAAGTGGTGATGATTGAAGCTGGTGCAAATCAGGTACCAGAAGCTGAGATAGTTCGTGCGATTGAATTTGGAAAGAAGTGGGCTCAGAAAATAGCTGCATTCTTTGCAGAGATAGAAAAAGAGATTGGAAAGGAAAAATTTGATGTTGAGGATCCATACATGCACACAGAAGCGTACGATTATCTTAAAGCATGGGCTCTTCCCGATATCACGAAGGCTGTGAAAAACGACATGATCAAGAATGCTCGACGTGCTGTGTTTAGTAAAATGATGGAAGATGCGAAAGAAAAATTGTCAGAACAAGTAGAAAGCGGAAAGTTGAAAGTGGAAAGTGATGAGGAGAAAGAGAAACTCTTGGCGCATGCAGCGCTGTTCATCGACAAAATTATTAAAGGAGAAGTGCGCCGTCTTGTATTAGAAGAAGGCATTCGTATGAGCAGCCGCAAGGTTGATCAAATCCGTGCATTATCCGCACAGGTGGATATTTTACCTAACCGTGTTCATGGATCCGCACTCTTTGAGCGTGGAGAAACACAAGGTCTTACTACCTGCACGCTCGGTTCGCCTGGCGATCAGCAGATTGTGGAAGGCATGGATGGCGAGCATAAGCTCCGCTACATGCACCACTATAACTTCCCTCCATTCTCGGTAGGCGAAACAAGTAACCGTTTGATGGTTGGTAACCGCGAAATCGGTCACGGGAACTTGGCGCAGCGCGGTATTGAGCCCGTGCTCCCAAAGCAGGAAGATTTCCCGTATACCATTCGCACCGTTACAGAAATCCTCAGCAGTAATGGATCTAGCTCCATGGCTGCTACCTGTGGTTCCACGCTTGCGCTCATGGCAGCA
>CAZJPS010000063.1:0-7010 GCA_964548055.1 uncultured Candidatus Peribacteria bacterium
CTTAGTGTATGCATGACATATGCGGAGCACGATTGTTAAATTGTTGCATTGTTATCCTGTGTACATTAATGACAGCAAAACAGTGCAAATTCATCGTAAGCGCCTTTTGTGAGCATTTTTACAGTACTTACTGTAAGTAAACTATACATTTTACTTATTGATACGATATTCCATAGGAAGCCAATTGAGGGAGAAGCGCACTATTGCTATAATAACCCGATTGACACAAAAAATACTCCACTACTGTGGCATTGCTCTTTCGCTCCTGGCAATTTTTGCTTTGCCACTGTATTTGTTCGTTCCTAGTTTTTCAGGAACCAATGCTGCAATAACCGGAATAGTACATTCCAGTTCCTCTGCAGCCCCAGGGTGCGGCAATGGGGATATTGAACAGGGAGAATGGTGCGATGATGGGAATATACTTATTGGTGACGGTTGCACCGGCTGCCGTATAGAAGCAGGATATGTATGCGGTGGCGAACCTAGTATGTGCGTGAAGGGAGGAGCTGTTTTGTGCGGCGATGGCCAGCTATCGCAAGGGGAATGGTGTGATGATGGAAATACACAGCCGGGCGATGGGTGCACAGAAACATGTAGTATGGAGCAGGATTACATCTGTGTTGGGGCGCCCAGTGTTTGTACAATACGTTCGTCGGCTGCCAGCAGCGCGGCAACATCTGCAGCTTTCACTTCTTCTCTCGCAGCATCGTCCGTTTCAGTGTCTTCGGTTGCATCATCGGCTTCATCGATCATGTCTGTTATTGCATCTTCTTCAGTATCTTCAAGTAGCGTTGCTGAGCCAGCGCCTACTCCATTGCCATTAGGAGTAGCCATTTCATCTTCCTCTGCATCTTCGGTCACTCCTTCAGCCACGTTGCAGTCGTCGGGTAGTTCTAGCTCTTCGGGAATAAAGCGTGTATTTCCCAGAGATACTAAAAAGAGCGAATCAGCAGATTCAGTATCTTCTAAAGTCTATTCTGCTCCACCAAAAGCTGGGTGTGGCGATGGCCTTGTTATTGAAGAAAAATGTGACGATGGCAATGTGACAGATGGTGATGGCTGCTCGGCCACGTGCACTGTTGAAAAAGGATTCATGTGTCACGGCTGGCCAAGCACTTGCACCATTGTGTGCGGCGATGGCGTTATCACAGCACCTACAGAAACATGTGACGATGGGAATCCTGTTTCAGGCGACGGTTGTAGTGAAACATGCAGATTGGAAGCGGGATACGCATGTAAAGCAGAGCCATCCGTTTGTACGTTACTCTGTCCTACTCCCTGAGTACAAACTATCTCTTGAGTGCGAGGGCTTCATGCATCGCAAAAGCCCCCATACGCAGATGAGGGCCTTACGCGTACTTCATATCGAAGAATCAGTTTGTAACAGTCACAGTTCCGTGCATGTCTGCAAAGCCGCTGTGGTAGGGGAAGCTGCCAACGGTATTGAAGGTGAATGTGTACGTTTCACCTTTATCCAAAATGCCGCTGTTGGGTCCATTATTGACACCGGCATCGCGCGTGACGGTGCGGGGATCGTCGTTCGTAGTTGTATTTGTCCAGCGGACCATTGTTCCCTTTTTAATAGTGACGGTTGCAGGGGAAAAGGCAGAGTCGCCAATGTTTACAGACACGAGTGAGCTTTGTGAGGAAGCAGACGACAGAGAGGAGTTACTCATAGAACTCACACTGGAACTTGTGTTAGATGAGGAAGAGGCTGCGCTGCTTACGGAACTTGTACTTGCAACAGAGCTAGAGCTTAGTGAGCTACGAGATGACGAAAGTGAGCTTGCTGAAGACTGTGAGCTTGAAGACATGGATGAAGAGCTGCTACGGGAGCTTGCGGAAGAAGCTTTGGAACTAAAGCTCCCTTGCGAACTGGAGTTGCTGTTTCCGTTAATGACAGCACGAATACAAGCATGGAGAGCCCTGCTATCTACGCGTATACCAACGCGATTGCGAACGTATTTTTGCACACAATCCTGAATGCCCGAGTTGAAAGGATTGCGAGCAGCTACCGTTGCAACAGAAAAGAAGCCAATTGCAGCAAGCGCAATGGCAACGGAGGCTTTTTTACATTGTGAAGGATGAAATTGTTTCATAGTCAGTGAAGGGGGAATACACAGATGTAGACGTTACAGTATCCTCAAAAATTACCAAATAGTTTTCTATTATTTTGGGAAGCAATTGACCGAAGGTGTTCTTATGTTTGATTGAGTGTGCATTTTTTATATCCATCACTGCAGGCTCTTTCGTACAGTTCGATTCATTGACGTTTTGTATGTGATGAGTACCATCAAGACATATTTCCTCCCTCTTCTTTTTATGTTTAATTATTGTTGGTCCTTCTGCTGGAACTGGTGCATGCCACATTTCAACTGGTGCTGGTAATAAGCACGCGTCATCCGGGGGGCGGGTCCGTTCCCCGGATGACAACATAAAAAAAGGAGCACGCCAAATAAAACCCACGTAGAGATTTTGATGCCGGTGTAATGTGTGCTACTTGCTGTGACTGATTTTTTCCCCTGCGCTCCACTGTTACATAGAACGCAGGGGGGGATACTCGAAGGTATTATGCAGCCATTACATTTGCTGCTTTTGGTCCTTTCTGACCCTGTTCGACATCGAACTGCACCGTCTGACCGATTTGCAAATTGTCGTACTGACCGTTGCAAGCACTGTGGTGAAAGAAGACGTCATCGGAGCCGTCGACGGAGATAAAACCGAAGCCCTTATCGGTCTTCGTCTTGATTGTCCCTGTAGCCATGGTAGATAGAAAGAAAAAATAAGAATGTCTAAAAGACATTGTAGAGTATCCCTCTTTTGGGGTTAAAGCTATCGTTTTTGTATAATTATGTAGTTTTTCGTTGTTTTTAAGACTTTCATCAAAATTTCGAAGAAACAAATAACAAAGAAATTTCCAATGATTAGTCATCAAGACTCATTCATTGTTTTATCCTTTAAAAGTGATTATTGATCCTTTCTTTGTTATTTGTTTCTTCGGTAATTGTGTATAAATACTCTTGACCCTCCCCTTAAGTCAGACTTTATTGTTCACGAATGCACCACGATGATTCCACCACCGGCATTCCAAATCGGTACGAAGAAGAAGCAAAGCAGCGCTGGGGGCACACTGATGCTTATAAGCAATCACAAGAACGTGTGAAGAAGATGTCTAAAGCAGACTTTGCACGGATTGGAGAAGCGGCAGATATCATCATGAAGAAGATCACGGCTCTGAAAGATCGAGATCCCGCTGACCCAGAAGTGCAGGCTTTGGTTGCAGAACACTACAATGGCCTCCGTCACTTCTACGAACCATCTCCCAAGATGTATCGCGGGCTTGCACACTTATACGTGGAAGATCCTCGCTTTATGGCTCACTTTGAAAAGTACGGACCTGGCACTGCAGTATTTATGCAAAAGGCGATGCATGTGTACTCGGATACAATACAAAAAGGATAAACCTGGGTACGCACCTTCCCTTGCCTACACAAGCCTTGTTAAAAATACCGAGTGGAGCATCTTCATGCTCTTCCCTTTCTTTTTCCGAAGTTTTGAAGGTAATGCGTGAGCTACAGAGTACGCATGAAAACCAACACCACCCAGGATAATCAATGACCCCAGTAAAAGACGTAGCTCTGCATCATCTGTGGAAGGTACAAAGGTACCCCTTGCATTTTTGAGTGTGGAAACAGCATCTGCTGTTGTGTTGTGAACGACGGTTGTTCCCTGGCCACTAAGGCTACTACTGGCTAAAAGCTGTGTAGAAGAGCTCATTACCAGAGCGATACCAGTAACGAGGTATGCAGCAGTAGCAAAGCTTAAAAGTGGGGGATGATGTTTGTTTGACATATTTCACTAATATTTTACTCCTTTTTCCCTCCACAAACAACCTCTCTTCGCTATACTACGCCCGCCTTCCTCTTTTATGCTGTAAGGCCCATTCGTTCATTCTTTGCCTACGGTCTCATCGCCCTTCGACCAGCTCAGGACGATGTCGCAGATTTGCCTTCATTAGAGCTTTCGATCATTCTCTTTCCACGGCCTCATCGTCTAACGGTTAGGACACAGGATTTTCATTCCTGTAATCGGGGTTCGATTCCCCGTGAGGCTGCCAACATCCGCAACAACTCTACGGTGTTTTCATTGATTATCTCAGATTTCTTCACAAACATCTTTCCCAATTTGTAGTGTTTGTCTTGAGCACGTTCCTTTAAGTGGTATGGTACTAGTACCCCCTACCCCTACATGCCTATGAGAGCAGATTATAAAAAGAAAGCACTGGAAGGCATGAAAAGGCTTGAAGGCCTAACAAAGAAAGTACAAACCATGATAGAAAGTGATGAGTATTGCCCACACGTACTGGAAAACCTTCTTGCTATGCAGGGCCACGTGAAGCATATCCAAGGACAGGTATTGGAGAGCCACTTGCATACGTGTGCTCAAGGCAAGATGAAGAATGCGAAAGATTATGAAGGTTTTATAGCAGAAATCATCCGCACTATCGGCCTTTCAAGCCGATAATATTTTTTATCCCTCTTTTTTATGATGAACATGATGAATACTCCAAGTGTAGGTGCAGGAGGCATTGTTGCGCTTTGGGGAGTACACATGCTCTCCGCAATTTTGTTTTTTGTAGGAGCTATTCTGCTTTTATGTTGGGCTTCTAAAGCTTTGAGTGTTGGGGAACTTAAGAAATGGGGGATTACACTCGTTGTGATTGGCATACTTGCATGGCTTCTGGTAGCTGGCATGGGTGGCGCAGCATTAGGTATTGGTTATCCTCACATGCGTGTGATGCACATGCAGATGGCAGGTGAAATGATGGATGAAGCTGAAGACACAGGAGGCATGAATCATATGGGTATGAAGGATGATGCAATGAACATGTCCATGGATGATATGGCTGCAATGCTGAAAGGAAAGACGGGTGATGAGTTTGATCAGGCGTTCATTGAGGGCATGATTCCCCATCATCAGGGTGCTATTGATATGGCGAAGGAAGCACAAAAACACGCTAAACACGAGGAAATCAAGCGCATGGCTGATGCTATTATTTCTGCACAACAACAAGAGATTGATCAAATGAACCAGTGGATGAAGGACTGGGGTTATACCAAATAGCATCGAATGGATGTCATAGGCATATGCACCCGGAAATCCGACAATCGGAGCTGGGTGCATGTGTGCAATACGCGAATGTAAGCTTCAGTAACTTGCTCCTTGAACTGGCCCTTTTAAAAATGGAGAGATTCTTTTAAGTTTTGTGATGACTGCGTATCTATGAGTATCAAGTCGATTCCTATTTGGGAATACAGCAGAAATACACAAATAAGAAAAGAGCGCCCGAAGGCGCTCAATCTCTTTAACGAATGGATTGCTGATTAGCATCCACAGCCACCACCGCAGGAGCCACCACCGGTTGTGAAGCCACAGCCGCAGGAGCCACCACCATTGCGAGTAAACATATGAATTGGGAGGAAAAAAATAAGTGTGAGCGAAGTGTAACACTTGATGTATTAACTATCAAGCACTCAATATTGACGAGTGCCAATTTCTGCATAATCTGAATAAGAAATACACGAGAAGTATAGATTCTTAAAAGAATTAAGATCCAGAATATTATATAGTTTTTTTTCTGCTTCCTTTTACTTTTTTTGCGGGAATTTCTGTAGCTGGAGCTAAGAAATCATGTTTTTTCCCAAGATCATCGCGGTGGTACTTCCCAAACTCGTGTATGAGCAAGCACTGCGTATTTTTTATAACAGGTCCTTCTACGCACAGCCGAATACCAAGAGGGTCTACGGTACAGTTGCCGCATATGCCGTAGCCACACTTCATGTAGCGCTCCAGAGAAAGCTGGCTTGGAACCTCGTATTTTGCTGTTATTTCTGAAACTCTTTTAAGCATCATTTCGGGGCCACATGCGAATACTTGATCGATAGGGGAGCATTCCTCATTCTGTGCGCCATGAGAATCACGCGGACAGGAAATCAGCAATTTTTCTAAAATATCTACGTTGTAGCCTTTGTAACCTTCGGATCCATCGTTTGTAGCAATGTGTAGCGAAACGTGTGGCAAAGATTCTAATTCTTCTACGTACAACAAATGATTTTTGCTCCGTGCGCCTACAATGACCTCAAGCGTACATCCATGTTGTACTGTTTCTTTGGCAACAAAATACATAGGTGCTGCTCCATATCCTCCGGCAACGAGAATGATATGTTGCCCTGGTTCCCATTCATAAAATGTTCCAAATGGACCCCGAAGTCCTACTAAATCTCCCACTTTGGCCTGTGCAAGTTTTTCGGTCATGTCTCCTACGGCAAAGAACGTGATACGCGTGACGGCTCCATCATCGTAGGCAACGCTCATGGGAACCTCGTCTACTCCCGGCAGCCACACCATAACAAACTGACCCGGCCTTGCTCCCAGTGACCCATCAAACGTGTATGTTCGCACCATTTCGGTTTCTTGTTTGATCTCCTTAATGCGATAGGTCCTTGGTAATCTGCTTTGGAGTTGAATGGGCATATGAATGAAAAGTTGAGAGTTGAGAGTTGAGAGTTGAGAGTTGAAAGTCGAAAATGAAAGAATTAACTTTCCACTTTGAAATTTCCACTAAATTTTTGAACTTCTTTGTGCATCCCGCCTACCATGTCCCTAATATCCCAAATTCCTTCGTTGGTGCACCACAGTTGCATCTCATCCCGCACTGCTTTAAATACCCCAATTCCACGATCGCCAACTGCCGTACCAATGCCAACGAGGCTTGCTCCTGCGAGCATCATTTCTAGAGCATCTTCGCCTGTGTATACGCCCCCGGTGCCAATGATGGGGAGTTTTCCTTTGATTGCGCTGAATACGTCAGCAATACATTTTACAGCGATTGGTTTAATGCCAGGACCGGAAAGCCCCCCCACTTTGTTTGCCAAAATCGGCATGCGGCTACGGAGATCAATTGCCATTCCGGGTCCCACCGTGTTGATGACAGTAAATCCATCCGCACC
>CAZJPS010000064.1:0-3294 GCA_964548055.1 uncultured Candidatus Peribacteria bacterium
GAGATGAGCACAGCGATGATGGATCCGTGGATGAAAGTGCCCAGAATGCACGCCTCCAAATGGACAAGCGTATGCGCAAATTCCAGGCGCTCACATCAGCATTACCGGCTCCGTCCCTCTTTATGGCGAATAGTGGTCAGCGTGTTCCTGTCACGGGGGAACCAGAGCTTGACCTACTGCTTGTGGGCTGGGGAAGCACGAAGGGGACAGTGCTGGATGTGTTCGATAGTCCTGAATTGCTTGGCAAAAATGTAGGCTATTTGCACTACTCGTACCTGTGGCCACTGCGCACGGAGCGGTTTGAACGACTTGCAGGGGAAGCCAAAAAAGTGGTGCTCATCGAACAGAATTATCAAGGTCAGCTAGGAATGCTTCTGCGCCAACAATGCGGCGTACATATCCCCGAACGAATTCTGAAATACGATGGTCGTCCGTTCTTTTACGATGAATTAGTAGAATCTATCAGTCATCATCTTGATCCAAAGAAAAAAAAGAAAGCTTCGAAAACGAAAGTGAAAGATCTCCCCCATTCCGAAATGCTTGGTAACGAACCTAATTCATAATCTATTTATTTTTTCTAGCTTCCTAATGACTTTCATAAAAAGCATCCTACTCATCGTTATCTTTTTGCCCACTGTAGCGTTCACTCGCGACTATGGTACATGGCCTTACCGTGATGTTCCCCGCGATCATGATAATTCGCGTGCGATCGAGTACTTGAAGCAAGAGGGTATTATGTCTGGCTATCCTGACGGATCATTTGGACCTGATAGTATGGTGAATCGTGCTGAATTAATGAAGATTCTTGTAGAATCAGTAGTTGGAACACCAGATGGCGCCTATGACCGTTCTTGTTTTCCTGACGTTAAAAAAGAAGATTGGTTTTCAATCTATGTATGTACTGCAGCGGACCGTGGATGGGTACAAGGATATCCAGATGGAAAATTTCGGCCGGAACGTACGGTGAATATGGTGGAAGCTTTGAAGATGATTGTAAAAGCCCATGAATATCCACTAGTAGCAGTAGAGAGCAACCCAGACGGGTACGATCGTAATGCTTGGTACGCTCAATTTGTAGCTACAGCTTTGGATAGAAGGCTGGTGGCATCTGAGACAATCTGGGGATATGACGGTGAAAAAATAGATTCGCCTCTTTCTCGTAAGCGTATAGCAGAGTTTCTCTACCGCAGCCTACTTGCAGACGCAAAACTAAGTTTTTCACTGGAAAGTGGATGTGATGTGCAAAAAGTAAAAAAGGTACAACTAGAATGGTATAACCTAAAAAAATATGGTAGTACAGCTACACTCGATTTTGATCTTCGGGGTATATACGATGATGGAACACTGTGCATGATAGGTACACATGCCAATCCATATGGGGATGTATCACCGCATTTCTATTCACAACTACTCTTCTTACAAGATGCACCTGAGGGATACAGCCAAGTCCAAACAGCAGTTGTCAAAGATGGAAAAGTTTCATTGACGGGTGGTCACGAAACAGCAGGATTAGGTCCAGACAAATGGGAACTCGATCTGGCTAGTAGTCGATTGCATCAGATTTCTGTTTCATCACCTAGCAACTAATTGATTCATGACGATCCCTTTACAATCCAACGGCTCGTTAGCAGGACCCAACATGCACGATTATTTCTGTGAAAATAAATGCACGTGGTGCGATGGATGTGGAGATTACGGAATTTGGACTGCCGCTAAGCGCGCGCTCGTAGAGCTTGGAATCCATCCATGGCAAGTACTCCTGTGTTACGACGTTGGTTGTCATGGCAATGGATCGGATAAGCTCCTTGGGTACCGCTTCCACGGTCTCCATGGCCGCGTAATCCCCTTTGCCGCGGGTGCAAAGCTTGCAAACACCAAAGTACCTGTGATCGCGTTTGGAGGTGATGGCGCTAGCTTTTCTGAAGGAATTGGGCACTTGGTACATGGCATTCGCAGCAACTACCCCATCACGTTCGTTCTGCACAATAATGCCAACTACGGTCTCACGACTGGTCAGGCAAGTTCTCTCACATGGCAGGATCAGAAGATGAACACAGCTCCTAACGGAATTCCAGAACATACGCTCAATTCCATGGATTTCGTGTTCTCGCTGGAACCCACATTCGTCGCGCGCGGATTTAGCGGCAATATTCCGCAGCTTACGAAGATCTTCAAATCAGCCATCGAGCACCAAAAACATGGCTTTGCGTTTGTGGACGTGTTGCAGGCGTGTCCAACCTATAACCATTTTGCGACGCACGAGTACTTAATGGAGAAGTGTTACGATGCGAACGAGGAAGGCCACGATCCACATTGCACCCTCTCCAAAGCACGAACACTTGCCATGAGTACGTCAAAAAAAATTGCGACAGGCATCTTGTATCAAACAGAAGATGTCCCCAGTTTTTACGATCGATTAGTGCCAAGGCAGGGGAAAGAGACTCAGTGCGTAGATGAGGTTTCGAAGGTGGATGTGAGTGGGTTGTGGGCAGAGTATGTATAAACCTCAATATTTGCCCTTATAGATACGAAAAAATCCGTTCTGGATTGGTCCAGAACGGGCTATCATGAGCCTATGAAAATTGATGTTCTGACGCTCTTCCCAGCCATGTTCCAAGGCCCGCTAACAGAAAGCATTTTGCAACGTGCGCAGGATCAGAAATTACTGGAAGTGAATTTTCATGATCTGCGAAAGTGGGGCCTCAGCAATTATCATCAAGTCGACGATAGTCCGTACGGTGGAGGAGCAGGCATGGTGATGCGCCCAGATGCGATTGTGCCGGCATTAGAAGAAGTGAGTAAAGATGCGAAGCCGCACCGGATTTACTTTTCGCCACGCGGGAAAAAACTAACGCAGACGAGAGTGGAGAGGCTTTCTAAAAAGAAACATCTTGTTCTCCTCTGCGGAAGATACGAAGGCGTAGATCAACGTGTGATTGATGGATGGATTGATGAAGAGATTTCGATTGGTGATTACGTTCTTACAGGCGGTGAGTTGCCTGCGATGGTATTGATCGACGCTGTAGCTCGCCACATTCCAGGAGTGCTAGGAAAAGAGGAATCGGCCATGGAGGAAAGTTTTTCCAAGAAGTTAAACCGCAAAAAAGAATATCCGCATTACACGCGCCCAGAGGAATTTAGAGGAATGAAAGTGCCGGATGTTCTACTTGGCGGCCATCATGCGAAGATTGAAGAATGGAGAAGAGAACAATTGGGGTAGAAGTTTCAAATGATGAAGTTTCACCGTTCAAGAAAATAGAAAGGGGATAAAAGGGATAACGGTATTTTTTTAAA
>CAZJPS010000064.1:3304-6814 GCA_964548055.1 uncultured Candidatus Peribacteria bacterium
CTACTTGGCGGCCATCATGCGAAGATTGAAGAATGGAGGAAAAGCCAATTGCTGTAGTTTTTATGCTTTCATCTTTCAAAGAAATATTGCGACGAGAGGGTTCCGTTACGTTATCTGTGCGTGCTCGTCCTGGAGCATCTAAAACACAAATAAAAGATGTACTAAGAGATGGCAGTGTGAAGATCGATATTGCGGCAATTCCAGAAGATAATGCAGCCAATGAAGAACTGGTGAAATTTTTGGCAAAGCAATTTGCGGTGTCACGTTCGAATGTTTCGATTCTTTCTGGAGCTATAGCGCGAGTGAAACTTATACGCATATATCAAAATCTGTAATGGAGAGAGTCTCTCCATTACAGATTCTTCATTCACAATTTACCGAATATTTTCAAAATTAGCACTTGGCTTTGTAGTATCGGCAACTTTTAAACGATAGACCATTTCGGCAATTTCTCCGCGCGTGATGGGCTGAGTGAAACGAGTGATAGTTTTTGGGATTGCGCGTAATTCTGACAGGCGTTGTGCGTACACGACATACCAACGTTCATCTGTTCCATCTCCATCCCTCCGAACATCAATACTCATTACATTAGCAACAATTTTTGCTGCTTCTGCAAAAGTAATTACTTTCTGCGGGCGAAATGTACCATCGCTATACCCGTTCACAATGCCATGAATGATTGCTTCGCACACATCTTGTGCATACCAGGATGTTCTTGGCACATCGCGGAAAAATACGCGCGAATCGGCACGCTCTGGAAAGTTCGTTTTCAAGCAATCATTCGAACGCCCACTTATAAAAAATGGGTTTGTAAGAAGTGATACGAATTCAGAGCGAGTCATGCGTTTTGCAGGCTGGAATGTGCCATCGAGGTATCCTTTTAGGACATTGGCCTTCCTAAGGTATTCAATTGCATCGAAGTTAGCGTGCGTACCGGGAACATCGGTAAACGGCTGCTTGCGGAAGGGCTGCTGGGAAATAGCAAGCGCGCTGCTTACCGTGCACGCGGATGCAACTACTATTGCTAAGCGAATAAAAAAGGGGCGCATAAAAAAATGGGGAAATCAGGACTCTATGACGCGAATGATAAGAAATCCTTACCAGTCTTTCACTTGTGCAAAAGCACTATCGTGCCCGTTGCTTTGTTTCTATCCAACCACGCAGATCTGGATACCACGGAAGCCCGATTCTTTTTTCTGTATCTATGGCGAAAGTGGGCACAAGCGTTATGCCTTCATTTTGTAGCATTTGCTTTTGATTCTCCAGCATGTTCTGCGTGCTCTTATTTGTTAGACAGCTGTTTAATAATTGTTGATCAAGACCGAACGTGTTTAGGAGCGCGTTTATTCCAGCAGCAGTCCGCTTTGAAAGTGAAAAAAGTGCATGATGAACTAAAAGACCTTTTGCCTGGATTGCGCTGCAATACACAGAAGCGGCTTCTGAGAAAGAATCCGGATATTTTTGAAGCGGTACCAGAATAATGCGAACCCGAAGAGAGCCACTGTGAATGAAATCATGCTGCAATCGAGGGAACTGCTCTTCCATAAAATTTTGGCAGTAATCACATGCATGGTTTGTGTACACGGTTAAGAGTAGTGGTGCTTCTGCCTTTCCAATTTCCAAAAAGCCTTCAGGCGTTACACGCTCGTACAGAGAGTAGCCACTGCCTGTTTGCATACCCATGTCCATTGCAGAAGAAGATGTAACTGCTACATCCCCGTTTTCTAGCGGACCTTCTGGTAAATATTCGGCCGAAGATGAACTGAGGGAAGATACTTCTTTGCGAAGCCCTCCTAATTTTTCATACGGTCCCTGAATGCATGAGCTGAGAAGAGGGAGAGCCAAGAGGATGAGAGCACGCGTACGCACAGGGCCGGAGGGTACCCCAACTTCAGCTGAGAGTCGAAGCGATGTTCGCTATGATGCATCTATGGCACGGATTACATTGCTCGGTATCCCCATTGATGCCGTAACTCAGCAAGAGGCACTTCGTCTGTTGCATTCCTATGTGAGTACAGGTTTACAGCATCACGTCATGACTCCTAATAGCGAAATGCTGGTAGAGGCAGTGAAAAATCCTGGCTTCAAGCAGATACTACGAACATCTGCACTCAATCTTCCCGATAGTGCTGGTCTGCTTTTTGCAGCACGATGGACACATCAGTATCTTCCAGAGCGTGTGACGGGCGTGGATACAGTGCAATTGTTGTGCCAGATGCTAGATGGCAATCACCCTATTTTTCTGCTTGGAGCAGCTCCGGGTATTGCAGAAAAAGCAGCAAAAATTCTTCTACAGAAAAATCCTCAACTTGTTGTTGCGGGAACGTATTCAGGATCACCCAATCCAAAGGAGGCACCCGATATTATTCAGCGAATTTCTGCCACGTCTCCACATATTCTTTTTGTTGCTTTTGGCTCTCCCATGCAGGATATGTGGATTTCTGAGCATTTGCACAAACTTCCATCTGTACGGGTTGCCATGGGCGTGGGGGGAACGTTCGATTACATCGCTCATGTGCAAAAAAGGGCGCCTGTATTTTTGCAGTCATTGCACTTGGAGTGGCTCTATCGCTTGCTGCGCGAACCGAAAAGAATAAAAAGAATTTGGAGAGCGGTCGTTGTGTTTCCGTTCCTCGTCCTCCGAGATTACAAAAGATCGTAACGCACTTTATCTCCAAAAAAAGATGTCTTTCACTTTCTCGGTAGGCAGCATGTATATGTTCTTCCAATCATCAGGTGAAAGTCGTGATATATCGAGAAGATCAGCAGCCTTGTATCCGCGGATATGGCTTTCGAGATCTGCAAGATGATGTTCTTCCTGAGTGCTTAGTAGCTGCCTTTTCATTCTCGCTCGAATATCCCGAATTTCTTTTTCTGTGATTGTATATGGAGAGATATTTTCGTGCTCAAAAAGAAGTGCAGCACAGTCATATTGCTGAAGGAGCCACAGTAGCATTCGCCTGCCAAGACGCCCATAAAACTCCTCTACGTCAGGATCTTCCATGTGTTTTTGGGATGCATTGAGCATCGAAGCTCCATTGCGTTTCATAAGATTAAAACGGAAGCCGTGGCCAAATACTTCCTCTCCAATCTTGTCCCCTAGTTTTGAATATGTGCGAGATGTGCCCAAAAAAGCAGTATCAGGAATGTAGGCAACATTTGCGAAAGGATTGTAGCCGGCAATGCATGCTCTTCCATAATCCGAGACCATCGAGTCTTCCTGCGGAACGCTCAGGATGGGAATATCAGAATGAACGGGCACGGGTAAATCTTTTTTGCGTGCAGTCGTAACAAGTGTGTTCAGAAGTTTTGTGCTTGCTGCGTATACGGGATACTTCTGCAGTCCTTCGCTCGTATATACTTCATGGGTATCTGGTCCTTTCTTGTGCGTACTAGAGAATTCGAGAAGAGAGCGTGCAATGGTTTTTCCAAGCGCACTTTGTATATACCTTTCGGGATGATCCCGAAAATCAAATTGCCCTGTAGATGACGAAAGAATGAGAGGCATCA
>CAZJPS010000065.1:0-6811 GCA_964548055.1 uncultured Candidatus Peribacteria bacterium
GCTGGCTGTTCCGTAATAAACAATATACCCAGACAAATCACTTTCGCTATTCATGTCATTTTCGTTCTGCTTTGGAGAGGAAAAGTTTCCCAGGAAAACCATTTTTTGCAGCTAATCCTGGGTTGAAATCATCGGGATAGCAAAATCCCCAGAAGCGAATATTTTCAGATTTTCTTCCAAAAAGAATGTTTAGTTCTATATCGTTGATATCGAATGGCAAATGAAACAGCACGTTTTTCTGCTTTGGAATTGTGGATCCGCTATCCACCATTGTTTCAGTAATAGTAATCCACTGCGATTGCACCGTTTTTGCTTGAGGCAGAACAAATGCTTGAGTATGCAAGGGAAGGTATATTCCAACCATCACCCAGGCGTATACAAGGGCTAAAGCACAGAAGAGCCAATGGAGGAGATGGAGGCGGCGCAAATCAAATTATTATAGCACAATTTGTTATGAATGAGAAGCACTAGAATTGGCTAAGAAGCCTTCAAAACACAGGAATAGAACGAAACCTGCCCCACCCCAGAATGCCGTTTATTGCCTGTAGATTTCTGGACATCTTTGGTCTTGGGTCTACTTCTTTGTTTGTTTACTCTGTATCCTATCCTGGCTATGGCTAAAGACTATTACAGCATCCTCGGCGTACAGAAAGGCGCATCGGCAGATGAGATCAAAAAAGCATACCGGCAGCTAAGCAAGGAGTGGCACCCCGATAAGCATAAAGGGGATAAAGCGGCGGAGCAGAAATTTAAGGAAATCAATCAAGCGTATGAGGTACTCAGCAATCCTCAAAAACGTCAGGGGTACGATCAGTTTGGCGAAGCGGGAGCGCAGGGTCAGCCAGGAGGAGGAGCTGGCTTTGGAGGCTTTAGCGGGTTCGATTTCAATGGGAGCACGATGGATTTTGGAGATTTGTTTGAAGGATTTTTTGGAGGAGGTCGGGCGCAGCGAAGGAGCTCGGATCGCGGGGATGATAAAGAAGTGACCATCCAGATTGAATTCTCGGATGTTGTACTCGGAATCGAAAAAATTATTTCCATTCGTCGTCTCATTGCGTGTGAGAGATGTAGTGGAGATGGAGCAGAACCAGGATCTAAAATTGTGACGTGTGCAGAATGTGGAGGAACCGGACAAATCACGCGCACCGCTCAATCATTTTTTGGAGCAGTGCAGCAGCGCATGGTGTGTCCTCGCTGCAAAGGCTCTGGAAAAATTCCGGAAACTCCCTGTAAAAAATGTGATGGCGAAGGTCGCATCCTCTCCTCTGCATCCGTCACTGTGAATGTTCCCGCAGGCATCGAAAGTGGGCAAACATTGCGACTTCGAGGTCAGGGTGATGCAGGCAGGCGCGGAAGTGAAGCGGGAGATCTGTATGTTCACATAGACGTAAAACCCGATCCCCGCTTTGAGCGTGATGGCATGGATATTCGCTCCGAGATTTCTGTACACGTGGTGGATGCTCTGTTGGGAACAGAAGCATCTGTTGATACCGTGCATGGACCGGTCACATTATCTATTCCAGCAGGAACGCAACCAGGTCAACTTTTCCGCATGAAAGGGAAAGGATTTCCGGTTCTGCAAAGCAGCCAGAAGGGTGATCATTATGTGACGGTGAATGTGGAGATTCCGAAGAAATTATCGAAGCAGGAAAGGAAGATTGTGGAGGAGTGGAATGATGTAAGGGCGTAAAGAAGGGGGACAAAGGTGATAAAGGGGACAAAAGGGACAAAAGTCCTTTTGTAAAAACCTTTGTCCCCTTTACAACCTTTATGCCCTTTGTCCCTTTTTTCTCACACATCCAAATTCTCCAATCCATCATCCGGCGCAATCACTGGCGACAGCTCTCCGCTACTCTCATTCCCCTTTCCATCTTTCATCTTCATCACAATCTGCCGGTACTCTCCTTCTCCAACACTTTCTGTTGTGAGATCTTGAAGCTTTGGAGTATTTGCAACGTGCAAGTGCACAATGCGGCGGAAGTATGGGCTCATGGGGGAAAGTGCAAGGCGGTTGCCCGTCCTGCGTACAAAATCTGCTTTTTGTTCCGCAATCTTTCGTACTTTGTCTTCTTGCATCCTGCGATAGCCATCAATATCCAATACGACGAACGGACTACGATCTAATTTTTCTTGGGAACGAATAATTGATTTTACAAGGTGCTGCAGTGAATTCAGCGTTTCACCATGCCAACCAATAATACGGCTGGCTTCATTCGACACAATATCAACGCGGGTGAGATCTTTTTCGTCGGTTACATCAACACGTTCAAAGCGCAGCCCGAGGCGCGTGAGAAGATTGCCGAGGATGTCCTGGAGCTTTGCGTGGTCCATGGGGGTTAGAGCGAGGATAGCATATGCAGTTAGTGATGAGAACGTTGATTCGTTGACTCGTTTACTCGTTTATTCGAATCAACGAATCAACGAAGAAACGAGTAAACGAAAAGCCCCCAGATCATGGAGGCTTTTGCATACTTTCAAAGTTTCAATTAACGAACAGCATCCTTAAGAGTCTTTCCAGCCTTGAATGAAGGAACCTTCATTGCAGGGATAGAAATCTTCTGTGAAGGATTGCGTGGGTTAACACCCTGTCGTGCAGCGCGGTGGCTGAGCTTGAATGTGCCAAAACCTGTGATAGTGACTGGCTGACCTTTCTTGAGGTTTTTGACGACGATGTTGATGATCGCCTGAAGAGCATCTGCAGCAGCGCGCTTTGTAATACCTGCAGCGTCTGCAATTGCGGCAATCAGATCCTGCTTGGACATAGGATGGAAGGGTAAAAGAAGTAAACGGCTGGGAGTGTACGCCCGCTTTCGGCTATGGCAAGCCATCAGCGTTGACTTTTCGGCTTGCATCAGAGGAAATTGTATGAAAATGGCTTATGTAAGCCAAAAATAGTGATCACGAAAAATGATCGTGTTGAAGCCAAAAAATCGACGTTTATGATATTTCTAATTAAAAAAATAAAGAGTCAATGGGGTTCTCATACTCTTTCTTAGAGCGCTCAGAACCCATATTTCACCTGTTCTGAGTGGTGCCAGAACCTCTCAATCGGTCTGGTACCTCTTTGACACTGCCGTATCATCTCTCTAGTCTCCCGCTTCGATTCAGGATGTGTACCAAGTGCGTGTTCTCCTGAGTTCGTTACTTTACTCCTTTTCTCTCCATGTCTAAGCATCTTGTCATTGTAGAAAGCCCTGCAAAAGCGAAGACCATTAAGAGGTTTCTTGGAAAAGAGTATACCGTGGAAGCGAGCATGGGGCACGTGCGTGATTTACCAAGCTCTAAACTTTCTGTCGATGTTGAGGGAGATTTTTCGCCGGATTATGAAGTGCCAGAAGAGAAGGAGACAGTTGTAAAAAAATTGAAAGAAGCGCTCAAAGAAACGGGTGATCTCTGGATCGCGACTGATGAAGACCGTGAAGGAGAAGCCATTGGTTGGCACTTAACGCAGGTCCTCAAGCAAGATCCTGAAAAAGTGAAGCGCATCGTGTTCCACGAAATTACGGAGACTGCCATCAAGGCAGCGATCCAGAATCCGCGTACGATCAACATGAAATTGGTGGATGCACAGCAAGCGCGCCGGGTTCTTGATCGCTTGGTAGGTTATACGCTCTCTCCTTTCTTATGGAAGAAAGTGTATCGAGGTCTCTCTGCAGGGCGTGTGCAATCTGTTGCTGTTCGTATCATTGTGGACCGCGAGCGCGAAATTAAAGCGTTCAATGCAGTGGAATATTGGACGATCGATGCGATTCTGGAGACGGGAGAAAAAATTCAGTTCACCGCAGGACTTTCTAAAAAAGATGATCAGAAGATTGAACTGCATAGTGAATCGGAAGTGCAACAAGTGGTAAAAGATTTGGATGGAGCTACGTACAGCGTGGCTGCTGTTGAAGAAAAAGAATTGAAGAAAACGCCCCCTGCTCCATTTACAACGTCCACACTGCAGCAAGAAGCCGCTCGCAAATTAGGATTTTCAGTGAAGCAAACCATGGTGGTTGCGCAGCAATTGTACGAAGGAGTGAGCCTTGGCAAAGGAGAAGGCATGATGGGTCTTATCACCTACATGCGTACAGATTCCGTGAGCCTCAGTGAGAAAGCACTCGCTGATTGCAAACGAGTGGTAGAACAGCATTACGGACGCGAGTATGTGCTTGCTGAACCTCGCACGTATAAAACGAAGAGCAAAGGTGCGCAGGAAGCGCACGAAGCAGTGCGTCCCACAGAAATGGAGCGTACTCCTGCATCCCTCGCGAATATTTTGGATCATCAACAACTCAAGCTCTACACGCTCATCTGGAACCGCACGATCGCAACACAGATGGCTGCAGCGGAACTGAAGCGTGTGGGGGCTGATATTGTTGCGCGCAATTACACATTCCGCGCTACGGGTCAGACGGTTACTTTTGATGGATACATGCGTGTGTATACGGAAGGCAAAGATGAAGGAGACGCAAAGAAAGAAGATGATGTAGAGCCCGGAGAAAAATTATTGCCACCACTCAGGCAAGGAGAAACGGTGGATCTCA
This sequence comes from uncultured Candidatus Peribacteria bacterium, assembly GCA_964548055.1. Lineage (GTDB taxonomy): Bacteria > Patescibacteriota > Gracilibacteria > Peribacterales > Peribacteraceae > CAZJPS01. The sequence continues at coordinate 4,527 of CAZJPS010000065.1, forward strand.
CAGAGCCACTCAAAACAGAACAGCACTTTACAAAGCCACCACCCAGGTACACAGAAGCGAGCCTTGTGAAGAAGATGGAAGAGGAAGGCATTGGCCGCCCAAGTACGTACGCTCCAACCATTTCCACAATTCAGCAGCGTGGATATATTCGGAAAGAAGGAAAGCAGTTACTTCCAGAAGATGTTGCCTTCACCGTGACAGATCTTCTCTCTGAACATTTCAGTGATGTGGTCGATCTTGCGTTCACCGCAAAGATGGAGCAGTCGCTGGATGATATTGCGGAGGGTGGAGAAACGAGCCACATTTTTTTGAGACAGTTCTATGGACCGTTCAAAAGACTGGTAGATACGAAGACAGAAGAAATTCAGAAGAAGGATGTGATGAAAGAACATATTGTAGGTATCGATCCTGCAACGGGACTGGAAGTGATTGCGCGCACCGGTCGCTTTGGACCATACGTGCAACTTGGAAAATTTGAAGATGCTCCGGGAAAAAAGAAAAAGAAGTCGGATGTGAAAAAGCCGAAGCCAAAGAGTGCTTCTATTCCCAAGCATCTTTCTCTCGATTCCATCACGCTCGAGCAAGCACTTGCACTCCTTAGTTTTCCACGCGAACTTGGAGAAATGAACGGCGAAAAAGTGATGGTTGCCTTTGGTCGCTTTGGCCCGTACATCAAATGCGGAACGGTGACGGTGAGTCTTCCTGCAGAAAAAAATCCGCTGGATCTCACGCTTGCTGATTGCGAAGTATTAATAAAAGAGGCAGCTGAGAGAAAGAAGAAAGCAGCGGAGCCACTGCGCACCCTTGGAAACGATCCAGAAGGCACAGTCATTCTCGTGAAAACTGGTCGCTTTGGACCCTACGTGACGGATGGAAAAACGAATGCATCCTTGGGTAAAAAGCGCGATCCGATGACAATTACGCTGGAAGAAGCTCTAGAGCTATTGGAAAATAAGCGCAAGAAAGGGCCTAGCAAGTGGAGGAAACGAGGCTGAGGGCGGGTCCGTATTGACTTTTATAGGTGAATTTGATAACATTTGTACTATAATTCACCTATAAAATGCATCTCACCACCATTAAAAACATCGAAAAGCTGAAGGAGCAACTAGACAGTCTGCGTCCTGGAAAGGATTCACTCCTCTCTCTTTTAGAGGAAGCGGAGCTGCCAGAATCTGTGTATAACTCGAACGCCATAGAGAACTCCACACTCACGCTTGTGGAAACCGAAAAAATCCTCTTACAGCAAGAAATTCCAGGACGTCACAGTAAGCGGGAAATTTTTGAGACCATAAATCTGGCCCGGGTCACTGAATATTTGAATGAGAAACTTACGAAGAATATCGCCCTCACACAGGATATTCTTTTGCAGGCACATGCAGCCCTGTTGCATCAAATCAATGATTCGTTTGCAGGGAGGTTTCGTACGGGTGACGAATATGTGCGTGTGGGGCGTCATATTGCCCCTTCTCCCGTTCATATTCCATCTCTTATGGAAAAGGCTATAGAGGAATATTACAAGCCTCAGCCACACGCTTTGCAGCGCATTATTTCTTTTCATTTAGAGTTTGAGCGCGTGCATCCGTTTGTAGATGGTAACGGACGCGTAGGGCGTGCTCTTCTAAACTTTCAACTAAAGAGTCATGGTTATCCGCCTGTGATTGTGCGTAATAAAGAAAAGAAAGAGTACTACACGGGTTTTGCAGAGTATGACGATAAAAGGGCTACTAAAAAATTGGAGCATGTTTTGGCTCTGCTCCTAAAAGAAAGTATGCATAAACGCATCACCTATTTACGAGGAGATGATATTCAATTACTGAGCGATATGGCTCGCATGACTTCAAAGCATTCGCCGCAAAGCCTGACGAATGCCGCTAAAAAACAGTCTCTCCCCGCATTCCGCGAGCAGGGTAGATGGAAGGTGGGGGTGAAGATGTTTGAGGAGTGGATGGAGAGGGAAGAATAATATGTGCCCTTAGAGCGGGTTTCCGTACCTGTGCTGATTCCGTATTACGACATTTCCCCGTTTCTCTCCCTCTTAAATCAAGCTAAGATTTACGTATCCCCTAGGCGCGTAACTTCCACCGTCGCCCTTCGGCAAGCTCAGGACTATGGTGGACAGGCAGTTGGTTCGTTGTTCTTTCTATCAGTGTAGTACTCAATCTAGGCGCGTAGCTCAGTTGGTAGAGCACAGGTCTCCAAAACCTGGGGTCGCAGGTTCGATCCCTGCCGCGCCTGCCATTCAAGAGGCAGCTGATCTGCTACTATTATTCTATGCTCGGAAAATT
>CAZJPS010000066.1:0-6544 GCA_964548055.1 uncultured Candidatus Peribacteria bacterium
TATTCAGTAGCAGTAGGATTCAGATTGGCAGAAAGAGAGGCAGCTGGTAATGCTGAGAAAGAACACGAGCTAAAAAAAGGACTGATTGCTGAATTATATGGAGAAGGTGGTGCAGGAATCATTTAAAAATTACGACAGGTTGAGATGAAGTTTGTGCAAATACTTCCATCTCATATGCTCTACTTCCCCGCCCCCACTAACCCCGGATTTTTTTCCGCTGCCTTGAGGACTTTTTTTAAAGTATCAAAATTCAAATCACTCAACTTTTTAAAATTGATGCAGCTTTTGCCCACCTTCACTTTACCTAAATCGTCCTTATATGTTTCTGCTATGTACTTGCCGTCCACCACTGCACACACATACACACTGATATGATTCTTTTGGCTTGCGAGTGCAATGGTAGGCCACTGAATTATTTTTTTCTTATAATTTTTGTATGGGAAGGAACCGTACCCAAGCATGTTATACGCAAAATGAGGCTTCAGCGTGGGTGCTGTTTTTTGTATATATTCATGTAAATATTCTACGATCTCTCGTCTTTCTGGAGGCAGAGACTCCATGTACTGCTTCACAGTTTTTGCCTTTGTTGGCTTGAACATGTTCATAGAATTTTTGAGAGCAGTATATCTGCACTCTTCATACACTCATAACCTGAAAATATTCAATGGACATGTGAAGCATGTCCCTCTGTTATTTTTTTCACAGAACTCAGGGGCAAGCGATTCGCAAAAAGGCAGGCGATGTAGTTTGTAGCTGGAATTGCCGCAAGCAACCCAAGGCTCCCTACGAATGTTCGCACAATTTCAGAAGCAAAACTCTCACGGCTAATAAGTGTAAGCCATGATTCTTGTCCAGCATTGGTAGCAATCAGTAACAGCAATGAAAGTGAAGCTCCAGCATACGCAAGAACAAGAGTATTCACTGCGCCCGCAATGTGATCACGCCCTATACGCATAGCTCCTTGGTACAACTGCCTCATGGTGAGTGATGGATTTGCAGACTTAAGCTCAAATACGGAAGACGCCTGTGAAATAGTGACATCATCCAGCGTACCAAGCGTACCAATAATGATGCCCGCTAATAAAAGACCTCTCGTATCCAGGTTTGGAAATGTTTGCAAAAGGAATCCCACATTTTCATCTCCCAATCCAAAAATTCTTCCCCACTGGGTAAATAACATTGCAAGAACAGCCGTAACAGCAAGGCTGAACGCGGTACCCACAAGCGCACTCCACATTTTTGCATTCCATCCATGGGTCACCAAAAATGTAACAGTCATGATCACAAACGAACCTACAACACTCACTAGTAACGGAGAATGCCCTGCCATAATTTGCGGCAAAAGAACGGCAAACAAAAGAATGATGCTTAGTCCCATTCCAAACACCGAACGGAGCGTTGCCATACCACCAACTGCCAACGCAACAATCGTAAACAGAATAAGAAGCCAAATTAATATCGGCCTCCTAGAAAGATCTGCAATAATAAAACGATATTCACCATTCATCATTTGCGCCTCCATAATAAGCACATCCCCTTTTGTTAAGCTCGTCATGTGTCCCAAAAAATCATTCGGTTCAATCACTGCATGAATTTCCTTGCCTGTAAATTGAGTGGTTGTACCAACCAAATCTACTTCCATACACGCGTGCTTATCTTCATCACAGGTAGAATTCTTTATGTCGGTAATACGGGCTTCAAAAGTAATCGTTGGATCAGATGATTCTATGTTTTGCGCAGATGCAAAAGGCACAATAAATAGAAATGCACCAGCCAGACTAAGAATGACAGAGGAAAATTTCATAGACCACAAGTATATCTTCATCAGCAAACTTGTTAGAGGATGAATGATTCAAGTAAATGTACAAACAAAAAGGGCCCGATCGTAAGCCCTTTTTATTTTTCCCTATCTTTCTTACATGCCGATGACATGTGATGTGTTATCGACCCGTGTAACCAGTTTCGATATTCGTCACAGTAAAGTTACGATCAAACTTCACGGTCACGTGGTTTCCGTCTGCTGTAGTCATGTGTGCTTCGTAGGCATCACCTTCGGCATCAGTTTCTACTCGGTCAATCGTTCCTCCGGGAACCGCTGCTAGTGCAGCTGCACTAGCTTTTGCTGCATTATCCCCCGTGAGTATCTCTTCATGAACTCCATTCGAACCAGTATGACCGCCTTTGCGTGCATCAAATTTTTTATCCGGTGCATCTTGTGAATCGGTCTGGCCTCCTTCGTGGCTCATGGCAGTGGTACTAGCAGTACCGGGAGATTGTTGCGCAAATGTCATTTGGGCAAGGAGCGGGACCGCAATGACAAGTGTGGACATGCCGGCTATGGCGCCGATTGCAAATGTGTTCTTCATAGAATTGTGGTGGTGAAAAAATAAAGTTATGAATGATCCGTCGCGACAATGCACACTATAAAGATGGGACATTAAGAAATAGATAAAGCTCCACATTCTTGCAGCCTTCCGTGCCACCAATATATTGTCATTGTGGAGGCTCACACAAAAAAGCTACGCTCTTACAATGAGCGTGCATGTATCCAGTAAACGCCTCACACAACTCTTTGATATCGGTATCGCATTAAAGGGATTTGATGGTGTGTTAGAAATCATAGCAGGAATAGCATTGTTGCCCCTGAATCATACCCAGATGAGTTGGCTCATTTATTTGGCTACACGGCATGAATTGCTGGAAGATCCACATGATTTTATTGCCTTATTTTTTTTACATACAATCACCCACATCTCGCCTCACGGCCAGTTAGCGAGTGTGGTTTTTCTTCTTAGTCATGGCTTCATGAAAGTATTTTTGTCGTGGCAACTTTTTAGAGGAAGGATATGGGCGTATCCGCTCACCATTGCAGTACTTCTGTTTTTTATAGTACTTCAAATATTTGAGATATTCTCAGGACATTCACTCATACTTATAGCGCTCACTATCCTGGATGCACTTATCATTGTACTCACATGGCATGAGTACCAGAGAAAAAAACTGTTGAAAAATGAAGAGGAAAACCAAATGTGATCCTGAAGCATGCTGTAAAAAACTTGTACGAATGGTATGATCGCCACTCTTGTTTCTTCAACATATCTATGCCGTCCTTTTTTAAAAGTACTGGATCAATCGTTGTAGGATTTCTTATCGTGGTGGTGTTATCGGTAGGGACTGACGCAGTTGTAGAAAAACTAGGAATTCTGCCGCCAGCATCGCAGCCAGAAGCGTACACAACATGGATGCTCGCCTTTGCGTTATTCTATCGCACAGTCTATACGGTGCTTGCGGGCTACATCACTGCACATCTTGCTCCATCTAAGCCCTTTCGCCATGCCACCATCCTGGGAATTATTGGAACAATTGCGGGAACAGCGGGTGCTATTGCCGGGTGGGATTTATCGGCCCATTGGTATCCCATAGCTTTGGCAGTATTCGCACTTCCTTCTACCTATTTAGGTGGAAAGATCCACGAAATGCGATAACTCACGTATAATAAATTGCTCTCTAAAAGAGCAAAGGAGTATTCTACTGCGTATGGATTACGATGATTTTAAAAAACTATGCAAAAACAGGCGCAGCATTCGTTATTTTGATGAGAAGCCCGTTTCAGAAGAAGACGTACTACAGTTACTAGAACTTGCTCGGCTTTCACCGAGCGTGGAAAACCTTCAGCCATGGCACTTTCACGTTATTTTTGATAAAAAAATGAGAAGTAAACTGATGGATGCCAGTTGCTATGGAAACTTTGTGGAGGGAGCGGGTGTATTTATTGTGGTCACCGCTAATCGTTCATTGGAAAATATAGCAAAGGAGCCTGTTTGGAATCCGAAGGAGTTGGAATACTCTTGCGTAAGCGCAATAGAAAATATCTTGCTTGGCGCTACAGCACTCAATCTTGGAAGTAGTTGGGTTTCACTTCATCATGGATCCGCACACGAAATACTGCATCTGCCCCGTCATGAAGTGGTAATAGGAGGGGTTATGCTCGGGCATTACCGCAAAGGTGAAGATCAAGCTTCAAACGGTCGCCAACGAAAGCCGCTCGATGATATATATACCTTTCATCGCTCATGAATCTGCATTTATCAGAAACGGATATGGTCGAGTTGCTGCAAAAGCAACTCTACGGCCACCTTGGATGTACTCTTCCGAATGGGGAGGTGTATGTGGTGCCTATTACCTTCGCCTATCAGGACGATGCTGTCTACAGCTTCTCCTTTAAAGGACAAAAAATTGAAGCCATGCGCAAAAATCCTTCTGTGTGCTTTCAAGTTGAAGATTTTTTAACTGAAGGCATATGGAAAAGCGTGGTTGCATGGGGAACATACGAAGAATTATCTTCACAAAAAGAAATTGATGCAGCAAAAATACTCTTTAAAAAATTAGAAAAAGAACATGGCACAGCTATGTCACCACTTTATACACTGCGAACAGAGGATCTCTTTAAAGCTGCTTCACGTATTATGCAAGACCCTGAAGCAATCTTTTACTGCATCCGCATTCAAAAGAAAACTGGAAAGTACATTCAAAATAATTAGTACTGCCTCATCCCATGGTCCCCACTCCACAGATTATTTTCCTGGATACCGAAGAAGCAGATAGAGCTCTCGTCGCCAAACACTTTCCTCAAGCAACATCTGTTGCTGGAAATCTGGAAGGGCAAAAATTAATTGCAACGTGTGAAGATGCTGAAATTATTTCCACTTTCATTACTGCATCTTTTCCCAGAAGTGTCATTGAAAAGCTTCCAAAATTACGCCTGCTTTGCACACGTTCCGTGGGTTATGACCACATCGATATAGATGCATGTAAAGAAAAAAACATCACTGTCTGCAATGTACCAGATTATGGATCACACGTGATTGCTGAGCATGTATTTGCGCTGCTGCTTGCCACGCTTCGCCATATTGCAGAAGCAGATACAAAAGTGGAAAGTGGCACATTTGATTATCATGGGCTCCGAGGAATGGCACTCAAAGGAAAAACCCTAGGGATTCTTGGCACGGGAAAAATAGGAAGAAAGGTTGCAAGAATTGCGCATGGATTTGAAATGAAAATTATCGCATGTGATCAATGCAGAACTGTAGATCTTGAAAAAGATTTCGGCGTTGAATACGTTCAGTTTGAAGAACTGCTACGCAAAAGTGACATTCTTACTCTTCATGTACCCGCAACAAAAGAAACCGAACATCTTTTTAATAGTGAAGCTTTTGCAAAAATGAAAAACGGAGTTGTGCTAGTAAACACAGCACGAGGGTCGCTTATAGATTCCAAAGCGCTCTTGGCATCATTAAAAAATGGAAAAATTGCATATGCACTTTTAGATGTACTTGAACATGAGCAAAATTTTATAGAAAACGAGGAGCTCATTTCACATCCCAATGTGGTAACCACCCCACATATTGCTTTCTATGCAGATGATTCCATGCGTGCAATGTATGAAGATTCCATTGCGAGTATAGAACAATGGATAGCAGGAAAAGAGCCTGAACATACAATTAGACAACCTAACATTATCTGTGATTTGGTTCCGATCAAAAAATAATCATAATGCTTTTGCGCTTAACCCCTGCAACAGCACACCCACACCGTAGGCAATGGCTGCTGTTATCAATCCTACACCTACTACCTCTAAAGTTCCTTTTAAAAGGCGTTCGCGGGTGACAACACTGCGCAGGATTCCCAAAAAAAGCATGGCTGTACATGTTGAAAATGCAGCAATCCCAAAACTATCTTGAGAAATAGGAAACAAATAAGGAGCAACGGGTATAGAACCAAATACAACAAAGGCAATGAATGTAACAAACCCATGCATGAAGGGCTTGGATGAAGCTTCTTTGGTAAGCCCATGTTCTTCGCTCATCATCATATCCACCCACACATGGGGATTCGATGTAATCACTGCTGTTGCACGTTCTAAATCCTCTCCCATAAATCCTTTTATGCGGAAAAATTCGCGCACTTCTTCTTTTTCCATATCAGGGTCATCTTGAATCTCCTGAAATTCTTCTTTTCGCAGTCGCTCGTACTGATCACGCTCAGATTTAAGAGAAAGATATGCGCCTGCCGCCATAGAAACTCCATCTGCAAAAAGATTTGCAATCCCCAAAATTATAACGACATAACTAGGCAAACCTGCTCCCACCGTGCCCGCCACAACCGCAAAAGTTGTGACTATGCCATCGTTACCACCGTACACGATATTGTGAATATAAGGGCCAAGCCGGTGCCCGTGCACTTCGGATTGCTGATGCTTTTGAAGTGCTTGCTGTACATCACGAGCGGAGGAAGGTACTTGCTTCATAAGCAGATCATACACGCATGTGTAAACGTAATACCAATACAGGGGGTGTTTCCAAGCTATTGAACCATTACGCAGTACTTGACATTTTATAGTAAATACATTTAAATATATACACTATGCCAAATACAGAAAATGAACAGCCTGAGACAGTAGAGAACCACTTTTATAATGATAACGAAGCTTCTCATCGGCATTTTACGCCACAGGGGTTTCTAAAACTAAATGAACTTCTTGGCC
>CAZJPS010000067.1:0-6402 GCA_964548055.1 uncultured Candidatus Peribacteria bacterium
GAGCAACGGTATCGTAAACCGTGGGTCACCGGTTCAATCCCGGTCGTCGGCTCCAGAGTTAAGAATCTTGAACTCTTTTTGTGCCATCTGTACATATCAGTGTATGGGCCGTTCTGATGGTACTCAGAACGGTTTTTTTGTTTTTTTGAAGGGGAAAATTTCATGAGACTATGTTTTTTTTCTGAAATAGATGGATTTACTGCACTCTCTACTCCACTCTTTAAACATGCATCTTCGCACAGCTCTTCTTTGGTCTCAGCTCAATATCCTCACAAAGGGGCGATACGATGCAATTATGCAAGTATATGGAAGTTTAGATGATGCTGAGAAGCACGTAGGCGAAGAATTATTGCGTGGTCTTGGATGCAAAGAGGAAACAGTGAGAGCGGCTTTAATGCGTATGGAAGAATTTGATGTTGAACAGGTACAGCAAGAAATGGATGCACATAATGTGCAATGTTTAACACTGGAAGATGAGCAGTATCCAAGGAGGCTTCGGGAGATTGGAGATCCGCCGGTGTTTTTGTATTACCGGGGTGATCTTTCTATTCTTGATCAACCAACAGTTGCTGTAGTTGGAACACGGAGGATGAGCCAATACGGCCGTAGAGTGGCACAGGACTTTGTTCCAACTTTTGTGCGAGCAGGCCTTGTGATTGTGAGTGGGCTTGCGCTTGGGATTGATGCAGAAGCAGCCGAAGAAACAATAAAAGCGAAAGGAAAAACAGTTGCTGTATTAGGCCATGGCCTTTCTACCATATATCCAGCAAGCAACAGGAAACTTTCGGAAATGATTGTGAAAAGCGGTGGATTGCTGATGACAGAATTTCCTATGCGGATGGAACCAGAAAAATTTACGTTTCCCGCTCGAAATCGCATTATTGCGGGTCTTAGTATTGCGACGGTTGTTTTAGAGGCTCCCGAGGGGAGTGGATCTGTTATTACAGCCGAGCTTGCATTGGAATATAACCGTGAAGTGTTTGCTGTGCCTGGCCAGATATTTGATTCGCAGTATGCTGGGTGTCATCAGCTTTTACGACGGGGTCAGGCACATATCGCCGTGTCGACCGCAGATGTGTTGGAAGAGATGGGAGTTATAGCCCCTTCTCTTTCTAGCCAACCGGTGTATCAGCCTCAAAATAGTGAGGAAGAAGCTGTTCTTCAAATTCTGAGCAGTATGCCTCAATCTATCGATTCATTGGCAGAGAAAAGCAGATTTTCTGTAGGCACCCTCAGCGCTACTCTCACTATATTGGAACTGAGCGGAGCAGTGCGTAATGTAGGGGCAGGGCAATGGATTAAGCTGAGCATGTAGCGCCTTTTGTATGAAAGGAAAGGATTGTCCGTTTTTGATAGAGATGATACAGTGCCACCCTTTTAAAAATGCCCGCTTTCCCTGATATCCTCAGCCGTTTATACATGCAACTTCGCACTGCATGGCAGCCCGCTGTGCTTATTATTTTTATAGTAAGTGCTCTACTTTTTTCGGTACAAGTGGGAGGGTATTGGCATACTGAACGGATGAGGGAGAAAGTGATGAGTGAGGAAAATATGAGGAGCGATATTGATCGTTTACATGAACTTCTAGCTATTCAACGCAGTGGCACAGAAGATGTGCAGGAGCAAATTCGATTACAACAACGCAAGGTAGCAGCCAGATTCCATATGCTTGGTGGCAGAACTGATTCTGAAGAATTCTTACTGGCTACACTTCCTTCGCGTCTTGCAACAGGTGCACTTACCTTTTTGTTACTTCTGTTTGGGTTTTGCTTGTCTGTGCGGCTGGCAATCACACACGAAAAGCGAACATTTTCTGTTTTTCTCAGCTCCGCGTCTGCTCTGTGGCCAATGCTGAAAATGGTTGTTAGTCTCCTGTTCCTTTCCTTTTTGTGGCTTCCGCTCTTTATGGTCATTTCTGCTCGTTTTGGGTGGGAATTGTTTGGAGATATGAACATGCAGTTGAGTATTTTTTGCGTATTTTTGGGGTACTTTTTAGCCATTCTGCTTTTACCTCGTCTTCTCCTTGCTCCACTTTTTCTCTTTGAAGAAGGCCAAACTGTGAAGAGTAGTATTTTTTCAAGTTGGAATGCAAGTAGGGGGCACTGGGGTAAAATTCTGTGGAGCAGCATCGGTTTTTCTTTTGTGCTATTTACACTATCGGTTACATCCATTTTGGCTGTTCAATCTGTATTTGGCTTGAACAAAATTTTATCTTTGGGACTTTGGTCTGTCTGCATGCAGAGTTCTGTATTCTTCTTTGCACAATTTTTGCTATTACTTACATGCGCTGTGGACGCTCATCCTGCCTCAGAATTTTCTTCTGAAGAAAACATTGTTCCAGAGGCTACACCAGCAGTGACAAGTGCCGCGTAAGCTTCACCGTTATTTTTTCGTAAGACCTTCCAGCGCGCGCAGAACTTCCACGGGGACCATCCATACAGTGGTATTGGATTGATCCGAGCTTATATCGTTAATGCTTTGGAGTGTGCGCAAATGTAGTGCACCAGGAGTTTTAGAAAGCATTTCAGCTGCCTTTGATACATTTTCTGCTGCTGCTAGTTCACCTTCAGAACTGATGATGACAGATTGTTTTTCGCGTTGCGCTTCGGCTACTTTCGCGATGGTTCGTTTGAGAGATTCAGGCAACACAATATCCTTCAGCTCTACGGATTGCACATCCACTCCCCATTGATCTGACACTGTATCCACCGAGTCTCGTATTTTTTGGCTGAGCTCATGTTTCTTTCCAAGTAGTTCATCTAATGTCACTTCTCCTACAGCGTTGCGCATAGTGGTTTGGGCTAGTTGGCTTACGGCATTAAAGTAATCTTCTACTTCTATGATCGCTTTGGATACATCGATGATTTTGAAGTACAACACAGCATCAATTTTTACAGGGATATTATCTTTTGTAATTGCTTCTTGATCAGGTACGTCTACGGCTTTCACGCGGATATCTACTTTCACTAAACGTTGAAAAATGGGGATAAGGATGTGCCATCCAGGATTCCACATTTTGCTGTATTTACCACGCGTGAAAAGAATTCCACGTTCGTACTGATTTACTTGCCGTATCCAGCTGATAATGAATAGAGCGACAATTCCAAGAATAATAATACCTAGAGGCATAACGTAAAATGGAAGGAGCATTTCATTCTCCACCTTCTATAATTTTAGTCAACGAGAGATTGTGCTATGCGGATGATTTCGCCGAAAGAATTTGGTTTTAATGAAGCTCCACCCACAAGCCCTCCGTCGATATCGGGCTGACGAAGTAAATCTGTAACATTTTCTGGTTTCATGGAGCCTCCGTATAGGATGCGAACATCATCGCGCACTGTGCGCGGCAATTGCTGACGGATAAAATAGTGAACGCTCTGCACATCTGCCGGATTTGCAGCACACTTTGTGCTATCTCCGCCACTAATGGCCCACGAAGGTTCGTAGGCTATTATTGCTTTTCCTTTCTCAAAATATTCAAGTACTGGCTTTAACTGCATGTATAACACCTCTTGAACCTGATTGTTCTGTCTCTCCTCCAATGATTCTCCAATACACACTACAGGGATGAGTTCTTGTTCCAGTGCAGCAGCTACTTGTTTGGCTATAAAATCGTTTGTTTCTTTGTGATCGCGTCTTCTTTCTGAATGTCCGCATAGAACGTATTCGCATCCAACGTGCTTCAGCATCGCCATGGAAACATCTCCCGTGTGTGCTCCATTTGCTTCAGGATACCCATACTGTGCTCCTACAATAAGTTCGGCTGCTAAGCAGGCTTGGATATCAAGGAATGTGGGGAATACCACAATATCAACGGTATTGGTTGTTGCGTATGCAGAATTCCGCCCATCGAATCCCTCTGGGGGAGGGTTCATCTTCCAGTTTGCAGCAATGATACGGGTGCGAGACACGTGTGGACTGTAGCAGAGAGTGTTCCGTAGGTGCAGTGCTCCTTATGCAACTTTCCTTTTACTCCACCATGAGGGTGGCCATAATTTGCTTAGGAATGATTTTTTAGGTTTTGGCTCCTCTTCAGGAAGAGGTAGTGTAAAGGACTGATCTCCTGGTTTTTCTGGCGATGAATCATGCTGTTCTATGAGGGAACTATTAGTTTCAGGAATACGTTTTGCATTATATGCAAAACCCTTCTTTATGTTTTCCAACATTTCGATTGTTTGCTGGAAATCATTCATGTGTATGACCGATTGATGTCCTTCTAGGATAATTTGTACCCTTACGGCATCCGAAGGTGTCATCCGTTTCAGCATGGATTCCGGAATGCGAACCTTCAGTATTTTATTTTCACCGCGTGCTTTTTTCAGTGCGTCACGAAGCATGGAGATGTTTCCAACAGAGTGCGATGGGTGATTGATTGTTGTGTGCGATGAATATTGTTTTTTTTCTAAGAGGCTCAGAATTTTCTCTCTGGAATCGAGGCGTATTTTTTGTGGATTTGCTTTGATAAGGCTCACAAGGGTTTTAGCATCACTTGCATCAATATCGTGCAATACTTGTTCTGATAATCGCAAGCGCACAGGGGTATGACCCTTTAGGATTTTGTGCAGTTCCACAATTGTTCCCTGGATTCTTTTTTTTGGGGCAACGCGATCTTCATGGCGTTCTATTAAAAGCCCCATGTCGCGTTTTGTATTTTCGTGCGCTGATAGGTCGGAAATTGTGGCAAGTGTTGCTTCTTTTGAATGAATAGTGGGCATAGCGAGAACCGGTGGAAAAAGGTGAGCCAAAATAGAAGGAAATTTCGTAATGTCAATAAGACTTGACCCTACTATCCATTTTTTTCTCGCTGTATAGTGAGCTCCTATGCATATTCCTCCTCGAGTTGCTCTTGCCACTGATCATGCTGGTTTCCTGCTTAAGGAAGCTGTAAAGAAGCATTTACTCTCTCAGGGAATTGATGTGATTGATGAAGGGACGTTTTCAGAGGAACCGGTGGATTATCCAGCAATTATCCGCAAAGGCTGTGCGGTGGTATTGGAACAGGGCATTCCGGGAATTATTTTTGGTGGGAGTGGCATTGGCGAATCCATTGCCGCTAATAAGGTTTTTGGAATTCGTGCGGCTAGGTGCTGTTCTTTGGATGATGCGCGCCTTTGCAGGCAGCATAATGATGCGAATGTGATGAGCCTTGGTGGGAGGATGGTGCCTGAAAAATTAGCACTTGAGATGGTGGATATATTCCTCCGTACAGATTTTGAAGGCGGCAGGCATATTGCGCGCGTGAAAGATTTAGAGCCCGCATAAGCCTGGTTTCGATTTCAATATTCAATATCCACTATAGTTGCTAGCATAGCGGTATGCATGAACGCTCTGTTCTCATTACACCTTCTATCCTCTCTGCAAATTTAGGCAGATTGCAGGAAGAAATAGATTCCATTGCTTCAGCAGATTGGATCCAAGTGGACGTAATGGATGGTCACTTTGTACCCAATCTTACATTTGGCGCACCTGTTCTGGCATGTATTCGTACGTCTCTCCCACTTGATATTCATTTAATGGTAACCAATCCTGCAGATCGGGTGCAGGAATTTATAGATGTTGGTGTTAAGCACATCACGTTTCATGCTGAGGCAGTGGAAAGAACAAGTGACCGAGTATCCCTTATAAAGAAGATTCGCTCAGGCGGTGCTACGGCTGGTATTGCTCTGAATCCTGCAACTGAACTTTCTGCCATTGAAGATATTGTTTCTGATATTGATTTGGTTCTCATAATGTCCGTAGTGCCAGGATTTAGTGGCCAAACATTTAAAGCAGAAGTATTGGAAAAAGTATCGGCACTCCATGCTCGTTTTCCAAAGCGTATGATACAAATGGATGGAGGAATTGACGCTCGCACTGCTCCCTTGTGCGTGGAAGCTGGCGCTCATAACCTCGTCTCTGCGAGCTATATTTTTTCTGCAAAAGATCGCGCAGCAGCAATTCATTCTCTACGTTCTCTATGAAGAAATATGTATGGAGCGTGTTGTGTGCAATAGCACTTGTTTCTTGTGGGGGCAAAACGATTACTGCCGATTTGCAGGAAGTTTTTCTTACCTCAGAACGTGGGGATCGTTTGCATTTGCAGGTGGAAGTGGCACGAACGCAGGCGGAGCAAGAAAGAGGTCTTAGCACCAGAAAGCGTTTGGCTGGTGATGGTATGCTTTTCGCTTTTTCACAGCCCCAAATTTTACATTTTTGGATGCATGAAACATTAATTCCCTTAGACATCGCTTTTTTTGATGTCACAGGGAAATTAGTATCTACTTCTACCATGGATCCGTGTACGAAGGATCCGTGTCCTACGTTTTCTTCAACTGCGCAGGCAAGTTATGCATTAGAAGTAGCACAGGGATACTTGAGGCGTCATGGTATTGGAGATGGCTGGAGGATTCACTGGGAGCAAGA
>CAZJPS010000068.1:0-6397 GCA_964548055.1 uncultured Candidatus Peribacteria bacterium
TCTCTGCGTATGCATGGAAGGCAAACCTGCGGTTTTTCTTCCATGAACCATCTTTTCCCTCTGAGGGATCGCTTATCTGAGCAAAGCTCAGTTTCGCGATGGATGGCTTCTGTGGTGTGAAAGATCTTGTGGGTGTTCTCCCGGGGCCCCGGGAGAACTGTGTGTGTTTGTCTCTGTCTATGTGTGTATGCGTGTGTGTGACGTTGTGGATGTCGATTTGCTTTGTCTCGTCCGATGCAAATCATGTCAGTGTAGGCGTGTTATGAAATTGATCAAGATTCTGCGGTGTCTATATTTCCTATTTTTACGTGTGAATATACTTTCATCGGGAAATAATTAGAGAAACGAATGATTTCTACTTGTTCCTGATATGCACTCTTTCACCATGTTCAAATAAATTTGGCAAAGAATGAGATACTCTAAATCTTAGTGTAATAGCCAAATGTACATGTTTTATGACATCTTTCATGGAAATCAAACTTGTCTTTTAAGCGATAAAGTCCCCTGCCCCCTCCCCTCTTGTCCGCTACACTCTGCTCGTGCCAAAAATAGCTATTATCGCCGGAGCAGGACCTGCAGGACTCACTGCTGCGTATGAACTTCTGAAACGTACAGATATCAAACCGATTGTGTTTGAATCTACGAATGCGATAGGGGGAATTGCGCAAACATATAACTATAAAGGAAATAGGATTGATATTGGTGGACACCGCTTCTTTTCCAAAATCGATCGCGTGATGCAATGGTGGTTCAATATTCTTCCTCTTCAAGGTGCTCCCTCTGCAGATACAGAAGAAAAAGATCATGATATTGATTACGCAACGGAGGCTGTTATTCAATATCTGTGTCCAGAATGTTCGGGACTAGGGACTGAGGACTCGGGACTGGGGCCAGAAAAAAATTCCGAGTCCCTAATCCCTCATCCCAAGTCCCGTTCTCAAATTCAACGCCGTCCTGCACCCGATCCAGAAAAGGAAGACGAGGTAATGCTACAACGTCCACGTTTAAGTCGTATTTTCTATAAAAAACACTTCTTCCCCTATCCGATCGGCATCACATTTCTCGTGGCGAAGAGACTTGGGTTCATGAATACCATTCTGATTGGCTTCTCCTATATCTGGCGGCAGATTTCTCCTCTTAAAGATGAAACATATTTAGATGCGTTCTATCGCAATCGCTTTGGTGATCGTCTCTACAAAACTTTTTTTGAAGCGTATACGGAAAAAGTATGGGGAGTTCCCTGCAGCCAAATACGTGCCGATTGGGGGGCACAGCGTGTGAAAGGACTTTCACTCAAGCGTGCAGTGATGCATGCCATTCGCGATTTACTGAGTAGCGATTTCCAGAAAGCACAAAAGGATAGAGAGACAAGCCTCATCACTCGCTTCTATTATCCTAAATACGGACCAGGTCAGATGTGGGAAGTGGTAGCCAAGCAAGTACAAGAATGCGGCGGCGAAGTGCATATGAAACGTAGAATTGCCGGTGTTCATCTGCAAGATGAAAAAGTGCAGGCCGTATCTATTGAAAATATTGAAACCGGAGAAATCGAGAGGATGGAGTGTGATTATTTCTTTTCCACGATGCCTATTAAGCATCTCGTTGGAATGACCACTCCTCATCCACCTACGAGTGTAGTAGAAGTGGCAGAAGGGCTGCAGTACCGTGATTTTCTTACGGTTGGTTTGCTCCTCAAAAAGCTCCATGTACAAGAAAAAGGGAAGAAGCCCGCCACCGATGTGCCCGATAACTGGATTTATATCCAAGAAGGAGGAGTGAGGGTTGGCCGTGTACAGATTTTTAATAACTGGAGCCCGTATATGGTTGCCGACAGGAAAAAACACATCTGGATTGGACTGG
This sequence comes from uncultured Candidatus Peribacteria bacterium, assembly GCA_964548055.1. GTDB lineage: Bacteria > Patescibacteriota > Gracilibacteria > Peribacterales > Peribacteraceae > CAZJPS01. The sequence continues at coordinate 1,861 of CAZJPS010000068.1, forward strand.
AATATTTCGTGAATGAAGGTGGTGACCTCTGGATAAAACCTGATGAAGAGATGATAAAACTAGGAATACAAGAAATGGAGCAGATTGGATTTATTAAGGGAGAAGACGTGGTGGATGCGTGCGTCCTCCGTATGCCCAAAGCCTATCCCGCCTACATCGGCAGCTACGATCAACTCCATGTAGTTCAAGACTACGTGAATACGATTCCCAATTTATTTTTACTCGGTCGAAACGGCATGCACCGCTACAACAATCAAGATCACAGCATGCTCACGGCCATGACTGCGGTGGATAATATTGTGGCAGGAAGGACGGATAAATCGAATTTATGGGAGATTAACTTAGACATGGTGTACCACGAAGAAAAAAAGAAATGATATGGCTTGCCCGGCGTAGCCACATAGTGAGAAGTTTGATGTTATCTACAATTTTATTTGATTAATGTGGGGCGAAGTCGGGTGTACCACGAAGAAAAGAAAAAATAATGTACTTCCTGCTAGGATAGGCTGCGTGTCTTCTGCTCGCTCTTGGCTCCTGGCAATTCTCTCGATCGGACTTTCTTTAGTAGTAGGAATTGTTGTGATTGAAATTTTGCTGAGAATTATCGGTATTGGCTATCCCACATTCACCCAATTAGACTCTCAAACCGGATTTTCTTTAAGACCTGGCGCTTCAGGATGGCAAACAGATGAAGGAAAGGCCTACATAGCTATTAATAGTTTTGGAATGAGAGATAAAGAATATTCTCTCAAGAAACCTGCGAATACTTTGCGTATTGCAGTACTGGGTGATTCATTTACAGAAGGAAGACAAGTGGACTTAGAAGAAACGTTTCCAAAAATGATGGAATCAGATTTGGCATCATGTTCATCTTTGAATGATCAGAAAGTGGAAGTGTTGAATTTTGGAGTATCAGGCTTTGGGACAACACAAGAACTTCTGCAGCTCAAAGATCGAGTATGGCAATTTGAACCAGATATCGTACTGCTGGCATTCACCACAGGGAATGACGTGCGCAATAACTCGTATGCACTGGAAAAAAGTGATCAGAAGCCGTATATCAAAAAGGAAAATGGATTGTACGTGCTGGATACTTCATTTTTACAATCCCCTTTCTACCTCAAACAACAGACCTTCAAGCATCGATTCTCTTCTTTTGTACTCAGGCACTCCAGAATTCTGCAACTTGTGCGCAGAGTGATGGCAGGAGCACAGCAGAAAGCGACATCACCTACAGAAGCTACTGCAGGACAAGAAATAGGCATTGATGATGCGATCTACAAAAATCCTGAAGGCGACTGGATAGATGCATGGGATATCACAGAGCATCTACTTGGAGAGATAACAAAAGATGTGCGCTCGCACTCAGCAATATTCGCGATTGCGACACTCAGCAATAGCATCCAAGTTCATCCAGATCCTGCTGTACGCGTTGCATTTATAAAAAATCTGGGTGTGACAGACCTGTTTGAACCTGAGAGAAAGATGACAGAGATCGCGAGCAGACTTCAGGTTCCCATTCTCACACTTGCCGAGCCACTACAAGCAGAAGCTGAACGAACTGGCACCTTCTTTCATGGATTTGAGAAGTTTGGACTCGGCTCAGGGCATTGGAATGAGGCAGGACACAAAGAAGCAGGGAAGCGGATTGCTAATTTTTTGTGTAATACGGTAGAGAGTAGTACGTAACGATCTTTTTGCTGCTAATCGCTTGCCGCTAACCGCTAGCCGCTTCCACAGGTCGATGTTAGTATTCCCGCGATGAGTAAGTTCTCCATCTTTAGCGAACTGTGGCAATTCATGCGCGTACGGAAGAAATTTTGGCTGTTACCAATTTTGATGCTGATAGCATTGCTGGGAATTCTTCTACTGTTTGCTCAAACCTCAGCACTGGCACCGTTTATTTATACTCTCATTTAAGCAAAATAGAGAGAAATCATTCTCGTGTATTATTTTTGTGATTCTAAGAATCCAAGTTCCGTGAGACGTTCACGGACCGCAAGCCGAACCCCTATCAGGGTTCGTATGTAAGAGAGGATTTCAATATTGTTCCGTATTAATTCCAATGTCTGACCCCAAAAAAATACATTCATAAAGAATTCTCTGTCATTTTCTAGTGCATGCTTTGGCAATTGGTTGCCTCGTTGCTGCTTGGCTAGATTACCAATTAGCTCCAAATTCCCTAATGCTTCTTTAATACGCTGAGTACGCTTCTCCGCAATAGACGAATAAACACTTACATTTTCATCTTCATTACCGGATTGAATCAATATCGTTGCAAATTGCGACAGTGCCCCTCGAGCCGCCTCTGCTCTTGCTTGGATCTCAGAATCTATTTTAACTGTATCGCCTTTGAAACTTGTTAATTTTTTTATAAAAGACAGCGTATCTACACAATCGCCTGTATTGTTTAACCATTCTTTTAACGCGTCATGATGAGATCTCATAATACTATGCTAGTATAATATATTTATTAGTCAAATAACCATTTGCGCTTATTTTGGTCTACTATAAACATATGACCCTTCCACCTCCCCTCTCGTGGCTTTGGAATGGCTGGATGGCCTTCAGTAAAATTCTGGGGCGTGTGATGAGTGCCATTATTCTTACGATACTGTGGTTTGTGGGATTTGGGATGTACGCCATGATTTTAAAAATTGGATCACTATTCAAACAGAAAGAAACTCTGAGCACATATTGGATTGATGCGTTCCCAGATCAAGATCTTAAACGGCAATTTTAAAAGCGGTTAGCGATAAGCTTTGGAATAATGGATAGGCTAGCCGCTGATCGCTCTACACCGCCAACCTTCACTCCCTACCGACCGCTCTCTCGTGAAACCTACGTACATCCTTGGCCTCTCCTGCTACTACCACGATAGTGCCGTGTGCCTGATGCGCGATGGAGAAGTGATATTTGCAGCACAAGAAGAGCGTTACACACGTATCAAGCACGATGAACACTTCCCAAAAAACGCCATTGAGCAGGCATTGAAGTTTGCAGGGATTACGATGGATGACATTTCCGCCGTCGGCTTTTATGAAAAACCGTTTTTGAAGTTCTTTGATCGCATTCTGCAGACATTTTTCAAAACCTGGCCGCGCGGATTCTTTATGTACCACAGAGCGATGCAAGACTGGATCCACACAAAGCTCTGGACGCCGCAAAATATTCAGAGGGAACTGAACTACAAAGGCCCCGTGTTCTACACTACCCACCACGAATCACATGCAGCCTCTTCATACTATGCTTCAGGCTTTCCGGATGCTGCCGTAGTGACTGTGGACGGCGTAGGTGAATGGGCAACCACAACGATTGGGCATGGGAAAGGAACGGAACTGGAACTGAAGAAGGAAATACACTTTCCGCATTCACTTGGCCTCCTGTATTCCGCAATGACGTATTACATCGGCTTTAAAGTGAACAGTGCCGAGTACAAAGTGATGGGACTCGCACCCTATGGAGAGCCAAAATATATGGATCAGATGAGTAAGCTGATCGATATCAAAGAAGATGGGAGCTTTGCGCTGAATATGAAGTACTTCACGTATGAATATGGGCTCCGAATGACAGGAAGCGCGATAGAAAAACTATTTGGGCAACCTACGCGTAAAGGAGAAACTCCTCTCACACAGTTCCATAAAGACGTTGCACGGAGCCTGCAGGAAATAACGGAAGAAGTGATGCTGAAACTTGCAAAGCAGGCAAAGGAGATCACGAAGAGTGACTATTTATGCCTTGCCGGAGGTGTTGCTCTTAACTGTGTCGCCAACGGAAAGATTTTGCGCTCTGGATTATTTAAAGAAATCTTCATTCAGCCTGCCTCAGGTGACGCAGGTGGTGCTTTGGGTGTTGCACTTGCCATTTGGCACAAAGAATTTAAGGGAGCACGCAGCAAAAAAATGGAGCATGTGTATTTGGGCAATGAGTATTCAAATGAGGACATTCAAAAATTTCTCGATTCCAAGAATTTACCGTACGAACGACTGGATGATGCAGGTTTGATTGAGACAGTTTCTACCTTACTAGAAGGTGAAAACGTGATCGGCTGGTTCCAAGGGCGCATGGAATACGGTCCCCGCTCGCTTGGTAACAGATCCATCATCGCCGATGCGCGCAACAAAGAGAACTGGCAAAAAGTGAACCTCAAAATCAAATTCCGCGAGAGTTTTAGGCCGTTTGCTCCTACGGTTCTGGAAGAAAAAGTGTCTGAATGGTTTGAGTTGGACCGTGAGAGCCCGTACATGTTGCTGGTAGCCGATACAGTGGCTGATAAGCGCGATAAAATTCCGGCTGTGACGCACGTGGATGGCTCTGCTCGTATTCAAACCATCCGCAGAGATCAAAACCCTCGTTATTATGATCTCATAAAAGCATTTGAAGCTCGCAGTGGCTGCCCCGTGATCATCAATACTTCCTTCAACGTACGCGGAGAGCCGATTGTGGAATCGCCGAAAGATGCGCTGAACTGTTTCCTTCATACGCACATGGATTACCTGGTACTGGGGAACTTTGTTCTCTCTAAAAAAGATATGCC
>CAZJPS010000069.1:0-6263 GCA_964548055.1 uncultured Candidatus Peribacteria bacterium
ATTCCCACCATCAGCACTTGCACATCTTCCTTTCCTGTTCCGTTTATAATGCGTGAATCTGCATATGGATTCCATGTGCGTTCCATATCAAAATATTCTTTTTCCTTTCCTTCCAATTTTTTGTGACGCTCCGCCTGCTTTTTAAGCATCTTTTCGAGTTGTTTCTTACCACGCACGTCTGCATCCATTCCAATTTCCACGGCGCGTTGAAATAGTTTTTTGAGTTTCATAGAAAAAAAGAGAAAGAGTGAATTCGCTCGCTAGGGTAGAGGGGGGAGCTTACAAAAGTAAAGTAGGTTATGAGAAGAAAGTAGTCTTTGGAGTCGTTTCTTCGTTGATTCGTTTACTTGTTTATTCGCATTCTGTTTGTGTGCATGAGCTTTACTGCTGACTGAAAAGAAAAATTGCGGCAATGAACGCAAAAATTAGAATAATAAAATAAGTCCAATAATCTATTTTACGATAGGTATTTGCTTTTTTTTGAATAGCTGAAAGATCGATGCCTTCTGCTTTAATAGAAAATGCACCAGTAATATCCTTGAGATACTGAGCGCGATTTCGCACATGAGAGGTAAATCCTACTGTAAAACGCTGTGATGGACCGGAAAGGACGATCCATCGCGGCTCGAGCAGTCCGTACCATCCATCCGTCAATAAAAAAAGATAGTACGCTACGACGCACCACCAATTTTTTTCAAGCGTTATACGAGCTGCTGCATGCGGAATTTCTATCTTTTGAAAGAGAGTTTTGCAGTGAATCACGCCATTTTTAAGAGTGCACCAGCGCATACAAAAGAGAAACTGCGTTATAAGAATAACAACGATAGCAGCCATTACTACAAAAATTTCTTTAGATATGCTCTCTTGCAACCACCATATTTCAATAGTTGCGAATAAAATCAGACCAAGTAAAAGAACGCCAGAGATAACAGGAATATTACTTACGCCATTTCTGGTTCGGATAATCATGCTGTCTTAAATACTAATAAACATAGTAATTCTAGTACTCTCATCCCTATTATTCTAATTACGATTAGAGAGAAACTTCCATAATCCTAATAGTACCAATATCGGATGTTTGAGTGTCATGTGAAGAACAGATCTCGCACCTCCTGCAGAGGTTTTTCCGCCTCCTTTTCTCCTTTTAAAGAACTTTGCGATCATCTGTGAAAAATGACGAGTCAGAGATTTTTTTGCGTCTTCTCGTAGGTAGCCGGCAGGGAGCAGATGAAGCAATGTGTCGTAAAAACCCAGGCGATCGTAGAGGCCTAGGCCTTCGCGATCATTGCGGGCACTTGCTGCTTGGCCGTGTACGCGGAACATTCCCAGTGACGTACGTTCAAAGTACCAGTCAGCTCTTAATAAACAACGCAGCCAGTATTCGGTATCCAGTCCTTGCGGCATGTCTTCTCTAAATTTTCCTACACTTTCCATGAGTGATCTTCTGAGCATTACAAAACTTGGTTCACCAATAAAGTTTGGCCTCAGTCCCTTTTCCATCCACCACTGGAGTAACTGGTGTCCCGTGTGGATGCCAGGTTCTACTTCCATCTCCCTAAATTTCTCCAATTCACGATACAAATTTTCGGCATCAGGATGTACATATCCCTCTATGACATATTGATGCTGAGCGGATGCAAATCCAGCGGATGGATTTTTTTCTAGCGCTTCTACCATCTTCTCTAAATACTCCGGTTTCCACATATCATCCTGAAATAAATACTGCACGTACGTTCCACTTCCATGCCGTAGGCTTGCATTCCAATTCCCCCCAATGCCTTGGCGCTGCCTATTTTTTTGAAACAGGATGCGAGGGTCATCTCGAAAACGAGATATCATCTCTCGCACATCACTGAGTGAAGCATCATCGTGCACAATCGCTTCCCAATCTTGGAATGTCTGTTTTTGGAGCGACTCCAAGGCGGCAGTGAGATGTTCTGCTTCCGGTTCGTAGGTGGGGATGTAGACGGTGATGAGTGGTGGCACGGGCTTACTGTAGCGGAAATCACTCTGTAAGGCGATAAAAGGGAAAAAGGGGACAAAGGTTTTAAAGGGGATAATAAGGGACAAAGGTCTTTTTTCGTGAAACCTTTTGAACCTTTAGACCTTCATCCCCTTTGTCCCCTTTAATCAATTACTACCTTCGCATCCGCAATCACTACCTTGTCATTCCATACGAGGACAGGATTCAAATCGAGTTCTGAAATCTGAGGACAATCGTGCACAAGGTGCGATACGTTTGCGATCAGTTTTGCTAGTGCCTCAATATCTGATTGTTTTTGGCCACGTAGACCCAGGAGCAATTTCCACGATCGCAGTTGCTGCAGCATTTCGTACCCTTCCTGTTCGCCAATGGGAGCAATGCGGAATGCGGTATCGCGGAAGAGCTCTGTGTAAATGCCGCCAAGGCCAGCCATCACTAAATGACCAAAACTTGGATCGCGCACGGTACCCACAATAAATTCGCTTCCTGCAGGAAGAAATTGCTGCAATAAAACTCCATCGATCACAGCGCCTGGAAAATGCCCAGTGGAATTTTTCACAATTTCTTTATAGGCACCTGCTACTTCATCCGCTGTTTTCAAATTCACACGCACGGCTCCAATGTCTGTCTTATGCAAAATCTGCGGAGAACTCACTTTGGCAACTACTGGATACCCAATGTCTTCCGCAATACGTACAGCTTCCTCCGCACTTTTAGCTACTCGTCCACGGATGAGAGGAAGATTATAAAGCGCAAACAATTCCTGCACAGTTTCTTCACTTAAAAGTCCTTTTTTATCTTTTAACAGAGAGTCAGCCAAATGAGAAACGTGGCATTCTTTCTTTCCGAGCCCTATCCCCATCCCGACCTGCCCACCGTAGCCTTGGCGAAGGTGGGGCCCGTGTTTCAAAGCCCCCATCGCGCGCATGGCTCTTTCGGGTGTGGGATAATTCGGAATCCCAGCTTTTTGCAGTTTCTCAATAGCCTTCGTAACGTGCGTATTTCCCATAAAACTAGCCGTTACAGGGATGAGCGGATGATCACGATGCATGTTGATCACTGCGTCCGCCACTTTTTCGGCTGGAGTCATCACCTGAGGAGTGAGGAGCACCACGATTCCATCGATATTTGGATCATCAGCGCACGTATCGAGAGCTGCTGCATACCTCACTTCATCAGCGTCACCCAGTACATCAATCGGATTTCCCGTACTCGCAGCGTGCGGCAACGATGGTCGCAACCGATCTTCACTCTTCTCTTCCAGAGCTACGAGCATAAGTCCTTCTTTTTCTGCGCTATCCGTTGCCAAGATGCCTGGTCCTCCTGCATTGGTAATCACTGCGATATGAGGAGAGAGGAGCGAAGGCTGCATGGAGAACACTTGCAGTAAATCCGTAAACTCCTCCGCACTCCTGGCGCGATGAATTCCAGTTTGCATGCATGCCGCATCTATTGCTGCATCTGATCCAGCCAATGCTCCGGTATGGGAGGATACGGCTTTGCGCCCATGCTCGGAAACGCCAGATTTAATGAGCACGATCGGCTTTTTCTGAGCTACGCGCTTTGCCACTTCTAAAAATCTCTTGCCATTATTAATGCTTTCTACATACATGCCGATCACTTTTGTTTCTGGGTCCTCTGCGCACACTTCCAAAAAATCGCACTCATCCATCGCGGCTTTATTTCCCATGCTCACCATCAGTGAAAACGTAAGCCCTGTCTGCTGTGCAGCATCCAGCAGAGCAACAGCGAGTGCACCGGATTGGCTGAGAAGAGCTATAGATCCTGATTTTTCCAAGTTTTCTGCAAATGATACATTGATGCCTGCAGATGGACGCATCACACCCAAGCAGTTGGGACCAATCAGCTTCATCTTGTATTTTTTTGCTGTTTCCACGAGTGATTTCTCCATCGCGTGTCCTTCGTTGGTTCCAATCTCGCCAAAGCCAGCACTAATCACCACAAGCGTCTTCACCCCTTTCTTTCCGCATTCCTCTGCTAAATCAACCACCGTTTTTGCGGGAGTCACCACTACAGCTAAATCTACTTCTCCTGGAATTGCTGCAACGGATGCATACGCAGTTTTTCCAAGAATTTCGCCTCCTTTTGGGTTCACAGGATAGATAGCTCCTTTATATCCCTGAGAGATCAAGTTTTTGAGCACAATATGCCCTACTTTTTTCTCTTCAGCCGAAGCCCCGATGATGGCAATAGAGGAAGGGGAGAGAAGGGACATTTCCTTCTATTATAGCGCAAAAGTTCTATTTCTGTATATGTGAATTATGGAGAGTAAATCCTCTATTGGAAGCAATAAATACCACCCATATCGAGGTAAGGTATACTGCCCCCGTGCTTTCCATTTTTATTGTCTACGCATCCACCAGTGGCCACACGGAATATGTGGTAAATGTACTAAGCGATGCCCTGAAGCAAAAAAAAATACACGTAGAAATAGAACGCGCTGAAAAAGTACAAGCAGAGGATATGAAAAAAGGTGATGTACTTATCTTGGCTTCTTCCACGTGGAATACAGGGAATATTGAGGGCCAACTCAATCCACATATGCATGCTTTATTACTAGATCGTGCGAAAGATAACAGCTTAAAGGGAAAAGGAATGGGGCTTATTGCACTTGGTGATGAGCGATATAGGTACATTGCACATGCAGCTGTTTTTTTGGAAGAATATGCGGCCAGGCATCAGGGCAGACCTCTACTTCCCACTCTTAAAATTATCAATGAGCCTTACGGACAAGAGGAAAAAGTGCAACAGTGGTCAGAGCAATTAGTAGGAGTTATTCAGCCTGAATCGGGACTAGGGACTAGGGACTTGGGATCAGGAAAAAAACGTGTCCAAGCCCCTAATCCCTAATCCCCAGTGCCTCACCCTTACTTTTTTATCTCAATCACTTGAATAGAGTCTCTCTAAAAATCGTTGGCGCATCTGGACAGGGCATCAATTCTATTGGTGAAATTTTGGCGAAAGGCCTTAAAAGGCAAGGTTATTGTGTGTTTGGGTACCGTGAGTATCCCTCACTCATCAAAGGGGGGCATGCCAGCTATCAACTTGATTGCTCGGGGGAGAAAATTGAATCTACAGAAATGTTTGTAAATATTTTAATTACACTCAACCATCACGGTCTGGAATTGAATGTGAAAGATTTGAAGGAACATGGTGTGATTGTACATTCCACTCCACATTGGAAATTTTCTCAGCAGGATCAGGAGATTTTGATTGCGAAAAAAATTAAAGTGATTGAATTGCCGGTGGATGATGTGCTCAGCCGCATGGGAGCAAAACCGATTTTAGGGAATGTGCTCATCGCTGCTTTTATTTGGGCATCACTCGGACAGGATAAAGAAGCATTGAAGACGCTTGTAGGAGAAAAATTTGCGAAGAAAAAACCGCTTTTAGAGCTTAATATGAAATGCATAGATGCAGGATTTGATCAGTGGGCTGCGGCGAGTGGGCAGTGGACAGAAGGCGATACTCGTCCTTCTCTTCCTTCCCCCGATGCATCCTGGAAAGATCATCTACTGCTTACCGGTAGCCATGCGATGGGGCTTGGAGCGATTCATGCGGGTGTTCGTCTGTACGCAGGTTATCCCATGACACCTTCGAGTCCTTTGCTCAGTTTTATTGCCGATCTCCAGAATCAAACAGGAATGGTGATCAAGCAGGCGGAAGATGAAATTACAGCAGCACAAATCGTCAGCGGGGCAATGCTCATGGGGACGCGCGCGCTCACAGCTACGTCCGGAGGAGGATTTGATCTGATGAGCGAAACGGTCTCGCTGAATGGCATCATCGAAAATCCCACAGTATTCGTACTCGCTCAGCGGCCCGGTCCTGCCACAGGTTTGCCAACCTGGACCGGTCAGGGTGATTTGCTTTTAGCCATCAATACTGCGCACGGAGAATTTACACGCTGCGTGATCAGTGTGAGCGATAGCCAGGATGCATTCGATGTAATGCCCATAGCTTTCAATTTGGCGGAGGAGTATCAAATTTCTGTTATTGTGCTTACCGATAAACACATTGCAGAGGCGCTCTTTACGCAGGCCCCTTATAACCAGGAGAAGGCAGAAATTCGCCGTGGGATTGTGACTGATCCTGAACAACTGAAAGCGTTAAAGAGTAGTGATCGTTTTGATCCACATACGCCCTCGGGTATTTCACAGAGGTGGTTACCGGGCACGGAAGCCGCTACCTGGAACGCGCAGGGAGATGAGCACAGCGATGATGGATCCGTGGATGAAAGTGCCCAGAATGCACGCCT
>CAZJPS010000070.1:0-6150 GCA_964548055.1 uncultured Candidatus Peribacteria bacterium
TCCTCCATACAAACTAACACTCACTAATACGAGTATTCCAACACTGTACTGTAGCCACGCTGGCATACTAGGAATGCCGGTATTGTGAGTAGCTCCTATATGCAGAGGGAAACTTGCCTGCACCAAGCTCTGCTCATTCTGTAGGTACTTCACATCCATCACATACTCGCCATCTTGTGGAAAGCGAACAGTTACAATGGGCGAAGCAATGCTATCCTGATGGACTGTTTTATCAATCACAGTATTGCCCTGTATATCTGAAATATTCACGTGAACTTTATCAAGTACTTGTATTTCCCATGTTTTTTCATCTGGATGAAATACTAAGCCGTACGAAAAATATACATCTTTCATAGAAACCAATCCCGGTTGGAACCCAATGTCTACCAAATAATTTCCAACCTGTTTTTCTAATGATGCTTCTCCTGAATGCGCAAGAACCCCGAATGGGATAAGTACAAATAACAATGCAAGAAAAAATCTCCTCATAATGTAATGATAGCAATATTTCATTTTCTATACATGCCTGTCTATCACTCCCATATAGCTTCTTCAAATACATTGAGCAGCGCTTAGTAAATGCACTCTATTCAAATCGAAGTGCTTCCATGGGGCTCAAGCTTGCCGCCTTTTGTGCAGGATAAATTCCAAAAATCAAACCAGTGCCCACAGCCATAAGTACAGCAAGAAACACTGATGATAAAGAAAGTACAAAATCAAATTGACCCAGTACGCTATTCGCAACGCTGGAAAGTAACCATCCCACACCTGCGCCGATGACAATTCCAATAATCCCACCGGTAAATGTAAGCGATACTGCTTCCAACAAAAATTGCAAAAGAATATCTCTGCGGCGCGCGCCTACGGCCTTCCTTAGCCCTATCTCGCGAGTTCTTTCCGTCACAGACACAAGCATGATATTCATGATGCCAATGCCTCCTACAAGCAAAGAAATTCCTGCAATAAGAGAAAGGAACACGGTAAGACCAAGTGTTACGCTTGATACAATTCCAGTAATTTGTTCCGCGCCACGTGCTACGAAATCATCTTTCCCAGGATCGTTCGTAGGATTTTCAATGCGGTGTCTCTGACGAAGCAGAGTTGTTATATCCTGTTTTGCAAGAGCCTGATCCCCAACTGTTTTGAGTGTGATATAGGTAAGATACTTTTGGCCCGTCATCGCACGCGCCACGGAAAAGGGAATGTAGACTGGCTTATCCAAATCAGATAACAACAATGACCCTTGCTTCTGCAAAACACCAACCACAGTAAATGATTGGTCCCCTACCGAAATTTTTTCTCCCAGAGGATTGCGATCACCAAAAAGATCGATAGCCGTTTGCCCAGATACAAGAGCGACAGAACGAGCACCTTCCTCATCGCTATCTGTCAGCATTCGTCCCGAATCAAGTTTTAAACTGTAATTCACTAAAAATTCTTTATGAGTCCCAAATACGATTGGACTCTTTGTTTCATTTCCATACGTAACAGGTTTTGCAACGATGATGACGGGGGCGACGCTTTCGGTTGTTGATAAACGATCGATAGCCTCGTAGTCATCATATGTAAGGCTATCTAAATTCGAGCCAAATTTTTCAAGCCCCGTAGGAAATACGTCCATTGTATTTGTTCCAATGGAATCGATTTGTGTAAGAATGTAATTTTGAAATGATCGACCCATCGATACCATAAGCACTACCGAAGCAACGCCGATAATAATGCCGAGCATCGTCAAACTGGTACGGCTTTTATTCACCGTAATTCCTGTGAACGCCGTTCGTACGAGATCAGAAGTAAGCATCGAAGTTTTAGGTGGTAGGTGGTAGGTAGTAGGTTGCAGATAAGGTAGAGAGTGCCAGTTGTAGAGAATGAGATTTCCTAATCCCTACAACCGAAAACCTACAAACTATTCATAGCGAAGAGCTTCCATTGGAGATAACTGGGAAGCTTTTCTTGCGGGGGAAAGGCCAAATACCAAGCCAGTGAGAACGGCCATAATCAGAGAAGCAACCACCGATGTTCCAGACACCGCAAAGGTATATGTATCGAGGATGGAATTCACTACAAGCGCAGCAAAGTATGCAAATCCAATGCCAATCGCCATTCCAATACAGCCACCGATAATCGTAAGAAGCATCGATTCAATCAAGAACTGCAAAAGAATATCTCTGCGGCGCGCGCCTACGGCCTTCCTTAGCCCTATCTCGCGAGTTCTTTCCGTCACAGACACAAGCATGATATTCATGATGCCAATGCCTCCTACAAGCAAAGAAATTCCTGCAATGGTTGTAATAAAAAGAGTGAGCCCCAAAGAAACAGTTCCCAAAATTTGGCTTGCCTGAGCAGATGAGCGCACGATGAAATCATCCTTCTCCGGATCTTCTTCCGGATTATCAATGTGATGGCGTTGCCGTAGTAACGATTTGACGTCATCAAAAGCAATATCAAAACTGGCCGTTGCCTGCATGGTGATATAGTTCACATATCTCCTTCCTGTTATATTTTCCACAAGTGTGAATGGAACGTAGATTCTATCGTCAGCATTCTGAAAAAATTGAGAGCCAAGCGGTTTTGCAATTCCAATAACTGTAAAATGATTTTCTCCAATTTTAATGCGCTTTCCAATTGGATCTTGAGAACCGAATAATTTATCAGCAGCATCGGAACCAAGTAGAGCATGCGCTTTCGCTCCTTCTAAATCGCTTCTATCAAGAATTCTTCCAACTGACGCCTCAATAGTTTGATTTTCAAAAAATTCTGGCGTGACTCCAAATACCTGCGGACTGGCTTCTTCCCTGCCATAGGATGTTTTGCCATTCAAAAACATCACAGGAGCTACCGTCGTAATGGTACTCAATTTTCTTAACTGATTCAGATCTTCCATGGTAATGCTATCAAAACCTGTAGAAACCGCCTGTGGGCCTCCCTCTTGCTGACCCGGAAAGATGACCATGCTTTTTGCCCCAAGACTGCTGATTTGCCCAAGTATGACCCCTTCCATACTGCGGCCAATCGAACTCATGAGCACCACAGAAGCTATGCCAATAATGATACCGAGCATGGTAAGAAGTGAACGTGTGCCGTTACTACGCACTCCGTGGAAAGCCGAGAGTAATGTATCGTTGAGCTTCATATTCTCATCATTCAAGCGGTGAACAAAATCTTACTTTAATTCTCCTTTTTGACCCGCCAATACACGCTTGAAATCACGCGTATCAGATTCAATACGACCATCACGCAAACGTATAATACGCTGTGCATGTTCGGCGGTAGCTTTTTCGTGTGTCACTAAAATAATGGTGTGACCCTCTTCATGAAGACGCTGCAGAGCTTGCATGACTGCAATACCAGAAGCTGAATCCAAATTTCCTGTTGGTTCATCAGCAAAAATTACCTCAGGCTCAGTGACGAGTGACCGAGCAATTGCAACGCGCTGCTTTTGGCCTCCAGATAACTGGCTACTTAAATAATCCTTACGATCGGAAAGGCCGACTATTTCGATTGCCCTCAGCGCTTTCTTCATGCGTTCTGATTCTCGAATTGTTGGGTGATACAAAAGAGGGAGAATTACATTTTGCAAAACGGTTGTACGAGGAAGAAGATTGAAAGCCTGGAACACGAAACTGACTCTGCTTGCTCGAATGCGAGCCAATTCATCATCCGTCATATGACCCGCTGGATCACCATGAAAAAGATATTCCCCACCGGTATGCAAATCGAGGAATCCTAGAATATGCATCAATGTTGATTTCCCAGAGCCAGAGGGACCCATAATGGCGACGAATTCTCCCTTCTGAATTGTAAGGTTAATCTCATGGAGAACGGGCGTTTCAATCTCGTCATTAAAATAAGATTTGCTGAGATTGCGAATTTCAATGAGTGGAGCAGAAGAATGGGGAGCCATAATTATTGCTTGATAAGAACCACAATATTTTCGCCACCCTCAAGGCCGGAAAGGATTTCTGTATCGCCCGTCTGGCCTTCCATACCAATCGTAACGGTGCGTTCAGTAATCGTTTTATCCTCGTTGAGAATACGAACGTATAAACGTCCATCGTTATCTTCTAGTATTGCGCGCCTTGGAGCACTAACTACATTTTTTCGCTCACCGGTAATAATTTCTGCATCACCTGTCATTCCAATTTTCAGCTCTGGATGCAAATTATCAAAATCCAATTTTACGCGATACTTGGGTACACCATCTTTAGATGTGGGAGAAGAATCAACTTCACTCAAATGTAATTTCATATGCGTACCGCGGAATGCATCCAATTCAATACTTCCCGATTGGGTAACCATCAGTTTTGGTACATCAATTTCAGATACAAACATTTCTACTCGGAAAGGAGAATCTCCTAGTAATGTCACAGCAGCACCAGCTGGGAGCGACTCTCCAATATTAATATTCACGTGAGACACTGTTCCGCTAATAGGAGCAGTAAGAACCGTTTGCGAATAGTTTGCCTGAGCACGAGCAAGATTCGCCTGCGCTGAACGCACGCGTGCCTGTGCACCATCTATATCCGTTTGTCTGGCACCCGCTCTCTTTAGCGCGAGCTGTGCTTCTGCGCTCTGGATGGATGCTTGGTAGGTGATGATGTCTGTTGCAGCTTTATCACGTGTTCCCTGCAGTGAGATAATTGCTGAACGCTCTGCGGCTATCTTTGTATCGTAACTGGCAGAAGCATTTTGCAAATTACTCTGGAGAGTACTAATGCTCGAACTCATATCCTGCAATTTAGCCCTCTGTGTCGAAATGGAAGTTTTGTATGTTTCGCGGCTAGAATTCGTAAAATTATTTGTCTCACGAAGACCGCTAATAAGAGAAAACAAGCTATCCATCGCTACAACCGAAGATGACGCGGCTTTCTTTCCAGCATCCATAGCTTTCAGCGCTGACTGATAATCGGTTGCAGCGGAAGTAACAGCGCGAGCTTGCATAATGAAATCCTGAGCACTGCGCTTTTGAGCGCGCACATCGTTATCTGCGCCTGGCCTGTCTTTAACAATGGCATCCTGAACATCTACGTTGCCAAGAATATCGTCTATCACAGAAAGAGCACTTTCGGCTGCAACTAGCTGCTCACTTAGCGAACTTACATTTGTGGATACCTGCCCAGCCAAATTTACGTTTGTTTCCTGTATAAGAAGCGCCAACTTATCTTGTGACGACTTTAAATTCTGCTCTGATGTCTTCAGTGTCGTTTGAGCAGATTCCAACGAAGCTCTTTTTCCTGCTACATCAGCCTCTGCGATGGCAATATCTTCTGGGCGGCTGCCTTCCTGCAAAGCACGAAGTTCTGCGAGTGCCGATTGAAGCGATGCAGCTTCAGCTGCAACCGACGCACCCAAACTTCCAGCCTTTAACTGGCCAAGTCGCTGACCTGCTTTTACGTGATCCCCTTCTTTAACAAACACTTGCTGCACAATGCCAGCACCTTCAAATCTCAACTCTAACTCACGCTCAGAAACAACGGTCCCCACTGCTTCAACAGTTTGAGTGAGGTCACCTTTTTTTGCTAGTTCAGTAATATATTCCGGCTGCGCTGGTTTGCGAGTAACAACAATAAGAAGAATAACCGCAAGTACAATGGCAGCTGCTATGGACTTTTTTTTATGAGTCCGTACGAATGCTGGGAGAGGAATATGCATGATAGAGTGGGAAGATACGAAAGAAATTAATGAGAGGAATGTGCCTTGTGGAGGCGGAGAATTTTTTCGTGAAGGATTGTAAGCGTTTCTTGCTCATGAGTAGTAAGGAGACCAAAGAGCTTGCGCATCACCGCTGCTCCTTTGCGCTGATGCTGGGAAAGTACTTTAGCACCTTCTTCTGTGGAACGCAGACGTACAAGCTTCCTATTTTTTTCATCATGTATACGATCAACCCAGTGAAGCTGTACAAGCTTATCTACAAGTGTGGTAGCAGAAGGAGAGGTAACATGGAGAGATGCAGCCAATTCTTTCATGGTAATACCAGGTTGCTCATTCACAATCATCAGTCCATGCACATGCAAAAAATTCGCACTACTATCTTTTGGCTTACACTCGCTCATCATCTTCTGGCGCAGTACCCTACTCAGCTCATAGGTACTTTGCAGCAACCGATCCTCTGTATGCTTCGCTGGCGACATAATAAGATTATTGAATGAT
>CAZJPS010000071.1:0-1491 GCA_964548055.1 uncultured Candidatus Peribacteria bacterium
TCCTAAGGCTGGTGCGTCTGCCATTTCGCCACCTCGGCAATTACTTCAGTGATCTTAAGGAACACAATAGAGTATAGCTGGCTCTTTGCAGCCTTGCTCAAGGTATTTTATATCTCTCGTAACTTACTTTAATTTCTTTAAAAAGGCATCCAGGTCATCAATATCTATAGTAGGCTCTTTTGAGCTTTTCAAAATTTTCTTCTCCTCCTCTTCGGTAAATCCATTTACTGTAAGGAGTGGAAGGGGCATAGCACCTCGTACGTTCATATGCGTGAGAAACATACGGATACAAGAAGAGAGATCGAGGCCGTTCGCTTCTGCGATTTTCTGAACAGATTTCTTTAGCTTTTGAGGAATGCGAATAGTTGTACTTTTCATGTGTACATATTGTATCACTTTGTATTACATGTGAAATCGGCTCTTCGATGTGATTTTTACTGTAGTAGGGTAAATCCCTGAAGAATTTCTTCTGTTTCTTTTGTGATATGTGCTGATGCTGCATCGTACGTTTTTTGTGTAGTATTGCTTGGGAAGCCGCAACTAATGCAGGAGCCTATATTGAGTTCAATCATGATATTTCGTAATGCAGAGGGGAAGGCGTAAATTTTGGATGCGTATCCTGCATCGCCAAAGCCGAACTGATATGCCGTGAGAGCGCCCACTTTTTTTGTGGCAGGTTGATATGGTATATTTTGCATTTTTGCTCTCCATGTTTTTGTGCTTGCTTCGTACACGTATTCGTCATCGTAAATGTTTGCAAAGCTATACGTATCGAGAGGGTACACATTTATTAAAATGCTGAATTCACTTTTCACTTCACGGTCGCGAGCCATGAGCGTGAGAAGTGAGGGAATTTCATCGTGAAATGCTATTGAATTGTCACTGATATACATACCCGCCTGGCGCTTCCATTTTTCCTGTGGCGTGAGTGGCTGCAAAGTGCAGAGGATACCGAAGTGAGAAACCAAAATCTTTGTTCACGTACATTTCATCGTGCGGAGTTTGGTCTAAAGGTTTTGGGCCCATGCTATCATTAGATACAGATGAGGAGGATGAAGATGAAATAGCGGCTATCATTACTGCGGATGATGAATTTGATGTAGTAGTGCTCTCTTGAACGATAGTATCGCTGCTCGCACACGCGCTAAGAAATGGTGATAGTAAGAGGCCGATGACGAGCACTTGCGTATATTTCATAGAGTGTATATTAGTCAGTTACTACTTTAATTCCCAGTTCCTTCAGCTGCTTTTCTAGTACAACGGAAGGTGCCCCCATCATCACATCCTGTGCCTTTCCATTTTTGGGGAAAGCGTAGATATCGCGGATGCTTGGGCACTCCCATAGCACCATCATCAGGCGGTCTACACCTGGGGCAATGCCGCCGTGAGGAGGGGCTCCAAACTGGAAGGCCTTGATCATGCCTCCAAATTTATCATCCACGTCTTGCTTGGTGTATCCGGCGATTTCGAAGGCGCGGTACATGATGTCTG
>CAZJPS010000071.1:1501-5797 GCA_964548055.1 uncultured Candidatus Peribacteria bacterium
GCCCGAACTGATTTCGAACCCGTTACACACAAGGTCGTACTGGTATGCCAGGATATCGATGGGGTCTTTTGTATTCAGGGCTTCCATGCCGCCTTGAGGCATGGAGAAAGGATTATGGGAGAAATCGATTTTGCGGTCCTGTTCGTTCCACTCGTACATGGGGAAATCTACAATCCAAATCCACGCAGCCTTTTTAGAATCAGCCAGGCCCTGACGCTTGGCTACTTCTATGCGCACTTGGCCGAGCACTTTGCAGGCCGTGAGCCATTGATCTGCGCTAAAGAAGATTGCATCCCCTACCACCGCTCCGGTTTCGTTCATGATCTGGCGGGCTAGATCCTCTCCCAAGAATTTGACGATCGGAGATTGGAGCCCCTCTTCTTTTATCAGAATGTAGGCGAGGCCTTTTGCCCCGTATGTTTTGGCAACTTCCGTGAGGGCATCAATATCTTTGCGGGAGAACTCGGCACCTTTGGGAACGCGCAGTGCTTTCACCATTCCTTTTTTAGCGACAGCGTCTGCGAACACGGCAAAGCCACAATCTTTCACCATCGCTGAGATATCCTTGAGCTTCAGTTCATAACGCAGATCTGGCTTATCAGAACCGAACGTGTCCAGTGCCTCTTTCCAGGCCATGCGCGGGAAAGGGGAGGCCGTCACTTTCTTATCGCTAAACGTATTCGTGAGTTCAACCATCAGTGGCTCCACTACTCCAAATACGTCGTCTTGGGTGACGAAGCTCATTTCTAAATCGAGCTGATAGAACTCGCCGGGGTGACGATCGGCACGGGGGTCTTCATCACGGAAACACGGTGCAATTTGGAAGTAGCGATCGAGCCCAGCCACCATCAGAAGCTGTTTAAATTGCTGAGGAGCTTGAGGGAGCGCATAGAACATTCCTTTGTGGAGGCGGCTTGGTACCAGGTAGTCGCGCGCACCTTCGGGGGAGGAGTTGGCGAGGATTGGCGTTTGCACTTCTGTGAAATGCTTACTGTGCATATAGCTACGGATGTGCGTGAGCAATTGATCGCGCTTTGCCATCATTTCTTGAAGTTTTGGTCTGCGCAGATCCAGGAAGCGATACTGCAAACGGAGTTCTTCGTTCACATCTTTGTCCTGATCAATTTCAAACGGAGGAGTTTTGGATTCACTGAGAACTTCCAACGTTTTCACGGCTACTTCAATCTCTCCCGTTGCATTCTCTTTTCTCTCGGCGCCCGATAAACGCTTGCGTACTGTTCCATCAATCTTCAGTACCCATTCGGAACGCACTTGCTCAGCTGCCGTAAACACGTCTTTCATCTCCGGATGAATCACTACCTGCGTGATACCGTAATGATCGCGCAGATCGATAAAGATCAGTCCCCCGTGGTCTCTTCGGCGATGGACCCAGCCACAGAGAGTGACAGAGGTATCGGTATCAGAAGCGCGTAAGTCGCCACAGGTGTGAGTGCGGAGCATGGTGGAGGAGTATAGAGCGGGTGGAAGTGTAGTGCTAGCCTAGATAGGCGGCTAGCGGCTAGCGATAAGCGGTTAGCTCTATATTACGGCTAATCGCTAACCGCTTACAGCTAATCGCCTCACAACATTTGCTATTTAAACAGTCGTCCAACTTCCTCTTTAAACTCCTCCACATCCTTAAATTCTCGGTGCACAGAGGCAAAGCGGATATACGCTACCTGGTCGAGTTTTTTCAGTTCTTTCATTAAATCCATTCCAATGGTGCCACTGCCTACTTCTTTTTTATTGGTACCCCATTTTTCTTCCAGTTTATTCAATAGATCATTGATCTGCTCCTCTGTTACTGGCCTCTTGGTGCATGCAAGCCAAATACCCCTCTCTAGTTTGCTTCTTGAGTATGGTTCGCGGGTTCCATCGCGCTTGACGACAATGAGAGAAGAAAGTTCCTGGCGTTCAAATGTAGTGAAGCGATGCGTGCATTTGGGGCATTCTCTGCGCCTGCGCACGCTTCTCCCCTCCTCGGTGAGCCGAGAATCAATCACCGATGTGTCCTCATGTTTGCAGTGGGGGCAGTGCATAGTGCGTTTTGTGAAGGGGCAAAACCTACGGTTTTTCCTCTCACGGACACCCCTTTTCCCTGAGAGGAGTGGTTTACGTCCCGCAAGGCCGGACTTCACCACAGATATGTGTATCCTAACATAGAAAGTGCAAGACGACGATGGAGAGGGCTGTTTTACAGTGCTTCTTCACTAGTCAACAAAGGTCGTTTTCATGCGCTTCAAGGTGTCGGTATAGCTCTGCCTTGCTGCATCGAGCTTTTTACGAAGTTCATTGCTCCAATTATTCAGCTGGTCTTGAACTTCTTGTGGTAGGTTATTTCGTTCTCCTCCTTGTGCCTCTGGTTTGGTGGTGATTAGTTGTACTTCCATAGTGGAGTGGGAATAGATGCGATTGCTTCACATCCTTATTTCAATCGCTCAAAGATCCATGCTGCCGCTTCTTTTCAAAGTTTTAGTGGGCAGAGCCACGTTGTTGCTCTAAAACCTGTGTTGCTTTTTCAGATACCCCCTTATTGAGTTTTTCGAGCTGAATACGAATAGTGGGGTCGTTTGCTGCAGAAATGCCGTACGGGCTGAGTGACTCACGATGTGTGTCTGTGGTGGGCACGTCAGGCTTCATAGAGAATGGAGGGAAAAAAGTGAGCAGCTTGTACTTATAAGAAGATAAGAAATCAAGAGTAGCAGGTCTATTTTGAGTGCCCTGTGAGTGTTTTCTTTTTCGAGCAGAGAAAAAATCAGTATTGGTATCGCTCTTTTAAACAAAAACAGTATTTATACCGTGGTATTTCCTTTCCGAAGCGTGGAAAGAGAACCTGGAACAGTTAGATTCACAACGGTGGATGGAGGTGTTTTTTGGAGAATACCGGAGTCCAAAATTACATCCGGAGTTTCTTCTGCACCTGCAAACTGTTGTTCTATATCTTCTGCACTGTACGGATTTGGGAGCCCATGAATATTGGCGGAGGTGGTGCTGAGCGGGCTTCCATAGTTTTTTACAAGCTCTCCTGCAAGAGCGTGTGAAGACACGCGTACCCCAACTGTGGCTCCCCCATTTGGAGTGGGAAGTAGCATGTGGGGGGCGTCTGAACGAAGTGATACGATGATGGTGAGTGGTCCTGGCAAATGCTTTTTAGCAAGATTTTCGGCGCTTTCAGTCCATTGAACATATTTTTTTGCTTCTTCTACCGAAGAAAAAAGAGCGCTCACGGGCTGGGTGGCCGGACGTTTTTTTATGCGAAAGAGTTTTTCTACGGCGGCAGGATTGCAAAGATCGCACGCAAGGCCGTAACAGGTTTCAGTCGCATGCGCGATTACTCCTCCCATACGAAGGATCGAAAGAGCCTCGTTCATATTTTCTTGGGATACAGGAAGGGTTCGCATAGTGGTGCAGTATAGCGTATTACATGCCTTGCTGCTCCTCTCTTCTTTGCACTCGGGATTGCTCTAAGAGCGCCGTTAATTTTTTTGAATGTTCAGCAATGCGTGGAGTGAAATGAATGTTCATTTTTGTATCTTGTGCTTCCAAAAGCAGCGTTCCAAACCCGAAGATATTTTGAATAATACCGCGTTGAAGACCACGGATATCTTGGATTGCCCACACATCAATGCTCTGGTGCTCATCTATCGAAATAAGGCTCCGTTTAATTCGATGCACACGCCTATCTGTCACAATTGTAAGATTTAAGAAATATCTGTAAAAACGAAGAAGGAAGTCGCACTGAGCAACAAAGAAGCATGCAAAAATAAAGAGGATGTTCGTCCTGCGTAACCAGGGATCATCAATAGTGACTGCAAAGGTAAGGATGCCAATTCCAATAAGTGAAATGGAAAGTAATGTAGTACGGAAGAATGGCCAGAGAAGGCGTATCCAGTGCTGACGAAAATACAGCTGGAAGCATTCGCGCGGATCGCGGCCAGGAAAATCGATTGTGAAGCACTCATTGTTTACCATGCGTATATGAGTGAAGTGCAGTAAAGCAGAATACACAATGCGCAATGCACAAAGGCGCACAGGCGCATTCGCGTGAGCGAAAAAAATTTGATTTGAGATGTATCCACTTCTGTGGGGAAATCTAGGCCTTGCACTCGTTTGCGAAAAAGCCCCCACATTATCCATTCCATAGAAATGATGATGAGGCTTCCGCCAATGAGGAAAAAAATCAGCGTCGTCATTGAATCTTTTTATTCTCCTCTTGTTCTCTCCTCAGTCAAAAGAGTTTCTAGAATAATTGAGTCACACAAACAGAGTGATGGCAGTTCCCCTTATAATGCTTGT
>CAZJPS010000072.1:0-5566 GCA_964548055.1 uncultured Candidatus Peribacteria bacterium
AGATATGCTTTTCCTAACGGCAGGTCTTGGTGGTGGAACGGGAACGGGGAGTATTCAGGTGATTGCCGAAGCCGCTCGCAGCATGGGAATCCTTACGGTTGCTGTGGTCACTCGTCCTTTCAGCTTTGAAGGATTCAAGAGAAAGAAACAAGCAGATGAAGCACTGGAAGTGCTGAAGGGAAAAGTGGACACGCTCATCACCATTCCCAACGATAAGATTCTTTCACTCATTGATAAGACGACGCCACTTACAGAGGCCTTTCAGGTGATTGATGAAGTGCTGAAGCATGCCATCGAAGGTATAAGTAGCCTCATCACCATTCACGGTCTCATCAACGTCGACTTTGCCGACGTGAAAGCCATCATGCAGGATGCAGGAACAGCGCTCATGGGCATAGGTTATGGAACAGGGGACAGCCGTGCCGCTGAAGCTGCTCGGGCAGCTATCGATAGTCCGCTTTTGGAACTCAGCATCCACGGTGCTCAAGGTATTCTTCTCAATATCACCGGTGGAACCGATCTCTCCATGTTCGAAGTAGACGAAGCTGCTCGTATTGTGACAGAAGCAGCAGCCCCCGAAGCCAATATTATCTTTGGCGCGGTGATTGATGATGCGTTTACGGGCCAAGTGAAATGCACAGTGATTGCGACAGGGTTTTCAGAAAAAGACATTGTGCAGCCGCAAGCCGCAGCAAGCCCTGCACAGCGCACGGTGCAGAATACGTTCAGCCGCCCTCAATCTGCCATGTCTTCCAGGCAGGAGGCACGCACTTCTGCCATTGAGGGGAGTGTGAAATCTACGGCAATTGATCTCAATGTGGAGGAACTGGAGGTACCGGCGTTTATGCGCAAGCCACTCAGTAAATAAGAGATTAAAGGGAAGAAAGGGATTGAAGGGATAACAAAAGCACGCCCTTCTCCCTTTTTTCCATATCCCTTGTATCTCTTCACTCTCTTCAATCCCTTGAATCTTTCAAGCATGTGTTCCCGTTGACCCAAACCCACCTCTGCTTTCCTTGCCATGCCCCTCCACTTCCTCCCAATCTGCCTTTTCAATCTTCACAAATAATCCTTGAGCGATACGCTCGCCGCGTTCTACGGTGACAGGTGCAGTGGTAATGTTCTGTACCTGCACCAAAATTTCATCTTTCTCTCCGTGATAGTCCTGATCAATCACCCCAATGCTGTGAGGGCATATCAGGCCCTTTTTCCGGGGCAAGGACGAGCGCGGAACAATGAGGAGCATATAACCCTCCGGAACCTTCACAATCACATTACCGGGCACTAGCGCGATCTTTCCAGGTTCCACTGTGGTTGTTTCCCGCGTAATTAAATCGAAACCTACAGCACCGGTGGATTGGTACTGGGGGAGGGGGAGGGAGGTATCGAGGCGTTGGATGGAGATGTGCATAGTAAAAACTTATACAAGCAGTATAGGTCTTATCTTCCTAAGAAGCTAAGAAGCTGGAGTGGCAGTGATATCCGTTGATACAATGCCTTCCCTATACATTTCCTTCCATAGCGCGACTCCAAAAGGAAATTTTTTCTGTACAGAAGAACGCACAGTATCTTCAGTGATAAGTTTACGTTTCACTAATTCCATAATAATTTTCTTATTCTTATCATTTAAGTATTGGAGTTCCATAAGTTTGTTGTTATTTGCATGAGTCCATGTACCTACGACTACTGTGTGCATTTTTTGCTGTGTTTCTTGTATGAAATTTGCCAACTCCTTTTCTAATCCTGGTAAATTAAGTTTATCATATCGATACGAAAGTTGTTCTAGGAAGTACTTAGCTTTCACGTCATTTGTAAGGTCACCAGTCGTAGTGATACCACAAATTGTTTGGAATCCGTTAATACCCATGAGTACTACTTCTGATCCTCCATTTCCATGAGCATTATAGAAGTCATCATCTGCGTCACTTGGCTTGATACTTGTCTTGGTAGCAGCAATTTTATTGCGATAAGCATTGTAGCGGTCATTGTAAATACTAATTTTGCGATTCCAGCCTTCTTCCTCCCCTACAGTTTGTGAAGCAAGTATTTTTGCGACAACTCTGTTCAGCTGGGGTTGAGAGAAAGGAAATTTACCACTCTCTGCCTGAGCAGCAATGACATCTTTTTCAACAAGTGAAATTGTTTTGGCAAGTGTTCCTGCTTCCTCGAACGGTAATTTACCCTTTTGGTATGCGGCAAGATCATGTCTATCTAATTTGAAGAATGTTGTGAGCCAGACAGGGCTGACAATACCAATATTTCCCAGTTTATCCATTAAACCTTTAGGGAAATACATTTTAGCTTTCTCATCGTGCTTTAGAAAATCCATGATAATGGTACACAGCCAGGCTGATGTTTCGCCTGTTTTTCCTTTTTCGATAGCCCTTTCAACAATACCGAAAATAGCCCAATAATTATAGCGCTTCATTTCGTCGTAGAGTACTTCCATCATTGGAGGAATATCTGGATAGTTATTAACACGACTCTTGCCTCTATCAATTTCGCTTGATTCACCTTTACTTTGCTGCTGCTCCAAATCGCGTAGATATTCATCACGCCGTTTGGGCGTCCAGTTGGCAGGGAGATTGACGCCAATTTCTAGGTTGTAGTCACCGAATACAATGCGATTTTCCGTATCAAGATCATATAGCCATCCTTTACTTGCCATATATTCAAGGGTTCCACGGAAACGGTTAGGGTCTTTTCTGGTCGCAAGCAAAATTCCGTGGTGTGGATTGATACAGTGATCAAAGTCTGCAAGATCATGTTCCAAATGTTTTTTAAATTCATCCTTCGTTTCATCATTTTTATGATCTAAGTCCATTTCCAATGTGATTTGTGCTCGCTCACTATAAGAGCCACCAACGGTGGCTACCATATCACCAATGTTCTTCGACAGTTTACTTACTTTCAACTGTGTCCACTGTCCCCATGCTTTTTTGTAGGATTCAAAAACAGTTTGTATGCTTTCGATAAAGTGATTAATGCTATATATTTCCAGGCTAAATGTAGAAATCCCTTTTCTTTTTTCGGTAGCTATATGATGTTTTTCAAGTTCTTCAGCATACTTGTTAATTTTATCTAGAGATGATTCCCAATTTGCAACCTTTTTTTCCATCCCCTTCAAAATTTCCTGACCGCCAATAGATTTTGCCATGTTTATTTTGGCATCTTTATTTGCTGCAAGCCATTGATCCTGCGGACAGTTTAACTTAGCAAGCTCTATTAAACTTTCAAACGAATTATCACCAGTAGCAAATACTTCCGCTTTTTCAATAAACGTATTTGGATCAATTTTGCCTTGTTCCCAATCTTCAATGAGCTCTGCTGCCCTTCCCCAATCTTGCAAGACTACTAGTCCTTTAGCTAATTCTTCTGAGTTGTGATGTGCAATTTTTGTAAGTTCATCTTTTGATTTAGGATCCCCATATATTGCCACCAATTCACGAACTTTTGCTAAATCTTCCATACCACTATGCATTTTCTTTTTAACATCTCCAAATATATGAGCGAGAGTATGTCCATCTATGCGCTCTTCAGCTTTCTCTTTTTGTGTATCAGTCACTTCCTCTTCCTGATGTGTTGAGTCTGCAGTCCCGCCTGAAGCGCGAATGCCTTCTGGTCCGCCGGACTCTTCTGCTTCTTTTGCGATATATCCCTGTGCCTGCTGTATTCGCTCCTCAATCTGTGCTTGTGTAAATTGTGGAGGCAGTGTGATGGTTTTGTCTAACAAGTAAAACATGCAAATTTCTTCTAGGTGTGTGAATGTGCCAAGGTCTCGTCCTGCACGGTAATCTGCATGACGGTTAAGAAGTTCTTCCCACAAAGCGAGCGTATCTGTTCCATACAAACGATAGCGCTCAGAAATATTATTGCCTGTTGAAAGGCTCAGAAGCATCTTTTGGATAAGCGCTGTGTGCTCTGAGCGTTCGCGAATGCGCTGCATTTCGCTCATAACAGATTTCATTACATATCGATCCTTTGCATCTTGTAACAGCGAGGATAGAGATTTTTCGGTTTTGCTTAATGGAAGAGGCATCTGTATACCTGAGCGAGCCTTTTCATGACGCACAAGAAGTTTGCCTATAATGAGAGCGCGTCTACCACCACACCACTCATATTGTTCTTTTAAGGCAGGGTCGCTTCCTATTGAATCTAGTATTCTCCCAACCTCAGATGGATTTTGGAAATAGCTAGCTGGTGCACTTCCTTCAATTTCTGCAGCAAATGCGTGAAGCATTTCTTGTGATTTCAATGTAGGAGAACGATCAAGAAGAGCAAAAATTGCCTCTTCATGATTTGTTGTATTGCCACCTACTGCACCTGGAGCTAACTCCTCAGGTTTCGTACGGTAAAGCAGATAACGATGTGCGAGCGCTTCGTGCAGTTCTTTTCCTACTTTTCCGCGATAGACACTTTCATCGGAAACATGAGAGAGATGTGCCAAAAAAGATTCGTATCGGTCCTGATCTTGATAGAAACCTTTGTACAAAAGTGGTTCCAGATACTGCTCAACAGCAAACAAAATTGCATGACCTTTTTCATGTTGAAGTACGTCACGACGCTCTTGTTCACTGAGCGATGGATCTATAAAAATTGTGTTGGTAGTACGGTCAAAGTACCCGCGGAGCTTTTTAGGCTTATTTTCTTCAGGTAACTTTTTTACCCAGTCAGGTTCTACACCCGGCTGCATAAATTCAATAGTGATATCGTTCTCAATTTTTCGCATTTGCCAGCTAAATTCCACAAGCTTATTAATATCTTTCATGACCTTCGTGCGGATAGCTTGCAGTTCACCTGCTGTGTTCCCAGTGCTTATCCTTTCCAGACGTTGCTCTAGTAAAGATTCAATATCAGTCCGCTTTTTTTGTACTACATCAACAAGTGATAAAACTTTCTTTTCTCCAGAAATCTCAGGCATCAGATACTGCGCGGCTGTGTGCTCCGTAACCGTTGGCATTGATAAAATAGTGCCAACAACTGCGTCTAGCTTTGTATGAATGTCAGTGCGTATTGCATCAATATCTCGCTGTACTCGTCCGCTATTAATGTAACGCGCATCCGCAGCTGTTGGATGCATGATATCAATGATTCGATCCTTCATTTCTTCCTGTTTCATAGGCACGGCGTCTACAGGTTGTTTTTCAGGAACGGCAGCAGGTACATTCTGTGGATCTTTTTCGGGTTTTCCAGGATTACTACCTGTGCTTCCAGCAAAAAAGATCTCCCTCCGCTCCCGGAGGGGAGAGTGGTTTTGGGCTAAGCGGACAGCGGTGAGGCGGTCCAACATGCTAGAGTTTAAAGAAGCGAATACAAAAATCCACGAGGCGTTCTTTCTGATCGGGGACGTGGGTGATATATTGGCTTATATAAGCCACAATCTCGGTGGTATCGATGTTGCTAGTTTGAATGATTATCTCTCTTTGAAGGGGCTTTTTCTTGGTGATGTGGAGTTCGTTATACGTGGGAGTTTTGAAGATCCAGAAGTTTTTGCAGGCAGACCATACCGTTAATTCATTTTCAAAACGGACTCCTTCATGTTCCAAACTGATGGTGCGAACAATGG
>CAZJPS010000073.1:0-5521 GCA_964548055.1 uncultured Candidatus Peribacteria bacterium
GCCTGCCATTCAAGAGGCAGCTGATCTGCTACTATTATTCTATGCTCGGAAAATTACCATATTGGCTGACGGCGGGAATATTGGGAATTTTCCTCTTCGTAGGATTATTTTCTTTGGCACCCAGCGATTTACTGGTGTTTTACGCTCCCAGTCTTTGGATTGTCGGTTTGGATTTAGCGATGCGCGGAACGCCAGCATCTTTCGCTGAATCAGCAGTTAAGTTAAGTATTGGATTCGGGATTGCTGGAATAATGTTTTTTGTTCTTGGGGTCGCTTTGGCTGCCGCAATACGGCGGACTCTATGGAAGCAATACTGGCTACGGATAATCGCAGGAATCTTTGCTGCGTGTCTGTTTATTGTTGCATTTGTCATTCCCCTTTGGATGTGTCTGCTACCGAGGGTGTTTGGAGGATACGACTGGCCTCTGATGAACGCCATTCGTTTTTGCATCGAGTCGCGGACCAGATAATTTTCACGGACACAAACTCCTAGGGAGTCCGTGGAGCGCGTACCGTATAGTGTTAAGGACGGCCTGCCATTCTGCTTCGCAAATTTTTGGCAGAATGAGCCGCAGCAACATGAGACAGTACTGCAGCACTTGACAATATCAGTTATATGCATATTATATGCTATATGACTGAAGAGCTCCATGAGGAATTTACCGTGTGGGATTTTGAACAACTTAAATCTGGTACAGTCAGATCTGTTCTTACCCTAGGAATGAATTGTTTTGGAGAAGATGATCCTGATATGGCAGATGACTATAAAGATTTGCTCGAACTTGTCAGTCCTGATGTTTTAGAACTTCCGTTAAACGAAACACAAATAAACTATACTAGGTTTGTCCTGGGTAGCGATGATTCCTCAGTTGTGTTGCAAGTTGCTACGTATCTCAATAGTTTGCGTAAAGAAAAACAATCCTCACGAGCGGTTGAAGGTATTTCACAAGAGACAAGAAATGAAATTATAACGGATACAAACTCTTAGGGAGTACAGGGAGAGAAACTCTGATTACGACAAGAATGTCCTATTACTCTCACAATGTCTTGGTCTCCCAGAGTTATCATTCCCCCGGTAACCGCATTCGTCCTTTTTGTACAGCATCAATATATGGTATCCATTGTTTTTGAGCATTGCGATATGGAACACCATAGTCACCTTTGAGTTGATCAGGATGCTGGAGAATCACTTTTTGAAAGCTCACGATGAGTGTGAGGAATATGCAGGTGGTGAGTATCAAAAGAAATGTTGCAAGTATGTGAAATCTTTTTGGAAGCATGGTGAGTGCAATGCTACAAAGAAGAGGAATGAGGGGCAGGAAAACTAGATGGTAGAACGGCAGCGCTGGCACTCCCATCATGATGAAGCCCGTGAACGATAGGATTGCTATACACAGGAGAAGCAGAACATACTGATCGAGAGCAGAGAGATTTTGGGGGAAACGCAGATGTGAAGAGCTTTTGAAGATGCGTTTCGCGGTGAAAATGAGACCAGCAAAAGCTCCAATACCCAGGAGCAATGTTCCTGCCTGTGCTGCAATCAGTAACCACGATGGTATCGCAGCAGGCCTTACAGGTCCCCACATGTAGTCCAGCCCCAGTGCACCATTTATGCTGAGCATCCATCGTAATTGATCGAAGATATTTGCAGCATCTTGTGTTGTTGTACGTGATAAATTGCTGAAGCCATCTTGTATATGGAATGTGATGTAGGGGGCATAGAGAATCAAAAATACGGCGATAGCAATTACTGCATCTCGTACGCGTGGGCGCACGCGAAGAATTGCGAGCCACAGGATAGTTGCAACGGGCATTATCCATGCGCTCATGTGGAGTTGCGTGAGGAGAGCCATACTTCCTGCGGCGCACCACAGTTGCCAGGGGCGCCTATCGCGTACATAGGAAATTAGGAGCCAGCCTGTGAGAATGAGAAATGGAAAGAGTGCATCCTGTGCCCAAATTTTTCGTGATAGTACAAAGAGCCAAGGAGAGGTTGCTATGATCGCAGTTGTGCTGAGAGCAAGTGTTGTTCCTCCAAGTTTGCGAACAAAAAGTAGGAGTCCAAGAATCCCCATTGCGTTTAAGAGCACAATCCATCCAGTAGCAACGAGAGGGTCAGTTTTGATGAGGAGTGATGGCCATAGGAGCACTAAGAAAAACGGAGGATTAAAGAGCCCTGTAGACGATTGCAGTCCCACTTGTGGCAGCGAGAAATTTTGAAGATGCGCAGCCGCTAATGCAAACGCCTTAAACTCATCTCCTTTAAATTCCATGCCATCAAGCCCGATACATCGCATGATCACACCGATGATAATCGCGAGGCTCAGGAAAACTGCGAGAAAATTCTGGCGAAAGAATGGGAGAAGAGGCACGAGTGCATTGTACTCTGTCTACCGCAATTGTGTCTGATGCTACGATCACTGTATGCGCACTGCTCACTCCACTTTTTTATTATTCGTTCTCTTTCTCACTGCCTGTCAGTCGCAATCGGAACCAGTGTCTGTCGATAAGAGCGAAGTTCAATCATCATCGATGAGCATTGCATCATCCAGCTCTCAAAAGAGCGCAAAGCAAAATGTACAAAATGATGAGGATGCTATACATGTTCCGTTGGTGAGTGCCAAGGAACGTATCACCAAAAAAATGTTCGGTACATTTGTCTCACCGAGTAAGTCCCCTGTTTCCCCAGAAAAATTTACCGGTTATCACACGGGAGTGGATTTTGAAATTCTTCCGGGGGAAGACAAAGAAGATGTACATGTGTTTGCAATCTGCGATGGAAGCGTTCGCATTATAAAAAATGTAAGAGGATACGGTGGGCTGCTGATTCAAGAGTGCACTATTAGTGATACTGTGGTCACTGTTTTGTACGGTCATCTTCGTCTTTCTAGCGTCAGCGTGAAAAGTGGAGACGAACTGAAATCGGGACAGGAATTCGCAGTGCTGGGTGATGGCTTTTCACGTGAAACAGACGGAGAGCGAAAACATTTGCATCTTTCTATTCATAATGGTGCAGCAATTGAATATCGTGGATATGTCCAGAAAAAGAGTGACCTTTCTGCATGGCTGGATCCTGCCCACATTTTGAGTGCTGTGTGGCACTAGATTGTCTGGCGCTGTGGGCATGTTCGCCAAATATTAGTTTGTTTTGCAATATTGAGTTTATATGTCAATAAAAGGGCACGGGTTCTGGCACCAGTAGGGTATTTCTGCTATACTGGGGAGAAATGCATATAGAAATTTCTCTTCCTCGCCCGGGGCTCCTCCTCTTAGCTATTGCAGCAGTATCGGGCTGGACTGTGGCTTTAGGTGGATTTGGAACACCTGCAGCCGTTCAGGCGGATATTGTAGGTGTTACGCAAGACACTCATGTGCATACGGAAAATGTTGATCTGCCAGATACACAACACACATCACCGGCTGAAGGAGGAGATAATACCATCGATGCACAGAAGAGAATGCAGGATGAGGAGAGAGCGACGCAGGCAAGAGAAGAGCAGAATGTATTGCGAGCAAAGGAAGATATTTTACGTTTTCAAATACAGCGTTTGCAGGAAGAGCGCGATGCACTGGGAACAACAGTGGACCCGGTAGTAGAAGAACAATTTCGTTCGGCATCACGATTACTCGTTTCTCTTTTGCAAGATCAGGCAAAAGCAGAACAGTTCATACGCGCAGCTCTCAGTGATGTATGGGATGCAGAAAGTAAAGCGAGGATGCTAGCAGATGCTCCTGCAAATGAAAGTAATAAGCCACTTCTTATTTGGCCTGTAGAACCATTGAAGGGAATTTCAGCATTCTTCCTGGATAAATCATATGAAGAACGCTTTAAAATGAAGCATTACGCTATCGATATTCCTGTTCCTCAGGGAACAGACGTGGTGGCTGCGGCAGGAGGAATTGTGGAAGACGTGGTAGATCGCGGCCTTGGTGCAAACACAATCACCATTCGAACTCCCGGTGGATACAGCATGCTCTACATGCACTTAAGTGCCTTCAATGTGCAAAAAGGTCAGCACGTCGTGACTGGCGATGTGATTGGAAAATCTGGTGGTTTGCCTGGCACAAAGGGCGCTGGATTCTCTACAGGACCGCATCTGCACTTTGGACTCTTTATTGATAAACAAGCTGTAGACCCTCTTCCATATCTTCCTGAAATTGAGGGGATAGTTCAATAATGAACAAAGTTGAAAGTTGAGAGTGGAAAGTGGAAAGTTAAATTTTAATGTTACTCAAGTTTTGCAGTACTTTCAAAACTTTCAACTCTCAACTATCCACTTTCAACTTATTTCCACTCTCAACTTTCAACTGAATTTCTTGCAAACATATCCGTCATCCCCGCCACGTAATCTTTTACAGCTTCTACTAGAGTTGATTCAGTTTTCTTCTGAAGAGCCAGTACTTTATCGGGTGGATTCTTGAAGAATGCCTCGCAGAGCAAGTGCACAATCTGTTGTCCTTCTTGTCCTCTTTCCAGCACGCGCGGATGTGCGTACATTCTTTCTGCAAGAAATTGACGGAGCTGATTGATGTCATTTCTTTTTTGCGTGCAGAATTTGATGAGGGGAGAGGATGCGTGATAGACATCATCAAGTGTATGAATAGATTTTTCTTGCAGAGTTTTTCCTATTTCTTTATAGAGGTCAGTTACTAATAAATGAATGATGGCACCGCGTAGTTCGGTGGAGCGTGCACGAGAATGTTCCAATGCTTCTGATACAAGCGACATAGTTTTGAGATCATCAACCATGAAAAGTTCTGCGCGAATTCCATCCTCACAATCGTGGCTAATGTATGCGATTTCATCGGCGATGTTCACAAGTTGTGCTTCTAAGCTGAGGCTCCGTTCTCTTAGAGAAACATCTGTATGTTTCTGCAGTCCTTCCAAAATTTCTCTGTTCAAATTTAATCCTGGAGCAAAAGGCGAATGATCTTCTAGGAGTGTGACAATTCGTAAAGATTGTTCGTTGTGTTCAAACGAAGATCCGTGTTCACGCATCCACGTATCAATTGCTTGTTCTCCCATGTGTCCAAATGGTGGATGGCCAACATCATGTGCGAGTGCGATGCATTCAGCCACATCTTCATTCAGCTGAAGCGTGCGAGCAATATCTCTACTAATTTGTGCTACTTCCATCGTATGTGTGAGGCGTGTTCGGAAATGATCTCCTTCTCCTGCTACAAATACTTGTGTTTTCCCCTGAAGTCTCCGGAATGCTTGAGAGTGAATAATGCGTCCTCTGTCTCTCTGAAACGGGAACCTTGTTTCGTCCTCAGATTCTTTTATTGGTCGACCTAAACCTCCATCATATGGAACTGCGTAGGGTGCAAGTTGAATATTTGCTGCCAGTATTCGTTCTTTAAGGTCTTTCATGTTTGCATTGTACAAGAAAATTTACATGAGAAGTTGAAAGTTGAAAGTGGAAAGTGGAAAGTTAAAAATCTGCTACTCAAGTTTTGTGATTCTTCCATAACTTTCAACTCTCAACTATACACTTTCAACTTTTTATTTTTTTATAAA
>CAZJPS010000074.1:0-5401 GCA_964548055.1 uncultured Candidatus Peribacteria bacterium
CCCACCGCGCATGAAAAGGCAGTGCGCAAGAAGTTCGATACTCTCAAAGAGCAATACTTCCAAAGAAAGGATCAGGAAAGAGCATATGAAGCGGTTGCACTCCTTTCACAAATGATTCCAGATGTAGCATTTGCAACAGTGCCTCATAAGCCTCAGGTGTATTTTATGGGTCTTGCGAATGTGTTGCGCCAGCCAGAATTCCAGCAGAATCCACTCCTTGCATCGGGTGTGGTGGAAGTACTTGAGGAACGCCTTACTGAGCTTTTGCATCACATTAAGGTGGATCATCACATACGGCATTACATTGGCGAGGAACATGTAGTGCACCAACTGCAAAGTTGTAGTTTGATTGTGACAGAATATAAGCTGAGGGATAACCGAGGAGTTGTTGGGATACTGGGCCCTATGAGAATGGATTACGGTTACAATACGGTAGCGTTGGAGATGGTGGCAGGTTTGCTACGAGCCGCGTGAGGAATCAGAGGAAACAGAAGAGCCAGAAGATTCAGAGGATTGATGCAAATCAGCATCAGAGCTTTAATTTTGTCGTTCCTCTGATTCGTCTGTTTCCTCTGAATCTTCTGATTCCTTTTTGAGCAGGATTTCTCTAGGATTACCCTGATATGTCTCCTCAGGACACGGTTCTGCTTCGCATTCGTCCCTCTCTTCCGGATCCGGATGAGGTGAGTGCTTCCCGAGGGCCATTAACAATGGAGGCAGTGTTATCGTCCCTTCATTCGTTGAAGGGGAGAGATTCCATGGTGAGCTTGGAAATTGGTATTGCCGATGGAAAAATTGGGCTATTTACCAGGGCATCCAAACATGCCGCACCGCTGATTGAAAGCCAGCTGTATGCTCTGTATCCCGATGCTGAAATTGAAGAAGAGGAGCCACATATTTTTGAAGCGAAGGAAGGCGAAATTGTGCTGACGCAGGATTTAGTACTCAGTGAGAGCGAGCTTTTCCCAATTAAGCGACACCCGCAGTACCAGGATTTAGCGACGCGACAAACGATTGATACCATTGCCGGAATTACCTCTACACTTGTTCGTTATCCAAGGCCCGGCATGCGCGGGCACGTTCAGGTAGTGTGTACGCCCGCACCCAAGCACTTTCGCAGAGATGCACTAAAATTTTTGCCTCTTCTTCATAGAGGTCTTTCAAAAAGATTTGAATGGTACGCTAAATTTTTCACAGAGGTGCACATGTCGTACGGATGGCAGAGGGTATTCTTATTTCCCATGGATATGCTTATGGGAGGATTCAGAACATGGTTCTCTCGATCAAAGCTTCAGATATCTATGCTGTCAGGATCAGTGACCGAACGTGCAACAGCGGATGATGAGGAGAAGAATTTGAGTATGCGTAGCCATGAACGGGAAGACAAAGTATCCGGAGCCGTAGATAAATTGAACCGCCTTCTCTTTTGTGTAAACGTGCGCGTGAGTGTGATTGCTCCGGCTACGCACAAGCTGGAAGCAGAACAAAAACTGCAGGAAATAAGCGGAAGTTTTCGGCAGTTCACGCTTCCCCATAGTAATGGATTCCATGCCGGGCCACACACACTAATGTCTCGTTTACCTACAGGGTTCACAATGAGGCCGTATGTACTGTCTGTAGAAGAATTGGCCACACTGTGGCACGTACCGAATATCCTCGTAAAGACGCCGAATTTTGATTGGGTGATGAGTAGGAAGTTAGAACCACCGGTCGATTTGCCTGTTGTTGCAGAGGTTGAAGGGCGGTTAGCGGGTAGCGATAAACGGTTAGTAGAAAAAGAAAAGCAAGCCGCTAGCCGCTTACCGCTTACCGCTGATCAGGAACTAACAGTCTTAGGCGAAGCCGTTTTCCGCGGGCATCGCACGCAGTTTGGTATTCGCCCGGATGATCGTAGGCGCCACGTGTATATCATTGGAAAAACGGGCATGGGAAAATCAACTCTGTTGGAGAACATGGTCTTTTCTGATATTCATGCAGGAAAAGGTTTGGCGGTGATTGATCCACACGGAGATTTGGTGGAAGCGTGTTTGCGATTTATTCCGAAAGAGCGATCGAACGATGTGATTCTGTTTGATCCTGCAGACCGCGAATATCCACTGGCGTTCAATATGCTGGATTGTGCTAATAAAGAGCAGCAGTCACTCGTTGTCTCAGGCCTTATGAGCGTCTTTAAAAAACTCTGGCCAGATGCCTTTAGCGGCCGCATGGAATACATTTTGCGTAACGCATTATTAGCTCTAACTGAAGCCGAAAATAACTCTATGCTTGGCATCACGCGGATGTTTAGTGACGATGCTTTTAGGGCGAAAGTGTTGGAGAAAGTGCACGATCATCTCGTCCTCAGTTTTTGGCAGGATGAATATATGTCGTGGTCCGATAAATATCGGACAGAAGCAATAGCAGCGATTCAGAACAAGATCGGCCAACTTTTGTCAGTTCCCCTCATACGCAATATCGTGGGGCAGGTAACGAGTACTTTGGATGTACGTCATGCGATGGATACAGGCAAAATTATTTTGGTGAACTTAAGCAAAGGAAAGCTTGGAGAAGATAACGCCGCATTCCTTGGTTCCATGCTTGTGACCAAGTTCCAGCTGGATGCCATGAGCAGAGCAGATATTCCAGAAAAAGAGCGCAGAGATTTTTATCTGTACGTGGATGAATTCCAGAACTTTGCCACTGAATCTTTTGCAACAATCCTTTCGGAAGCGCGCAAGTATCGTCTGAATTTAACAATGGCGCATCAGTACGTGAATCAATTATTAATAGGAGATAAGAGCACAGCTGTGCGCGATGCCGTGTTTGGAAACGTGGGAAGTATGGTGGTGTTTCAAGTAGGATCCGATGATGCAGAACCGCTGAGTTTGCAATTTGAGGAGATGGTATTGCCCAAGGATATTCTGAGCCTGCCTAAATACCACGCGTACATGCGTTTAATGATTGCAGGTATTCCCAGTAAGCCCTTTTCAGTACACACACTTCCTCCTCCACAGTTTGAACAGGATGAAGGCAGAATAGACATGATTAAACAGCTTTCCAGAGAGCGCTACACGGAATCTCGCAAAGCGGTTGAGGAAAAGATCGCCAAGTGGTTACAGAGCGCTCGCACGGCGCGCCAGGGAGCAGTATCGGCTGAGAAAGCGAAAGAGAAAGAAGATGAGGAAAAGAAGAAAGCCAAAGCGAAAGGGATGAGCCTGGATGAGTATCGCAAGTGGCGGGACCGAGAAATGTGGCTGAACGATTACAATGCACTTCGGAAAAAGCAGTTCAAAGGGGAAGAACTGAGCAAAGAGGAACAGGGAAAAATGGATGAACTTGGGAAGAAATTGGAAGCCACAGGGGGCATTCCGCCGCCTAGTAAGACGATGCTTGCGGAGAAGGAGAAGATGAAGAAGGCATAATCTACGGATGAGAGATAAGCGTCTCAATCACAGCATGTCATCCCGAGAGCGCTCGTTTGGAGTGCGGTTGAACGAGTGCAATATCTGCCACGCTTTTCCGCAGGGGAAACTATTGCTCGTTGATGGTAGTCAGAGGGTCCAAGACACCTTGTTCGGTTTCGGAGAACCCTCCGACACCTCCCACATCTTCCTAACCGACCCGGGACGTAGCTTCTTCGAGAGGCTCGAGGCTGGTGCACTTCCTTTTTTTATTGTTTGAAATTTTCTTGAACCTTGAAAGTTTGTACGTTGAAACTTCTTCCCAAGAGAAAGGTGATGTTGTTGTATTATTTATATCCTCGATTCCACAATCAGTTCTGCAATTCGTGGAATGAATATAAAGAGCAAAGTAATAGCCCAAACATATGCACACACAAGTGAAGCTCCTGCGGCAATGTCCTTCGTGCATTTGATAGCCTGGAAGTGCACATCATCTTGTTTTTTGGTGTGGGAATCAAAAGCATCGGCAAAGCGTTCTAAGGCAGTATTGAGGAGCTCAATTGCAAGGAAAAATCCTCCTGCAGCAATCACTACAGGGAATTCTGTTCGGCCGAGTCCAAGAATCAAAGGAAGGAAGAGTGACGCTGTATATCCAAACAGAAAAAGGCGGAAGTTACGCTCTGTTCGAAAGGCGTAGGTAATTCCAGAAAGGGCATAGCCAACACTGTGGACGTAGCGACGCATGGGTTTATTGTAGCGTATTAAATGGTAAGGGATGATACTGTTCTGCACCTACGTAAATCCCAAATCCCAAGCACCAAATTTCAACAAAGGGGATTTGGGATTTGGACATTGGGATTTATTCCATGACTATCTCTATTCCTCTATCCCCGGAACTGGATACTTCTTGCAGAAGGTTTTCACTTCTTCGTGTAGGTCTGTAATGGCGGAATCATCGCTCCGCTTTTCAATCGCTTTCAACATAAAGCCTCCCAGCATTTCCATCTCTTTCTCTTTCATGCCGCGCGTGGTGATAGCAGGGGTTCCTAGGCGGACTCCTGATGGATCCATGGGTGAGCGTTTATCATCGGCAATCATGTTTTTATTGAGAGTGATGCCAATCCTATCAAATAAATGTTCTACTTCTTTCCCGGCAATACCCCAGGAAGCGACGCAATCGATGAGCATTAAATGGTTGTCCGTTCCATTGGTTACAAGTTTGACGCCCTTATCCATGAAGTATTTGGCCAAGTGCTTGCTGTTTTTCACCGTCTGCTGCGCATACTCTTTAAATTCAGGTTTGAGAGCTTCTCCAAATGCAACAGCTTTGGCAGCCACCATCTGCATGATGGGCCCACCCTGAAAGCCAGGGAACACCATCTTATCCATTTTCTTTCCAAGCTCGGCTTCGCGCGTGAGGATCATGCCGCCGCGGGGGCCACGTAATGTCTTATGCGTTGTGGTGGTGATTACATCAAATCCATCATCAAAGGGATTGCGTGCGGCACCTCCGGCAATCAATCCTGCTATGTGCGCCATATCGGCTACAGCGTATGCACCTACTTCCTGTGCAATCGCTTTCATTTTGGCGTAGTTGAGTTCGCGTGGGTAGGCAGAGAACCCGGCCAAGATGATCTTGGGTTTCTCTTTTTTTGCTACTTCTAACATTTCATCGTAATCAATCTCACCTGTTTCGATATCTTTCATTTTATAGCGCACGAACTTGAATATTTTGGCCAGGTACGTAACGGGGTGCCCATGTGTAAGGTGCCCTCCGTGGCTTAAATCCATGCCCATCACGGTGTCGCCTGGTTCTAACAGTGCAAAATACATCGCCACGTTCGCAGGGGCTCCTGCGTGGGGCTGCACGTTTGCATGGCCTGCCTTAAAGAGCTGTTTGGCCCTTTCTATAGCTAAAGTTTCTACCTGATCGGTAAATTCTTGTCCGCCGTAATAGCGCTTTCCCGGGTATCCCTCACTGTATTTATATCCCACACGAACATATCCTTCAGCGGTTCGAG
>CAZJPS010000075.1:0-5105 GCA_964548055.1 uncultured Candidatus Peribacteria bacterium
CGCCCCTGATAGAATCTTTCACAGCAGCACATACGTTGGGCGATTAGCTCAGGGGTTAGAGCGCGACACTGATAATGTCGAGGTCGATGGTTCAAATCCATCATCGCCCACCAGTAACTTGTTGCTCACAGAAAGGAAATCTATGATCTGTCAGCACTGCTTCCATGTTGCATTCCTTTGAATAGTTGATGGATTTGAGGTCATACCAGCGTCTGAGCCCTCTTTAAACACGCGAAGGAGATATGAAATAATATAACTCATTTGACTGTGTTGCATTTATTCATTGCCCTTGAAGCCGATTAACCATCAGCATCCACCTCTTAAACAGTCGTCACTTCTTCCTCTTTATAAATTTTTCTGGCAAGCGCAATGTGTGCAGCGCGAGTATGGGTAGAATTCTTTTCTAAACCGAAGAGCGTTTTAAGCGCCTTCAATCCTTTGCCAGCAACTTTAAACCGTGGCCATTCTTCCCAGCTCATTTCTATCCAATCTTTTGCAGAAGGGTAGGACTTTTTGATCTCTTGCCTCCACTTCTCAAGGTCTTCTCCCAATTCTTCTGCAAGTGCTCGGTCTGGTGACAGACATTCCGCTTTTGCAACTATTTTTCTTTGTTCCGCCTGAATAAGTGGGTCTTCACCGTATATCTTCATTCCCAGATCGAGATAAACCACAGGACGTTCCCTAAAGTTGCCTTGTACGCGAAAAATTCTGGCAAGCCTATTGAGTCCTATTCCTAGAATTTTGAACTCTTTTCTTTCAACTGAGCTCATTTGTATCCACTCTTTCGCCGTGGGAAGTAGTTTCTTGATTTCCTCTTTCCACAATTCTGTATTCACTCCTAATTGCGCAGCCCGTTCAGCGTCGGGCATTATCCTCTCTTTTTTTTGCTGCATCTGCGTCCATGCCTCGCGTAACATCATATCTTCTTCACCATAAATCTTCCTGCCAAGCTGAAGATAGCCATACCGAGTACTCAGGGGATTCATTTTAACTCCAAAAATCCTCCCTATCGCTCTCATGCCCAATCCAACAACTTTGAGTGTCAACTTTTCAGCTTTACTCAGAGCTAACCATACTTTCGATGTTGGTAATATTTTTATTAATTCTTGTCTCCATAGTTCCTGATTCTCTCCTAATTCTTTCGCGTGTGCGCGGATTGGTACATTACTTTCTTCCTCCTCGCGAAGTTTCTGCCATTCCAGCTGCAATAATGCATCTTCCTCCCCATAGATTTTCTTACCCAATTCTATGAGTGCGACATTGGAATCCCTAAAACTGCCTTCTACTCCAAAGAGGTTCGTGATGCTTTGAGGTGATTTTCCAGCGATCCTTAATCGTTTTCTTCGTGGAGTCTCCATCTCTAGCCATTCTTTTGTTGTGGGAAGGATTTTCTTTATTTCCTCCCTCCATTTATCTAAATCGTCACCCAATTCTTCCGCAAGCAATCGTTCTGGTTTCCTCTGTTCCTGTTCATCTTTCATTCTCTTGGCCTCATCAATAAGTGCTTGATCACCCTCTCCATAAATTCTTTTTCCTAATTGAAGATAGGTAGAGCGAGACTGTACGGGGTTACCATTCACCCCAAAGAGCGTCGCGAGAGCCATTAGTCCCTTTCCTGCAATTTTTATCTCCTCCTTTTGTGTCTTCGTCTTTTCTATCCATTCTTTTGCTGCGGGGATTGATTTTTTCACTTCTTCCTTCCATTTCTCAAGGTGTTCTCCCAATTCTTGGGTGCGAGCACGATCGAGAGCATCTTTTGCTTTTTTTTGAAGAACTCTCTGCCATGCCTCTTTGAGTATTGGGTCTTCCTCTCCATAAATTTTCTTTCCAAGCAAAACAAACGTTGAAAGAGAATGAGCAGGATGAGCACATTCTATGCCGAATGACATAGCAATATCTTGAAGTTTTTTGCCTTCAATATGAAAGCATTTTTTTTCAGCATGAGACATTTCCAGCCAATCCTTTGCTGAGGGCTTCGCTTGGATAAGAGCCTGTCTCAAGTGCTCTATATCTTCCACGTTAATCTTTCTGCTCATGTCTTCATTTACGCCGAAGAGTATTGCGGCCAGTTCTCCTTCCCACTGTCCTTGTTCGGCAAAAATAATGCGGTGAATGCCAGGAAAATCCACAAGCTGTTCCTTAGTGGAACTTACATAGACGGTACGCCCTAGCATCCTCTCACTCACAAACGTGGCTTCCCCAACCTGATTGCATACAAGTACCTCTTTGCCGATGCGGGGAATTTCTACCAAAATGTAACTTTCCTGCCGCATCATCGTGGGCGTGTTTGTTCCCGTCACGATAATGAGATCATCTGTGAAAATTCCATGCCGTTGGAGAAACTCAATTAGAAATTGTAATCGCGGCGCATATTCCGGTGGTTTCCATCCTTCGACACTTCCTGTCTGCGAGCGTGGCATTTCCCCAGGAGGTAGCAATGTCCCTTCAAGTCTAACGCGCAGAACAGGGAGTAAGCCGAGAGGATTCTCATTCTCTTGCTGCGTTTGCATCAATTGAGCAAAATGGTCTCTCGCCAAATCTATAAAATCTCCAATGGTACGTCCTGTTTGGTCCGGTGAATATCGTTCTGTGACTGTTCTCTCAGTCTCATCGGATAGGCGACTAATATTTGCACCACTTCCAAACGTACTGACCATCCATTGTTCTAGTGCGATCAGGGAATCCATGAGCTCACGATAGTGTCCTTCGCTTCCGTTGTAGATGCCAGTAATATGTAAAACTCTCTGTTCTCGCTGCCGGTACTGAGCTTCATGCTCTGGTGTATTTGACATATTCATAATTAGTTTTATATTAGCATTTAAATAAGACAGATCAAGAGAAGAAAACTCATTTAAAGCTTTTAGCACCATTACTATCATGGAATGATGGGAGAAATTGTGGGCTCGCAGCTTAGAAAACAAGACCAGTAGCCACCTCACAGAAATGATCAATAAAAAGCGGGCATATGCCCGCTTTTATTAGCTGTACTCAATACTGCCTTACTGTCCGCTGGACATAGAGGAGCTCATTGAACTGGAACTCATAGAGGAAGAACTCATGGCAGAGCTAGAACTGACCGAACTTGCCTTTGAGCTGGAAGAGGAAGCAACAGGGTAAGGCTTCAATGTGCTCATTTTCTCTTTGTACGTTGAACGTACTTTCTTTTCTAGAAGGCGCTTAGAAATTCTTTCCACTTGTATGCCTGCTTTCGTTTCCAACTTCTGTATTTTCTTTTGAACGCGTGCAGTTGTTTTTACAATCTTATGTTCCATTTTCCTGGTAGCAGCGGTGCTGAGGCAGGTCGCCTTTGCAGTACCCACCAACTTTGCGCATTCGCGCGCATACGCCTGTGACTGAGAGGAAGAAGAGGATTCAGAACTGGAAGTTTCCTCTGCAAAGGTAACTGCAGTAAGCGAGAAGGCAATAGAGCCGGCCGCCAAAGCAGCAAGTAACTTTTTCATGGCAAAAGGGGCTAGAAAGTAAAACTGATCAAATCCTACCCAGACGCAAACGTGAGAGGTATTGCAATATTTTTATTTCTCCTCCTGGTGATATATTTCTGTCACACTCTGGCCGCTCTGTACATTTTGCACAACGCTCGCAAGCAACGGTGCTATACGCAGGATTTTTAAGGAAGGGAGTGCATGAGGGTCTACTGGAATGCTGTCTGTTACTACCACCTCCGTAAAGTCTGCTTCTTGTAAGCGCTCGAGGGCTGGGCCAGAAAATACGGCATGTGTGGCGGCAGCGTACATTTCTGTATTGGCACCTTTTTCTAAGAGTGCTTTTTTTGCAGAGAGTAGGGTGCCTGCGGTATCGATAAGATCATCGAAGAGGATGCACGTTTTTCCTTGAATGTCGCCTACTACCTCGTGAATTTCTGCCACATGGTGGCCAGGGCGACTTTTGTGAAGAATACCAAGTTCTGCTCCCATCATATCTGCAAATTTCTTTGCACGCTTGGCTCCTCCTACATCGGGGGCAATAACGATGGGATCCCGTAGTTTCTTATTCTTAAAATATTTTGCGAAAATAGATCGTGCTGCCAGCGCATCTACGGGGATGGAGAAGAAGCCCTGTATTTGATCGGAATGAAAATCTAGCACTATCACATGATCCGCTCCGGATTCTTCTAACAGATGCGCAACAAGTTTTGCAGAAATTGGCTCCCGCGGTTCGGCAACCCTATCCTGACGAGAGTAGGGAAAGTGGGGGATGATAGCGTGAACACTTTTTGCAAAGCCCAATTTGGCTGCTTGGCACATAAGGCACAGCTCCATAATATCTTCATTAGGGCTCTTGCTTCCTGTTTGTAGAATATACACATCTTTCCCGCGCACAGAGTGTTCATACCTCACGTAAATTTCTCCGGAGGCAAAGCGCTTTCTCGTAATACCTCCCAGCTCCATACCAAGTTCTTTTGCCAGGTCCTCTGCAAGTGCCGGGTGGGACGATCCGCTGAAGAGGTACATGAAGGTGTGGAATGTTCGTAGTTCACGTATATTCTACCAGATGCACGTACGATTCTCCATGTGTTTAGGCCTACCCGTTACGGACGATGAAACAGGTGATACGATAGGTTTTATTGATGGCATCCTCATTCATCCCGATACGGGAAAAGTAGAAGGGTTTCGAACACGCAGTGGGGGATTCTTTCACACAACTG
Organism: uncultured Candidatus Peribacteria bacterium; assembly: GCA_964548055.1. Taxonomy (GTDB): domain Bacteria; phylum Patescibacteriota; class Gracilibacteria; order Peribacterales; family Peribacteraceae; genus CAZJPS01. Next base: position 4,667 of record CAZJPS010000075.1, read on the forward strand.
AACTATTTTTGCCTTCTGTAGACATTCTCCGTTTTGGACTGCGGATGACTGTGCGAGGGCATGATGCACTTTCTTCGCTTGATGATTTTGTACGATTGAGGCCACTCATAGAGGATCCGAGGCCTGTTCTTTCCCAAAAAATTTGGACAGATGCTGGTACGTACATTGGCGTTTGTAAAGATGTTCAGTTTGATACCGAATCATATATGGTGGAGTGGCTCTTCCCAAAAAAGTGGGGAAGATGGAAAACGCCGTTGCCTGCAACGCAGATTCTTGAGGTTCGCAAGGATATGATTATCGTAAAAGACACCACAGCGATTACGGCGAAGGAGGAAGAAGGAAAAGTGAATTTGATGGAGGGGATGCCGGAGGCGGTGTAGGGAAGGGGAAAAAGGGGATAAAGGGGATAAAGGTTGTAAAGGGGATAAAGGATTTTTTT
>CAZJPS010000076.1:0-4868 GCA_964548055.1 uncultured Candidatus Peribacteria bacterium
CACCTTCATCCGTTGCGCAGTACAGTTGCCCCGCTGCATTCACCTTCACGGTATTCAGTGTGTTACAGTTGGCAAGCCCGGATGCCACAAGGGTGGTACCGGAAATGGTTCCCACTACATCCACCTTCGCAGTGGGCGTACCGGTTTTGCCAATCGCTACGTTGCCAAGAATATAACTTTGCCCGTTCATCACGGTGAGGGCGGAACCGGAGATGGTGCCAACAACATCGAGGGCTGTCCTTGCGGTGGCCTTGCCAATGGAGACCCTTGCGTTCGTCCCGGTGAAGGCTCCAGAGCCTGTTACTTGGAGCTTCACGCCTGGTGCAGTTGTACCAATGCCGACGTTGCCGGCGGAATCTATAACCATCCGATATGCACTCCTGGTCCCGTCGTATATGACGAGTACCCCATTGGAATCCGTACCTATGCGCATGTCCTGGCCGGTCCTGTTGAACGTCAGCAAAGCAGAACTGATGGCATTATCACCGAAGCTGATCGCACCTCGGCTGATACTGGATGTGTAGACGGCCGCGGTGTCGTCGTATGTAAAGAAGGCGTTGCCCGTCTGACCGATGGTCGTACTCTGAGTGGTCCCTACAAATTGCATGTAAACGTTCGTGTCAGTGGTGTTATTGAGTTTGATAAACCGCCTGTCCGACGGTACGGTGCTGATTTGGAGAGGAGCAGCGGGGCTACTCGTTCCAATCCCCACACTTCCCATAAAGTAACTTGTTCCGTTCATCACGGTGAGGGCGGAACCGGAGATGGTTCCGCGCACTGCAAGGGATCCCGTCATGGTATCGCCAGCTACGTTCACGTACCGGGAATCAAATCCAGATTGGAATGCAGTGCGTAGAGCGCCTGTGGATGTTGCAAGGAATCCACCACCACAGCTTAGTGCTCCGTTCGAACTTGTTTGAAGAACCTGACAAGAATTCAGAGATGATACAGTGAGCGATGCACCAGAAAGAGTTCCGCGCGTGGTGAGGTTTCCCTGGAAGAGGCCTGTGGATTTCACAACCAAAGAACCGGAGGTAGCAATACTGGTAGATGCGTAGATGGTAGAACCAGAGAGTGATCCACGGATCACGAGGGCTCCGGTGATAGTATCTCCCGCTGCATCTACGTAACGGCGAGAGGTAAGCGTGATCACATTTCCAGAACCAAACGTAGAGCCTCCGCAGGAGAGTGCACCTGCGCTGTTTGCCTGGAGCGAAGCACATCCGGCAAGGTTAGAAATTGTGAGCGAAGCACCAGAAAGATTTCCGCGCGTGGTGAGGTTTCCACCAAACATACCTGTGCTGCTTACAACCAAAGAACCAGAAGATCGCAGTAACCTCTGTGCATGCAGCACATCACCCGAAGCCGTTCCCAAAATTTCCAAACTAAGTCCCGCATCAGCAGCAATAGAACCGATGTTGAAGCCAATCACCATGGAACCGGATACGCTCAGTTTGCTGCCCGGTGTAGACGTTCCCACTCCCACCAAATCTGAGCTACCAATAAGCCGAATGGTAGTGCCGTCATCCACCCATCCGCCTGCTGCGGCAATGGCTCCTGCGGATGTCCACATCGCTCTGCCGCCAGAAGACGTGAGCACTGTGTTTGTAGCGCCCAAGCTTAAGCGGGCAAGCGTTGTTCCGCTGCCTACAAGAATATCGCCCGTTGCGTAACTGCTAAAGCCGGTCCCTCCGCGGCCAGAGGTAAGCGTTCCCGTGGTTGCTGCAAGAATACTAATAAGCCCCCCTGCTCCAGAACCCTCGTGCGTGTGATCCTCGGGTGCTCCGGCCGGAACTTGCTGGATGATGGTGGTGGTGCCCCCTCCACTGGCATTCCCACTTCCCCCTCCTCCTCCACCTCTGCGTTCTGGAATTTCATCCGAGCTACGCGGATAGGTAGATTGCACGCCCTGGTTTTGTGTACCAGATCCATCCAGCTTTGCAGAGTTTGGAAGATACACCCACTGTGGCTTGCCATTTTTGTACACAAGTACCTGTCCATCTTTGCCGCCACGCAGCCAATCCAAGTTGAGTGCGGATGCGACAGTAACGGAATTTTCTACGGTAGGACCACTGTGCGCAGATCCACGAATCATCTCCTCCGTACGGCCAAGCCACTGCAAAATGCGCGCTTCTTTGCGTGCCTGAATGCGTGCGTTGGCACCAGAGAACACGGGTGATACAAAACTGACGATTGGTGCATCTGCCTGGTTCTGAACCAGGTTCCAGCTGCCGGCAGACTCTTGTTCACCTGTGAGGAACACAAGCGAGGCTGAGGAAAATTGCCTCACAAACGACACGAAGAGCACGCAGGCAACCGTTGCCACTCCAAGCACCACGTGCCTTCGGTGCACGTGAGTAAGCGAGCGGCGAAGCGTGCGCACATTCAGCGATGCAATCACACCGAGCGCGCTCACTGCATGTTCTAAGCCTGATTGCTTTGCTCCCATGGCAGGCACCACTGCTGCCATAGCTTTGGCACTCATAATCGTGCGTGCGCCTGCCTCGCGGAATGCTGCAATGTATCTCTCCACTTGCGCGCGCGAGTACCCTGTCTCGCGAATCAGGTATTGGCGCACAAGTCCCTTGTCTGCCCTCGGCAAACGATCGTAGTCACTCTGCGAAAGTATGTCTGTAATAAATTTTGTTTTCTCCTCCTTCGTGCGCAAAATATTTTTTTCCGCGCGCGCACTAAGGAGTGCGCTGCGTATGGTGGCCATCACGTCCTGTGGAGTTGGGTTTGTGTGCATTTTTTTGTGTCGTGTGTGTGCGTGTGAGCCTGATTAATTTTGCCTACAAATCATCTAATTATAGCGGAAATTGCATGAGCCCACAATAGGGGTAAACGATCCTAAGGCTCGGCGAGTGATCCCAGGATCATGAGCCCCGCTTTTTGGCTTTGTTCCATGGGTATGACAAGTGAAAAATATAAAGCGTAATAGAACATTGCAAAGATCTTATGCCATTGTGTGGTAAGAAAACTTTACTAAACCATACTCGTTGCACAGTTTTTCAACTGCAGAAGAACTTTTTCTTCGCATCCACTCAAAAAGTGCCTCCACAGTCGCCCATACCGCACATAATCAAGATATATTCGTACTTTCTCTCGTACTGCGTAGGAGGCACACACTCACTCATTGGTAAAAAAGGGCCTTCATTTTTCTGTTTTCACCGGCACCAGATTATTCTCATGAGCGACAGCAAGGGAACCCCGGGCCAGAATGAAGCCCTGCGGTAGGCTAATTCTCCAATGTTGTAGCCACCTTCCGGGGCTCACCACCCTCATTTTGGTACAACATGGCAAAAATATGCCCTCATCCCTTGGGCTCATGATCTTTATTTTTCCTCTACAATAAGCCAAATATTTAGAAAGATGGTGATGTGCTATATATAAGGAGTAGCACATGCGTTTCACAAGGCTCGTTTACTTGCCGTGAGCCTAATATTCTTCCCTTATAGTATATTACTGTGCGCGGGACGGCCCTTGGCTGCTGGCGCTGGAGGCCTGAATTCCAGCGGAATGAACGGCCATGCCCTCGGCTTTTTCTTTATAACCAGATAACCAGAGTACTGCAGCGTCTAGAGGAGGATCCTTCTGTGCGGCAATATCCTCAGCTGTCCTTTGTACCTCTATGTCCGGATGCACTCCTTCCTTCCCCAAATCCTTTCCACTGGGAGTAAGCCACCGTGCCACCGTCACCCGCAAGCTGCTTCCACCTGGAAGATTGATGATTTCCTGTACGGTCCCCTTCCCAAAGCTCTTTTTCCCAATGATAATGGCTCGTTTGCTGTCCTGTAGGGCTCCAGCTGTAATTTCCGAAGCACTTGCAGATCCTTCATCCTGCAATACAACCAAAGGAATATCTGGTACAAGCACGTTGCCCGTTACCTGGTGGTGAATAGGGGCTTCCCCTCGCTGTTCCACAGTAACAACGGTTCCCTTCCTTAAGAAGAGGGACACTAAATCAATAGCACCCTCTAAATACCCACCTCCATTCCCCCTCACATCAATCACCAGACCCTTGACATTCTTGTCTTTCAGGATCCCCTGAAGCTCTTTTTTAAATTCGTCAATGCTTTGGTCCCCAAATTGGTTCAGCTCGATGTATCCAATGGCACCACCCGGAGCGGGAATGGTTTTTGATGCCACGCTCGGAATATGGATTGCATCGCGCACAATAGATAATGCAACGGGGCCCTGTTTTCCCTTCCGTATAACGCTAAGGCTCACTGTCGTTCCCTTGGGCCCTCGTACTTTCGTTACCACTTCGTTCAGTGTTTTTCCTGCCATCGATTCGCCATTTACCTCAAAAAGAATGTCTTCGGGCTTTAACCCTGCCTTCTCAGCGGGTGAACCCTTCAATGGGCGTGCTACTACAATTAATCCATCCTTATCTGTCAATTCTGCTCCAATACCCTCCAGGTTCCCCGCCAGAGAATCTCGGAATTCCTTATCTACTACCGGGGTCATAAAAGCGGTGTAAGGATCGCCCACTCCACGCACCAGCCCCTCCACCGCACCATACAATAAGGCGTCACTCTTCAGTTTTTCCGGGTGCACGTATCGCGCCTGCAATACCCTCCACACGTACCAGAGCAACGAAATATCTACTTGTTTCTCCGGATCTCCCAACACGACAGATCCGCTGCCTACTCCGCTCCCATTATAGAAATTCTCCATGGTTTCCAGCCTTTTCTGCATGTTTTTTTGAGCAAAACCCACTCCTAGCTGCCAACCGAGGATGAGCATGAGGAGGCAAAGAGCGATGGTGCGGTAACGGGTCATGGGAAGAGTGTACTAGAAAGAATGGGATAAAAGCGAAAAAGGGGGAAAAAGGCATAAAGGTACTTTTTTAAAAACCTGTACAA
>CAZJPS010000077.1:0-4680 GCA_964548055.1 uncultured Candidatus Peribacteria bacterium
CCCGGCAGGATTTGAACCCACGACCTCCTGGTTCGAAGCCAGGCGCTCTATCCAGCTGAGCTACAGGGGCATTTATGGAGAAGGATCATAACATCTTACTTATTAATACGTACTCGTCCACCGTAGCCTCGCCCAGTGACTGAATAAACAGAGACGAAGATAGAAGCTACAGAGGCGAAAAGAAACTCTTTATTAAGTGTATCGGAGATTCTCCCTGAAACTAAGCACCTTATTGGTAAAATAATCCAAAATCTGCTATAATATAACTAATATCAGCTCCAGATGTCATTTCCTCAATGTACTTTTATCCCTGCAAGGTGAGAAAAAGTTGCCTCTAAGACCCTTGACTCCCACATTAATTTCCCCAATCTATTCCGCTAGTTAATTTTTATTAAATATCTCCACTGTATGACAACACCTATAAATAAACCGGGTGCACCCACTTCTCCGGAAAACATTCCTCCAAGCCGTCGTAGTTTTCTTAAAATTCTTGCCGGCGTTGCTGGTGTGGCAACGGCAACCGGAGGTGCTGTATGGAAATTAATCTCTTCACATTCTGAACATATGGAAAATCCAGAAGTAATAGCAAGATTGCAAAGTAATGCCTCAGCATTACGAGATTTGGAAAACACGTCCGTTCAAGCTCATTTTAATGCACAGCAAGCACGTGATGCTATTTTAGTACCTAAATCTAAAAACGAAGAAAAAATTTGTTGCATTGATGAAAGATATAGTCAGGAAGGAAAAGGTGAAGGAATCGCCGGTGTTGGTGTTTTATTGAGCAATGAAGCACTGCAAGCAAAAGCATCTGAACTTATTGATCAAGCAGAAGCTGCACTTTCAAACGGAGAACAGCAGTATACTTTCAACCTCTGCCCGCATGGTGCAGGTAAATGCGGAGCGGCAAAACTAGCTCGCACTCAGGCAGGTGAACAGGACATGAGTAAGGAAGCAATCGATAGAACTGCGCTGCAAGGCGCACAACGTTTGGAACAAGCGCTAAAAGATGAAATAAGAAGGAGACCTCATCTTGATGCAGCAAAAATAGTGTTTGACGTACATATGCTTCCAGAAGAGCACTTTTTACAATCCGAACATCACCCAGGCGCAGTAGGGCTACATCATGCACATTCAGAATTAGAAATGAATCTTGATAGAAATTCAGGCCTTCTTATGTATAACTTAACATCCGTAGCAGATGGAATTCTTTCAGCAAAAATTGCTCTTGGAGATCACGGATTTGCCGCTGGACATGGCAATGAACAGATTCAATTGCCACAGGGCATTCCATACAGAATTATAATTACAGCTCCAGACAATAAAGCTGAAGATCTTGTTGCAGAGTATCAAAGAGAATTGGCAAAACCTGAGAATGAAGCACTACGAAACAAAGTACGCGTTGAAGTGTGGAAGATGAATGCGTAAGAAAGAATTTTAAAAAAAGCACTTCTAGATAGAAGTGCTTTTTTGTGTTGTGCAATTTAACCACGAGGAACTACCATACGTGTGTAATATTATCTTAAGTATTTGTAGGCGTTTGCTTCCCACTCATTCATGGAAAAAATTGAGCAACCAATAGTTCCGGACCCAGATGTCTCATGCACTACAGAAGCATCTTGCTGGAAAAAAGCATATAGAGATGCGGCGGAAGAAGTTTTTAAAAAAATTCTGACTCCAGATGCATTCAAGAAAGCTTTGGAAAGCGTGGACCAAAATATTCTACAAATGGAGAAACGATAATTCTCTCAGCCACTTTCTATTCATCTCAATGTGTTTTTCGAAGGATGAAAGAGAGAGCCATTCATGTTCCCCATGCAAATCACCGCCAATAGGACCAAAAAGAAACGCGGGAATACCGTGTGCAGAGAATGCCCTCGCATCGGAAGAACCATGTTCTCTGCCAATATCAACTGTATGACCCAATGCTTCTTCTGCAATTCTTTTCAACTCCAACACCATTGGATGTTTAGGATCTGTGTACATAGGGAGAGCCGTGCTTACTATTTCTAATCGACATTGTGGAGAAACGAGTTTTTTAAGTTTCTGTAATGCTTCTTCTGGAGTTGCACACTCTTCGGGTGGAAACCGTACATCTAAAATACAGGAAACATCCTGTGCAATACGATTAATTGCACTACTACCATTCAACTGCGTTGGCGTGACTGTCATTCTCCATTCTTCATCGGATACTGGAGGAAATTTTTCAAAAAGATCCAATACGGTCTTACATAAAAGCAAAACTGGATTCTCCGATTGCCATGGCAATGCGCCATGTCCGCTTTTCCCCTCAGCAATAAGACGAATCCAGGCAGCTCCTTTTAATTCTGTTACGATGTGCGGATAGGCACCGGTATCGGGTGTAAATGCCACGGGAGGGTTTCCCAATTTCCTTTGTTCCAGCAGAGCAGCAGGTGTAAGACCCCCAACTTCTTCATCACTCGTTAGTAAAATACTAACTGGAGGAACTTTGCCTTCACGGCACATCTCCTCATAGGCAATTAAAAAAGCCAGAGTAGCCCCCTTCATATCCTTCACTCCGCGCCCGTACACCTTATCCCCTTCCACGCGAATCGAAAACTGATCATCTCTTCCTGGAACAACATCAATATGAGCAAACCACAGTAGTTTAGGTGAAGGATGTGGAAGAAAAATGTATGGGTTACCTTCCACATCACCATGAATATCCTTAGCTTTCACGGATGTTAGAAAATTCTGTTCAATCCAATGTAAACACTCTTTTTTTGCACCAGATTGAGTTGTTCTAAAAGCGATAAGAGTGCCAAGTAATGAAAGTGGAGAAATCACGGATGTACTCTAACCAATGAAGTGAGGACTGCAAAGGGAGAGATACTCCAAAAAAAAGAACGCCACTTGCGAGGCGTTCTTAGAGAGGAAGCAAACGACTACCTCTTTTTCTTCTTTGAAGACTTTTTCTTTTTCGTAGTCTTCCTCTTAGCTGCCTTCTTTTTTTTCTTGGCGGGCATTGAAGAGAGGGGAAACAAATAACTTATGAGAGTGTACGTTCACTCTCCAAAGAACAAAAGCATTTGAACAAGCGCAAAGAAAAGAAATGTGATGTAAAAAAAATTCATCTTTTTTTTGTTTTTTTGCAGAGAAAATATTTTTCTTACAATATTTATATTTTTTATGGCAAAAGGTGACCCAACTTTTTTTTCTTTGTATCTAAATATTTTTTCTGACGCACAGTGTGCGATGCAATTGTAAGAGGCAATTGTTCGGCTATATTCAATCCATATCCCTGTAGACCTATTACTTTCTTTGGATTGTTTGTAAGCAGACGCAATGAACGAACACCTACATCACGCAATATTTGTGCTCCAATGCCATATTCTCGCAGATCAGCTTTAAAACCTAATTTTATATTTGCCTGCACCGTATCCAAGCCCTCCTTTTGCTGCAAATCATACGCGCGAATCTTATTTGCTAAACCAATTCCCCTCCCCTCCTGACGCACATATAATAAAACGCCTGATCCTTCTTTTTCTATTCGTTGCATTGCAATGCGTAACTGCTCACCGCAATCACAGTGATGAGACCCAAGTGCATCGCCCGTTAAACATTCGGAGTGAACACGTACCAGAATTGGCTCTGATGGACGAATAGTTCCCTTAATAAGCGCAACATGTTCCTGTTCACGCACTAAATCCGTATATACTCGGATTTTCCAGAGCCCAGTTTCCGTTTCCAAATCAGATTCTGCATCAAAGCGAACAAGCATTTCATTTTTTCTTCGCCACGCGATGAGATCGCCAATATTAATAAGTGGAATTTCATGCTTTTTTGCAAAATCAATGAGCGCGGGCAACCGCATCATGGTTCCATCATCATGCATTAACTCACTGAGCACCCCAATAGGACGAGAGCCAGCAAGTAAACATAAGTCTATAGTTGCTTCCGTATGGCCGGCCCGCACAAGCACACCACCATTTTTTGCGCGTAGCGGAAATATATGGCCCGGCTGACGGAAATCAGATGGCTTTGCATCTGGCCTGAGTGCAGATCGTACTGTCACGGTTCTATCTTCCGCAGAAATTCCAGTTGTGGTTCCTTCTGCGGCATCAATACTTACCGTAAAAGGTGTTCCTAGTTTGGATGTGTTGTTCGATACCATTGGCGGGAGATGTAGTTGGTCCGCAATCTCATCAGTGAGAGGCATGCACACTACGCCCCCTGTGTAACGAATCATAAATGCCATTTTTTCTTTTGTTATGTGCTCTGCCGGTAAAACTAAATCGCCTTCATTCTCGCGATCTTCATCATCTACCACGATCACAAACTTGCCTGCCTTGAGGGCTTCCAGGGCTTCGGGGATGGAAGAAAAGGGGGTCATGGGAAGGAGCAGTATAGCGTCAAATCCTTCCAAAGAATATTCAATTATCAAGTTCCAAGTATCAAGAAAACTGGAAAAATAAGGGGATAAAAGGGATAAAGGTTTTAAAGGGGACAAAGGTCTTTTTTAAAAAAGAAAATATCATATCGCAGAGCGGGTTTCCGTACCCGCGGTGGTGCAGGGTGATGTCACACACGTACCGCCCCCATCCCCGGCCCTTCCCCCATCCTCCTTCGCGAAAGCTACGGAGGACAAGCGGGGGAAGGGAGATTATTTTAAAAAAACAAAACACACACATTCCCTCCCCCGAGGGGGAGGGTTAGGGTGGG
>CAZJPS010000078.1:0-1463 GCA_964548055.1 uncultured Candidatus Peribacteria bacterium
GAGCACAAAAGCGGCATCTACAAGCAGAGGAACAGTAAAGAACCAATATTCCAAATGGAATCCAGCTCTATATTGCAGATAAAAATAGAACCACTGGAAATGAAGTGTTACCAAAGCAATTGGAATCCACACAGGGAAGCGTTTCAATATTGGAAGTGAAGCAAGAATCAGCAGAAGCACACTCGCTTCCATGTAAAAGTGATCCATATGATCGAGGAGCGCGTTCATCAGGATGCCGAAGATCGCGCCACCGAGGAGAGCCGTGGCCATCCATTTTTGTGGATAGAGTTCTCGCATTCCAAGGAGCCCAAAGAGCCCCAGGAAAATCAGAATGGGAGTTACGTGCATCATGTTTCCGGGTCCTGTAAGGGAGGGATCTGGGAAATAGTAGTTATGTACGGAGAAGAGAATTTGGAGTGAGTGTGCGAGATTGAGAAGAATTCGTACAGGTCCTTGAATAGTGGATGTTGCCGTGAGATCTGTATGCGTTCCCACAAAGATACGGCCTGCTTGGAAAAGCTGCAGAAGGAAATACGCTGCAACGATGCCGATTCCCAGCATTGCCCACCCATATTTTTTCCATGCAGTTCCTTTTTGAGGAGCAACAACAAAAAGCAGAGGAGCTAAAATGACAGCGAATGGTTTTGTGAGCATCGCAAGTGCCCAAGGAATTCCTGCGAAGGGAGTTTTTTTGGTAGCAAGATAGATCGTCAGCAACATGAGTCCCCAGTACGCAGGCCCCGTCCATCCACGCATGGAAACAAACGAGATGAAGGGCATCATGGCGATGATGGTTGCGAGGGTGAGACCGTAGAATTCGGATAAGTTGAAAGTTGAAAGTTGAAAGTTGAAAGTGATCGAGGCATCTCTTGTGCTAGAGCTTTTATCAGAACTTTCCACTTTCCCTGCCCGTCCGGCAGGCGGGCACTTTCCCTGCCCGTCCGGCAGGCGGGCACTTTCCACTTGTGTACCCTCAAACAAATTTCTCCCAACCAAATATCCCAGGAACGGCAGAAGCACACACCACAACTGGAGTACATGAATCTGTGCAATAGGAGAGCGAGAGAGGAGATACCAGGGGAGGGCAAAAAAGTCAGATCCGTGAAAGCCTGGAATGGTCAGATTGATATTTCCCTGAGCGAGAGCTTCGATGAATTGTTGGTAAAGAAAGTGATCATCGAGCGGCTGTGGCGTTGCCTGAAAAATACTGAACGCCATCGCGGCCATGAGAGAGGCGATATACAGCCAAGAAAGGGCACGGGAACGATCCATTGGTGAGGGCTATAGGATACGGCTTTTTAGAGGTTTCTGCTACACTGAAGCCCTCATGGATACTATTTGTATTATCGGTCTTGGCTATGTGGGCTTGCCGCTTGCCCACGCTTTTGCAAAGAAGGGCTACACAGTGATTGGATACGATATTTCGGAGCGGCGTATTCAAACTTTGCAGGAAGGGCATGATT
>CAZJPS010000078.1:1563-4510 GCA_964548055.1 uncultured Candidatus Peribacteria bacterium
ATTGGATACGATATTTCGGAGCGGCGTATTCAAACTTTGCAGGAAGGGCATGATTGGACGAACGAGCTTACCGATGAGCAGCTGAAACAAGTGAAGATTCAGTACACCACAAAACCAGAAGACATTTCTAAAGCAGACGTCATCATCTTTGCGATCCCCACGCCTGTAGATGAAAATAACAAACCCGATCTTTCGCCGGTGGAAGGAGCCACGCATGCAGTTGGCAAACACATGAAGAAAGGCGCGATCCTGGTGTACGAATCCACGGTGTACCCAGGTGTGACGGAAGAAATTTGCGGTCCCATTTTGGAAAAGGAATCGGGGATGAAGCAGGGAAAAGATTTCTTTTTGGGATATTCCCCCGAGCGCATTAATCCAGGAGATAAGCTGCATACCATCGATAAAATTGTGAAGATTGTGGCTGGGGAGAATGCGGAAGTGACAGAGAAAATTGCGAAGATTTACGGATCAATTGTCACGGCAGGAATTCATCGCGCTTCCAGTATTAAAGTAGCCGAGATGGCGAAGGCGATAGAGAACGCTCAGCGCGATTTGAATATCGCGTTTGTGAATGAGATTGCGGTTTTATGTAATCACTTGGGAATCGCTACGAAAGATGTGTTGGATGCCGCGGCTACCAAATGGAATTTCTTGCCGTTCAAGCCGGGATTGGTGGGTGGTCACTGCATTGGAGTGGATCCGTATTACCTTGTAGAAAAAGCGGAGCAGCTGGGAATGAAAACGCATGTGATTACGGCTGGCCGCACGATAAACGACAGCATGAGTTACTACGTGGTGCAGCAAGTGCTGGGTGCACTTGGGAAAAAGAAAGCAGGAGCGAAAGTATTGGTGCTTGGCCTCACCTTTAAAGAAAATATTCCTGATACACGGAATAGCAAATCACCGGATGTTGTGAAAAATCTTATGACTGCTGGTTGCGAGGTGATTGCACATGATCCCTATATGACAGAGGAAGATTGTGTGCGGCAAAAAATTCCCTATGGAACCATCAAAAATGGACCCTTTGATGCCATCGTCTTTTTGGTTCCGCATAAAGAATATGTGGATCTGGGAACGGAAGGACTTTTGAAGGCACTGAAGCCAGATGGAATTGTGTATGACCTTAAGTCGATTTTGGATAAGAAAGCGATTGAGGGGGCGGGGAGGAGGTATTTAGCATTGTGATATATAAAAACGGAGAGCGGCTTTTCTAGCCGCGGTTGTTTTCGTGTTATGACATTAACCTTTAGGCCCGCGGGCAGAAAGCCCGCTCTGATTGTGCATTGTCTTTTTTTATTCCATCTCTTCTTGTTCCTCAAACCACACCTTCATCCTCGGAAGTTCAGGTTTTTCCAGTGGCTTCTCTCCTGCAAAATGCAGAATGCGGACGTCATCGGTGTTTTTGCCGTTCCAAAAGAATTGTGCATGGTAGTTATATTGATGTGGGAAGCAGTACACTTTGCGGAAGCGGAAGAAGCGATTGAGGACGTCTTGGTCTGCGCAGGGGCCGCTTTTGTGCCTGAATAAAGACTCATAGGTGCGGTCATTCAAATACTTTTCTCCAATCACCATTACCCCGCTATTAAAGCCCACTCTTCTGCGGAATGTTTCGGCCACTCTCTCTTTTAAATCTCGATCCTTGCCTGCTGGTACTGCACCAAAATCGATTCCCAGCGTAAAGAGCTCAGAGATGTCCCCAAGACAGAGCATATCTGCATCTAAGAAAATGACGCGATCGTGACCTTTAATTCCGAATGTTTCTAATTTAAAGAGAGCGGGGAGGAGGCGCTCGGGGGTATCTTTTTTAAAGTGCTCATATTTGGATTCATCTACTTCACGAAATTCTACTGATTTATAGGCTTTGCGGATTCGAGTCTGATTATGTGTGCTGAGAGGTGATCTCTGTTGGTTGTAAAAGATGATAATCGGTAGTTTGAACCATGGATTGTGCTTTCTAATAGAGTGTAAGAAGACGAGAAAATACTCAGTAAAATCATCATTCAAGACAGTTGCCACGCAGGGACTACGTGCAGGCATGTCTCTGCGTGGAGTTCTATCGAAGAGTGAATAGAAAAGGGACATCGATTATTTTTTTCGAGCAGCTACGTAGTAGCCAGAAGTAAGAATATTGTTTTCAACTTTTGAATGCCGGATATCCCCGTATTCTTTGGTCAGAACCCAAGAGAAAAGCCTTAGGAGTTGTGCCTTTATGAACCAAATCAGTTTGAAAGGCCGAAAACTAAGAGTATCTGTTTGGAATCCAATGCGCTGGTACAACACTGCGAGGGTTTCCATCGTTGTCGCTTCTTCTTTTAATTCCAAGATTTCAAAATCCTTCAGTAAATGCTGCAGACCAAACTTGGTGTAGCGGTAGTAGTCGCCAGGAGTGTCGTGCAACGGGAAAATAAAGCGGGTGGTGAGAAGTAAAAGGCCTCCTGTCTGCAAAACACGATGGAATTCAGCAATAGCTTTGGCGGGTGTGTGCAGATGTTCCAACACTTCGGTACACAAAATGACTTCATACTCAGAATCTTTGATCATCTTTAGGTCATGCGCGTCACCGATGATATCTACTGGTACTCCTGGGCGCTCGGCTATATCGAGAGTCGTTCGGTTTGGAAAGAGTCCTCCGTACAGGGCTGTACCGCAGCCAATATCTAGCGTCTTCTTGTCTGATTTATATTTTTTCAAAAACGCTTCGATGCGAGGACGCGTGATTTTGCGGGTAAGGCCGAGGTAGTCGAGAATGGGCATTGGTGCGATTGTATAGCCATTTTTGGCAGGCGATAAGCGATAAGCGGCTAGCGGTATGAAATACGTGTAAGCTACCCGCTTATCGCTAGCCGCTAGCCGCTCTCTCCCGGTATTCTTTATCAATGAAGGTTCTTCTCATCACAGAACGCCTTACTGGGCATGGTGGCTGGTATACCTATGCACGTGATTTGAA
>CAZJPS010000079.1:0-4501 GCA_964548055.1 uncultured Candidatus Peribacteria bacterium
ACAAAACTCGACGATTCACATCGCACCAAGCCTAAAAACCTTGGTGCGATTTTTGTTTCTGCTCTCCAGCAGGTGATGTAATTCTTCTCGCCACACGCACCCCGAACGGGTGCTCCCGGGTTCATTATTTTTCTAATTATTATAATTTCCACCCCAGCAGCGGCCGTTCGGGCCGCAGACATTCTAGAAAAATATCTTTCGCTATTCCACTAACTTATATTTCGCCCCCCTCTTCGCAATCAGTTGGTCTTTCACTAACTTTTTCAGAAGCGATTGTAACCATTCGTGATGTTCTTTTTTATTCCAATCCACACTAATACGCGATCCAATTTCTGTATCGCTCAGACCTTTCACTTCATCTCTCAGCTGTTCGATAATTCGACCTCTGAAAATGCGATTGGGAATGTGAGTGGAACCAACTAAGCGACCAGGCTCTTTTCTTGGGATTAGGGACTGGGAACTTGGGACTAGGGATTTATTGCGTGTCCATTGGGCAGGTGTTGTTTTCATAATTCCTTTTGCTGTGAGCGGACAGATATCCCATTTGGGATTTTTCTTCGTTTGCACAAGCGAACCGAAATCCATCAGAGCAGCATGCCAATCACGCGTGAAAGGCAAACCTAACGGTTTTCCTCTCACGGACTCTCCTTTCCCTGTATTGATTTCCTGCAGGAAGGCAGAGCCTTCCTTCGGAATATATTCCAAAGCGGCATCAAGTACCTCTGTTGCAATTTTTAGTAGTTCTTTGTCATGAGTCTTCCATGTTCCGTCTGGATTCTCAGGGCCGATGAACACTCGATGCAAAATTCTTCTGATGTTTGTGTCAATACACGGAGTAGGAATCCCAAACGCAAAATTGCGAATGGCCCCAGCAGTGTAATGACCGATACCTGGAATGGTCTGAAGTTCTTCCATAGAAGAAGGAAAAACAGGGTTAGGGCTAGGATTATATTCGTTCCTAACCCTATCCCTATCCCTAATCCAACGAGCAGCATCGCGTAACCTAAGCGCCCTACTGTTATATCCCATCCCTCTCCACGCAATAATCACCTCCTTATTAGATGCATCTGCGAGATCAGACAGAGTTGGAAATTGTTCAAGGAATCTTTTGAAGATAATGATCACACGAGAAACTTGTGTTTGCTGCAGCATCATTTCGGATACCAACACCATGTACGCACGCTGTGTGTCATCTGCAATCTTCAAATCTCGCCACGGAAGGGTGCGTTTATGATTGGAAAACCATTGCCAGATTTCCTCTACAAATTGCTGAATTCGCTCTTCTTTCCTCATACAGAAAGTAATAGAATACGTACGTAAGAGAATAATAGGGGTTTGTGTGTGAGAAAGGGAAATAACAATCCGATTATTCTAGTATTCTCGTTCCCACTATTCTAAACCCATGAAGGCGTTCTTCGTACTCCTAGCGGCCACATGGCGATATGCAAAAGGTAGGAAACTGCTGTTCCTTTTGCAGGTACTGATGTTTGTGATTGCGAATATCATTCTGCTTTTAGAACCGATTGCGATCGGATTTTTACTCAATAGCATTCAAAGTGCATCAACGACACCCGATCCGCTAAAACCAATGATGAATGCGTTCATCTTTATGGTATTGATTCAGGTTGGATTCTGGCTGTTTCATGGTCCTGCACGTGTACTGGAAAATAACACAGCGTTTCTTGCTCGCATTCAATTTAAGAAGCATCTCTTTAAGATCGTCACATCGTTGCCTGTCCAGTGGCATAAAGATCATCACTCAGGTCAGACTATTAGTAAAATCAGTAAAGCAACAAACGCCCTGTATGAATTTAGTTCAAACGGATGGCAGTTTATTGAAATGATTATCCGCCTGGTGGGATCTGTCATCGCATTGTTTTTGTTGCTTCCATTTGCAGCAGCAATTGCAGTAGGTGTGAGTTTAATAGCACTCGTGATTGTATTCATTTTTGATTACTACCTTCTGAAGTCCTACGAAGCTATCAATGAGAAAGACCACTTTGTAGCATCCGCTCTGCACGACTACATCACGAATATCATCACCGTGATTACTCTGAGATTGGAAAGCCTCACACAGACAGAACTGTGGCAACGCATGGTGCAGTATTTTCCAATGTACAAAACGAACAATATTGTGAATGAGGCTAAATGGTTCCTTACTACGTTGATCATTTCCATCATGACAGTCGTAGTGCTCGCTTGGTATGCCATGGACGTGATTGGATCGGGAGGTGTGCTGCTCGCCGGAACATTCTTCATGCTCTACGAATATCTGCAAAAAATTGGCAGCTCCTTTTATACGTTTGCGTGGAAATATAGCGGCACCATTCAGCAGTATGCAGATTTACTTTCCGCAAACAGTATTTTAAAAGCA
Source organism: uncultured Candidatus Peribacteria bacterium (assembly GCA_964548055.1). Lineage (GTDB taxonomy): Bacteria > Patescibacteriota > Gracilibacteria > Peribacterales > Peribacteraceae > CAZJPS01. Next base: position 2,375 of record CAZJPS010000079.1, read on the forward strand.
GAGAGATCTACGGAGTCGGCTTCGCTGTGCCTCCCAAAAAATTGGAAAAAGATCAAAATTGAGAATCTGCGCTTCTCCTATGAAGATGAAGAAAAAAAACGCCATCATTTAAAGAGGATTCACCTCACACTCGAGCGTGGAAAGAAAATTGCGCTCGTGGGAGAGAGCGGAAGTGGAAAGAGTACGCTCATGAGCCTTATTCGAGGGCTTCACACAACGGATGAGGTACAAGTGCTCTGCGATGGCATAAAACTAAAAAAGGGACTGAGGTGTATTGCCTCACATGTCACACTCATTCCACAGGAACCAGAAATTTTTGCAAACACCATTGAGTACAACATCACTGTGGATACACAGCAGTCGAAACAGGATATTTTGGAATACGTGGACCTCGCGAGGTTTACTTCTGTGCTTGAACGTCTTCCCAAAGGACTAAAAACCGACATCGCAGAAAAAGGTGTAAATCTAAGTGGAGGCGAAAAGCAAAGGCTTGCATTAGCCCGCGGAATTTTTGCTGCAGAGGAAAGTGACATCATTTTGCTCGATGAACCCACAAGCTCTGTGGATTCCCAGAATGAACTACAGATCCACAAAAATATCTTCAGCCACTTTGCAGATCGCTGCATTATTTCTTCTATACACCGCCTTCATCTCCTCCCGCTGTTCGATGAAGTATATGTATTAGAAAAAGGTGAAATTGCCGAATTTGGAAAGCCAGAGAAACTGATGAATGGAACAGGAATTTTAAGCAAATTATGGAAAACGTATAATGAAAGCAGGAAAGATGATGAAAAGGGACAAAGGTGATAAAGGCCACAAAGGGGACAAAGGTTTTTAATAGGAGACCTTTGTCTCTTTTATCCCCTTTTAAACCTTTGTCCCCTTTACCCCTTCTGTCCCCATTTTTTGTTCTTTAGACTATTGACGACCTATCGCAATATTCCCTAGACTGCCGCAGCTCAAGACAGGTATCCTGTTCCTCTAGCAATTCCTCTTTTCCCTCCTTTCGTATGGCAGATGCTAAGAAATTCGATCGTTCCAAGACTCACGTGAACGTGGGAACCATTGGTCACGTCGACCACGGTAAGACAACGCTGACAGCAGCGCTTTCTATGAACTTCTCGCCAGAAGGAGAGAAAAAGGCATATGCCGATATCGACAATGCTCCAGAAGAGCGCGAGCGCGGTATTACTATCAATACTGCACACGTTGAGTATGAATCTGCAAAGCGCCACTACGCACACGTGGACTGTCCAGGACACGCCGACTACGTGAAGAACATGATTACCGGTGCTGCCCAGATGGACGGCGCCATCCTCGTAGTATCTGCTGCTGATGGTCCAATGCCACAAACTCGTGAGCACATTCTTCTTGCACGCCAGGTGAACGTGCCTTACATCGTGGTCTTCCTTAATAAGGTAGATATGGTGAAGGATCCTGAACTGCTCGAACTTGTGGAAGTAGAAGTACGCGAACTGCTTACAAAGTACAACTTCCCAGGCGACAAAACTCCAATCATTAAGGGTTCTGCTCTGAAGGCAGTAGAAGGAGATGCTGAAAACATTGGCAAACTAAAGGAACTCCTCGATGCGTTGGATACCTACATTCCTGATCCTAAGCGCGAATTGGATAAGCCATTCTTGATGAGCGTGGAAGACGTATTCTCCATCAAGGGACGCGGTACTGTGGCTACAGGCCGTATTGAACAAGGAAAGATCAACGTGAACGAAGAAGTGGAAATTGTGGGTCTTCGCGACACAAAGAAGACTGTGGTTACAGGAGTAGAAATGTTCCACAAGCTTCTGGATTCCGGTCTTGCCGGTGATAACGTCGGTCTCCTTCTCCGCGGTATTGAGCGCGAGGATATCGAACGCGGACAGGTGCTTGCCAAGCCAGGTTCCATCACTCCTCACACAGATTTCGAAGCTGAAGTATACGTGCTCAGCAAAGAGGAAGGTGGCCGCCACACGCCATTCTTTAAGGGATATAAGCCACAGTTCTACATCCGCACCACAGACGTAACGGGCGCCGTAGAATTGCCACCAAACGTAGAAATGGTGATGCCAGGTGATAACCTCAAGTTCGTTGTTACACTCGGCCAGCCAGTCGCCTTGGAAATTGGTACAC
>CAZJPS010000080.1:0-4436 GCA_964548055.1 uncultured Candidatus Peribacteria bacterium
TTGTAAAAAGACCTTTATCTCCTTTGAAACCTTTATCCCCTTTCAATTTTCTTGTAGCTTGAAACTTTATCGTTTGAAATTTTCCTCACCGCGCTCCTACCACCATCTCCAACACGCTCAACACTGCATTCATAATGGGCGTGATCCAGATTGAAAGGATGGAAAATCCGAAAACAACATCCCACACTAGCAAACCCATTAAAATATACGGACCGTATTCCATTATTTCTTCGTACCGATCTTCCAGGTGTGGCGGGATAAGGGCTTGGAGCACTTTTGATCCGTCTAATGGCGCGATTGGCAAAAGATTGAAAGCCATCAATCCTAAATTTACAAACAGCGAATACCCCAAAAGGCGCGCGAAGAATATGTGAGCGGCGGATCCGTTATTTGAAACATCGAGCAAAGACCATGCATCGGATCTTGCATGATCTTGCATGATGAATGTGAGTAGAAAAAAAGAAAGAATGGCGAGAATGAGGTTGCTCACGGGTCCTGCGATGGATGTGAGAAGAACGCCTGTTTTTTGGCTCCTAAAATATCCTGGATTAATAGGAACAGGCTTCGCCCACCCAAACCCTATAAATAAGAACATCAAGGCGCCCCACGGATCTAGATGTGCGAGTGGATTTAATGTGAGCCTCCCCCGATCATGAGGTGTTGGATCCCCTAAATAGGTAGCAACGATGGCATGCGACCACTCATGCACTGTAAGAGCGATGAGAATGGCAATGATGTAGATGGGATCGAAGGAAGGCATATCGAGGTGTTAGGTTGTAGGGAATAGGTTATAGGAGAAAAGGAGATAAATCCCACTTTTTGCTACCAGCTACCACCTAAAACCTACAACCTTTCTCTAGGAAACTTTCATTGACTCCGCCCCTAGAGAGCCGCTATTCTCCCCGTCCCATGTCACGCGTTTGTGTTAAAACAGGCAAATCTACTGGTTACGGGAACACCCGGAGCCACTCCATGCGCCATACGCGCAGAGCTTTTAAGGTGAATATTCAAAAAAAGCGCATTTTCGACCCCCGCACGGGAACTTTTAAGAGAATGAAGGTTGCTACCAGCTATTTGAGAACTTTGGCCAAAAGAATGCAGGAAGGAAAGACGGCGTAATAAAAAATGAAGGATGGAGTGCATTGGGCGGTTTTTAGCGCGTGGGTGCCGCCATTCAACTTTTACAAGAGCTCATTTTCTGCCATAGTCTTCTATACAAGGAGAGGTCGCATAGTGGCCTAGTGCGCACGCTTGGAAAGCGTGTAAGTCCGCAAGGGCTTCGAGGGTTCGAATCCCTCCCTCTCCGCCATTCGACTCGCAGCTACTACGTGGCAATACTCGCTCATGGTAGGCCACGATCTTAATTTTGAGCGAGTCGAACGACCCTGAGTGAAGCAAGAGCCGAACCAAAGGAGCTTGAACGTCCACCACACTCAAAAAATATCGTACACTCATCCAAAAACCGCACCCCATCCGAGCACGGTTTTTGAAAAAGACAGAGAAACTATTTTTTCTTTCCTGGAATGACGCAGACATCGCAAGAGCTCATGCAATTCTTGCATTGCTGTAAAAGCAAACTGAGAGAAACAACGAATGCGAGAAGCGAAAGAGAGGCAGACATTGTGCCAAATACCAACGCACCGCTTTTTGGATCGAAATGCGCGATGATCAATCCAACGAGGGAAACGATGGTTGCAAGGAAGAGCAAAACGCTCGTGACAATATGGAACGCGAGACACCCGGGTGTATGGGGTGATTTCTTGTGGAAGAACATGGGAGGAGAAAGGGAAATTACAGCGAAGTGTACAGAGCGATGACGAAGAATGCACTTGAAGAAACCAAAGAATCCGACAAAACCGAGGAAGCAGGAGTTGTTTCTTCAATTTCCCAATATTCCAGAGATACACAAGTTTCCTGTAAAGGCCTTCATTCTTTTGTTTTCCTCGTTCATACTTACGGCATGAAGATCTCTTTAAACTGGCTTTCGGATTTCATTGATCTGACAGAAACGGATCCGATGGAAATTGCTCGCCGCATTACGGCCGGGATTGCCGAAGTGGATGTAGTGGAAATGCAAGGTTCGCTCTTGAACAAATGCTGTGTAGGAAAAGTGTTGCGTATTGAAAAACATCCAAACGCCGATCGGCTTTCTGTATGCGATGTACAAACGGACAATGGAGTGAAAAAAGTGGTGTGCGGAGGAACAAATTTGCGTACAGGTATGCGCGTTGCATTTGCACATACTGGCGCAACAGTGCGCTGGCATGGAACCGACATGGTGACACTGGAAAAAACAAAGATCCGCGGAGTGGAAAGCGAAGGAATGATTTGTGCCGCAGAAGAACTGGACCTGGCATCAAGATTTCCAAGTAAGCCCGAAGATGGGGAAAGGGCCATAATAGATATGGGAGAAGGCGACGAAGGAGTAGGCCAAAGCCTCGCAGAATATCTACGGTTGGGAGACACCGTGTTACATATCGATAACCACGCAATCACACATCGTGCAGATCTGTTTTCACACTACGGATTTGCGAGAGAATTTGTTGCGTTGGGATTGGCAACGTGGAAAAAGACAAAAGTTGAAAGTGGCAAAAAGTTGAAAGTGGAAAGTAAAAAAAAGACTTCAACTTTCAACTCTCAACTCTCAACTTTCAACTTCCCCAAAAAGGATCTTCCTTTCCAATGTCTCGTGGACGACAAAACTCTTGTCCCTCGTTATGCAGCCTGCTTACTTGAGATCGATAATATTGGGGAAACACCCGACTGGATGAAAAAGAAATTAGAAGCAACAGGATGGAGATCTATTAATTTGCCAATCGATATCACAAACTATGTGGCCACAGAGCTAGGAATGCCGCTACACAGCTTTGACGCGGATGACATACAGGGCGACATGCACATACGAGGCGCCAAGCAGGGAGAAAAAATTGTGACCCTCGATACGGTGGATCGTGTTCTTCCAGAAGGAGCGATTGTGATGAATGATGACATAGGCATCTTTGATCTTCTCGGCATCATGGGAGGACTGCGCAGTTCTACAAAACCTTCCACCAAGCGCATCTATTTGCATGCTGCCATCGTGAATCCCGTTGCTATCCGCAAAGCTATTATTGGAACGGGGCACCGCACGGATGCTTCTACAGTATACGAAAAGGGAATCCCGCCCATCATGGCTACAAAAGGACTGATGCGCGCCCTCGAACTCTTCCTCGAACTTGTGCCCGGAGCCCGCATTGTTTCGAAATTAGAAGAGTGGGGAGATGAAGGAACAGCAACTCCTATCGAATTATCAATGGAGTATGTCACACGTATGCTCGGAATAGAAATTTCAAAGGAAGAGGTTACAGAAATCCTCGAAAGCCTTGAGTTCGACGTACAATCTGGAACCAAAAATCAAAAATCAAAAATCAAAAATTTGGACGTGACTCCACCATTACACCGCCTTGGCGACATCAAAGGCTCTCACGATCTCGTAGAAGAAATCGGACGTATAAAAGGATACGACAGCATCACTCCCGTGCTTCCAACCGCATCTATAGAGCCCCCCGTTCGGGAAAAGCGCGTGCATATTCTGCGTGATGCTTTAAAGGAAGAAGGATTCACAGAGTTAGTTCCTCTCTCGCTCATCGGTCCAAGCTTGCTGCAAAAGGCAAACATCGATCCATCTATTGCACCTGAAATTCGTAATCCTTTAGGCGAAGAGCTGAGCCTCATGCACCCAAGCGCTCTCCCCTCTCTCCTTTCACACGCGGAAAGAAATATTTCCTACGCAGGAAAAGACATCGCTACCTTTCATGTAGGAAAAGTATTCAAAAAGAATGCACCGGAAAGATGGGAATTAAGTGTGCTTTTGGCACCTATTCATCCCGCTTCCTCCTCTATTCAGGAAGAGCCACTCCTTAGAGTAAAGCAGAGCCTGCGGTATTTGTGTGGAGAATTAGGATACGATCTTGCATGCTCAGAATTGCGCGATACTCCTGCCTACGCTCACCCTGGGCGTGCCGCAGAGATCTTCCTCAAGAAGAAATCGGAAGGAGACGAGTCATCTCCCGAAGAAGTGATTGGTTCGCTCTTCGAATTGCACCCCGATGTACAAGCTCGCTTCTCGCTGCCACATAGAGCAGCTGTTGCCCTACTTGATCTCAGTGCCGTCCGCGCTCTTCCAACTGCAGTAAAAGTAGCCAAGCCAGTCCCGCTCTTCCCCGCTGTGTCGTACGATGCAACGATCACGCTGAGCCACCGCGAACAGGCTGCAAACATGCTGTTGCAACTCGAAGGAAGTCATCCGCTTTTGGAAAGTGTAGCAGTGGTAGATCTGTATTCCGGAAAGCCTTTGAAGGAATTGGAATATAATTTAACGCTGAGATTTACCTACAGAGCTGCTGATAGGACGCTTACCGAACAGGAGACTCAAAAAGCTCAGGAGGAAGTGATGA
>CAZJPS010000081.1:0-4278 GCA_964548055.1 uncultured Candidatus Peribacteria bacterium
TCTGTACTTCAATCACTTTCCAACCTGCCGCAGCTGCAATCGATGCAAGATCCGCTGCGAATGTTTTAGAGGGAAGATCACTCAACTGAATATCATTAAAATCTCCGTGAACAATTAAGTTATCTAATTTCAAATGTGAAGCGAGCCTAAACGCTTCCATCACTTGTCCTTCCTGAGCATCACCATCAGCCAAAAGTACATCCACTTTTCCTGTTTTCTTCTGAAGTTTAAGGCCAAAAGCGACCCCAAGTGCATTGGATACTCCTTTTCCGAGAGGTCCTGTGCCAAAAGGAATATCGCCAATGCCAGCTTCTACATGCCCGGGAAGGCCGCTTGGAATTCGGAAAGTATCGATGATGGCTTGAGGACTCTTGAGCCTCTCATCTTTTCCTTCACGCCCGAACATCCACTGGAGTCCGTAGGAAAGGAGAGAAAGGTGACCTGCGCTGATGCGAAGAGGTTGATCGACAGATGAATCACGTCTTAAGCTCAAAAGGTAAGCGAAAGTGAAAGACGAAAGTGCTCCACCAGGATGCCCTGAAGAATGCTTTGTGGGAGCTTGCACGCACAGATGGCACATAATTTTATGAGCGAGTTCGTATGCTTTTCTTTCATCCTTCGAAAGCTCTTTTGCTGCATCAGGTCCTACCCACGACATTTCTGCTGTGTGAGTTGCTTGAATGATTCTTTGGAGAGACATAGGAACTTCTTTGATATCTTTGCCGATGAGGGATTGAGAGCTTGGTCTGTTCATACACAAAAGATACCTGGAAAATGGCATATTTACATCAAGATATTAGTCATGATCCTAAGGAAGCGCTATTTATTTCTGAGTCTCAATTGAGCCCATCGCTTTCTGGGTAGGATCTGTTTTTAGTGTGGCATGAGGACCTGTGTCAATTTGTGATTGTTCTAGACCTGAAATAGGAATTGCACGAGCAGGTATTGGAACTTTTTTCGATGATTTTGCGTTTAAAATATCGCGTAATTCATCGCGATACTTTAGTTGTTGTTCATTCAATATATCTTCAATTCTTGTTAGTTCTTCTACAATGCGGCGAGGTATTATTGAAGGAACGGACAATTTATTTTTCTTAGCAAATTCTGAAAGCGCGATTAATTTTTTAAGATCACTTGGTGATAAAGGCTCTGGTGAATTGCACTTTTCTAAAAGATCAGACACTTCCATTACTTTGTCGAATGGAACGAAATCCATCAACCGTTTACTTGGTATAACTTCAGGCATACAGTACATCATCCACCTCTTATTTACAGAATCAAGATGATAACTATCATTTACAATTTCACCGCGGTAGAAAGCCACAAAATTAGGTTATTTTTCTAACACCAACATCGCCTTTCGTCCATTCCTGATATCTTCCTTTTGTCCTGTCCAGTTGTGGATGGAATTAAAGAAGCGTTCTTGTGGGAAACGGAAGTTGTGGCCGCGCTTGGTACCTACGTCGTTCGTGATGAAATTATGTGCATCGTATCCCGTTACAACAAGCATGTGATACCACGGACCCTCACCACTGTAATAGGGATTTCCAACATCACGTCCTGACAGTGGCACTATCAAGGGATGACCTTCGACGAGGAGGCGCTTCATATCGTCGATGGTGAAATCGTAAAAGAGCTGACCTGTGTGCTTGTAGTAATCTTCTGCAACACGTTTTAATTCTTCAATGGTTAAATCTGCACTGTAATTAAATTCGTCATTTTCCCACTGCACCATATCGAGTATTTCTTTGTCGGCTTCTTGTGCTGTCAGAGTTTCACCAGCCAAGAAATGATGAATCATGATGAGTGACGCTTCTTCGCATGCTTCTTGATATGGCATATCCCAATTGCCTGTGGGAGCTTGTACTATAAAAGGAACCTCGATGAGCATTGTTGCAGGAGGGACGGCTGGTTCATTTGTAAATTCTTTCACATCCAGCTTGGCACCTGTGCCATTCGTTGCATCCTCAATTTCTTTTTTGATTGTACGTGTGAGTGGAATGTCATATTTCTCAGGAGTTTTTGATGCCGCATAAAATCCAATGCCCAATAGCCCAATGAATATTGTAAGGATGATGACATAAGCCCGAACATGAGAATGCGTGTACGACATACATCTAGTGTAAGAGTAGAAGCTGCTTTTGTCTTACCTTTCTAAAGAGTATGCTTGTTACATGAAACTATTCCTTGATACTGCAAATGTAGCGCATGTAGCAGAAATTGCCTCTTGGGGCGTTTTGGATGGTGTTACTACCAATCCAAGTCTTGTTGCAAAGGAGGGCAAAGACTTTCAGAAGACGGTGCTGGAGATGTGTAAGCATGTGCCAAATGTGAGTGCACAGGTTACGGCGGAGGACTTTACGGGCATGAAAAAGCAGGGCGAGGAATATGCAAGTTGGCACAATCATATCGTTGTGAAAGTACCAATGACCACTGAAGGTCTTAAAGCACTTTCATATTTTAAGGAGAAGGGAATTCGCACGAATACCACGCTCATTTTTTCTGTCCCTCAAGCAATTCTCGCAGCAAAGGCTGGAGCTTCCATTATCAGCCCGTTTATTGGAAGGCTGGATGATGCAGGTGAAGATGGCATGGCTTTGATTGGCGAAATTATGGAAGTGTGGAGTCAGTATGATTTTGATACAGAAGTGTTGGTGGCTTCTACTAGGCATCCTCGCCATGTAGTAGATGCTGCAAGACTTGGAGCACACATTTGCACCATGCCTCATGATGTCTTCACAAAACTTGCAAAACATCCGCTCACAGACATTGGTTTGAAGAAATTTATGGAGGATTGGGAGAAAGTGAAATAGGTTGTAGGGGTTGATGCTTCGTTTTACTATTTAATTAATGATTCAGAGTCACAAAGAGCTAATCGTTTGGCAAAAGTCTATGGATCTAGTTGTAGCTGTGTATAAACTCACGGGTTTTTTCCCTAAAGAAGAAATTTATGGTCTTACTGCTCAAATGAAAAAATGTGCTGTATCCATACCTTCAAATATTTCTGAGGGCAGAAAGAGAGGGACTTCAAAAGATTACAGACATTTTCTTTTAATATCTTTTGGTTCTGCGAGTGAATTAGAAACGCAAATTGAAATTGCACAGAGGTTAGGTTTTGGAAGAAAAGAACAATACGTCGAAGTAGAATCTTTATTAGAAGAGGTTCTTAAAATGCTGGCAAAAATGACAAAAACTTTAAATCCTATAACCTATCACCTACAACCTACAACCTTATGATGCAACTTGGAGTCATCGGTCTCGGCACGATGGGCGCAAATCTCGCCCGCAACGCTGCTCGTAATGGAGCAACTGTTGCAATTTACAATCGCACGAAAGAAAAGACGGATGAATTTATGGAGAAATATTCTTCGGAAGGGAAATTTGTTGCTTGTTATTCCTACGAAGAAGTAAAGAAAACTCTCACGCCTCCTCGTCCTATTCTTTTGATGGTGAAAGCAGGGGATGCAGTGGATGCAGTGATGAAAGAACTAAGTTCTGTGGTAGATGCGGGTGATATTTTGATTGATGCTGGAAATAGCCTGTTCCGTGATACAGAAAGGAGAGAGAAAGAATGGAAAGAGAAGGGGATTCACTTTTTTGGAATGGGGGTGAGTGGTGGTGAAGAGGGAGCACTGAAAGGACCAAGCATTATGCCGGGAGGAGATATGCAGGCGTATCAATCGATGGAGACATTGCTGCAAAAAATGGCAGCGGATGATGGCCACGGTGGAAAGTGTGTCACTCATATTGGCCCAGGCGGTGCAGGTCATTTTGTGAAGATGGTTCACAATGGAATTGAGTACGGAATCATGCAGCTGATTGCAGAAACCTATGATGTATTAAAAAGTGTAGGCCGCATGACGAATGCAGAATTAGCTGTCTTATTTTCTGAATGGAATAAAGGTGACGATCTTGGTTCATTTTTAGTAGAAATCACGGCAGAGATTTTTAAGAAGAAAGATGATGTAACGGGCAAAGATCTACTCGATGTTATTTCTGATGAAGCTGGGCAGAAGGGGACTGGGAAGTGGACCACAGAGGCAGCGATGGATTTGGGTATTGCAATTCCCACTATCACGGCAGCCGTAGATGCTCGCATCATGTCTGGTGATAAAGCGATGAGGCAAACTGGAAAACAGATGCCACTCCAAATACTCAATCAATCTGCTGATGCCAAAGAAGTTGTTGCACTCTGTAGAAGCTCTTTAGAACTTGCGACGATTCTTGCGTATGTACAAGGTTTTGAATTGATTCGTCAGGCATCAGATGATTATCAGT
>CAZJPS010000082.1:0-4075 GCA_964548055.1 uncultured Candidatus Peribacteria bacterium
TGTAGGGATGGGGAAAAAGGGGATAAAGGATTTTTTTTGATCAAGACCTTCCGATGACGGGGAGGGCTAGGGTGCGAGAATACGAGAAATATTTTTTCGGACCCGCGACCAGGAAAGGCCGCTCTGTGGTAGAAAAATTAAAAAACGCACCCACGGGGGTGCGTTTGTTGTACGAGGTTTGAATTAAATCTGCTCTGCAACAGTGTCTGTAAAGAAGCTGACAATCACGCGTGCAAACAATACGACGAGCAAACCAAAGATCACGTACAAGATTGTCTTCTTAGCCTTATCTTTTGCATCGTCTTCGCCCTGAGACACAATGAGGCGGATACCTGCAATGATAATGAATACAACAGCAATAAGAGCGAGGAAGTTCAGGACAAATGCGAGTGCCCGCAGAATGATTTGGCGTGCATCGTCACCACTGGCGGTTCCTGGAGTGCCCGGCACGGATGGTATTTGCCCAGCAAATGACCCCTCCTGTGCACCGAAAGCTTTTGGTACGAGCCCAAGAACACTGGAAGCGGTCCACCATGCGCGGAAAGATAGACGTTGAAAGGTCGTCATGTCGTGAGGAGGGAAATTGGAGTAGTTGTACCCAGAGACAGAAAAATTCGCAAGGAAGCAGCGGGGTCTGAGCTTGACTGAGGAGTAGTGATGTTACAAGAACACTAATAAATGCACTTTTTTTGAAAAGCGGTAAGTGCCTAGCCATAAGCGATAAGTAAAAAGCGAACCACTCGCCGCTCATCGCTTACTGTCTTAGCAGAGAAATTTATTCGCTACTCATAAACCCTGCTCCAATCAACACTAGTGCCGGTAGCGCAAACCACAGGTCTTGCTGCAAGATCATGATCTGCATGAGTTGGCTTTGTTGAATAACAGGAGACAGAGCGGCGGTATTTTGCAGAGTCATATCTAGCAATGGCACTCCTGCCACATACGTGAGAAGCGTAGAGAGCAAAAGGCCTGCCGTGGCAAAACCCAGAATTCCGGTAATCACTGCGTTGATAACAGGGTTTAAATCCTTGGTGTAGAGGATATCGAATCCGGCGCGAACCGAGAGAAAGATAATAATGGCAACAAACAGAATTGCCTTGATCATCGAGATGATGCTGTTGTCCATGGTGAGGCCAAAGAGGCTCACAGCCATACTGATGTAATCGGTAAATCGCTCCAGCAAATTTCCCATGCCTTGCACAGCCACAATGGCGATGTAGCTAGCAATGATCACTTTCACCGATTCCTTCTTTCCAATAATGAAGGTGTACGTGATGACGATTGCAAAGAAGACGATGATGAACAGGTCCCACGTGAGGGTGAGGTTCATGATTGCAGATCTTACCCTTCTAGGCGTCGTGTTGCACGGCGTTAGGATTGTCAGGAAGCGATTAGCGGTTAGCGATAAGCGATAAGCCTACAAAGGCTGCCGCTAGCCGCTCATCGCTTACCGCTTTGGGCTAATACAAACAACGATTTCTCTGTACACTATGGTCATGCGCCACGGCTTCCTTCTTATTGATAAGCCCACCGGCATGACCAGCCACGATGTGGTGGCTATTGTGCGTAGAATTCTCTCAGAGAAGTCCATCGGCCATTTAGGAACTCTGGATCCAGCCGCTACAGGGCTTTTGGTATTGGCGGTCGGGAAAAAAGCATTAAAGGTAGTGCATATGTTTGAAGGGCTTTCGAAGGAGTATCTAGCTGATATTCGATTTGGAGCCGAAAGCACTACGTATGATCGCGAAGGAGTGATTACAGAAGTTCCACCGCGCGCAGGGTGGGCTATCCCGGAACATGTGGTGATTCAGAGAACCATTCAGGATCGCTTTACAGGAAAAGTGAAACAAGTGCCGCCTGCGCACTCGGCAGTGCATATCAATGGTCAGCGTGCGTACGATTTAGCTCGGCAAGGAAAAGAGGTAGCTATGCCCGTGCGTGAAGTGGATATCGAAAAGTGCGAGATCGTTTCATACAAATATCCTGATCTCACTCTCCTTATACGCTGTAGTTCCGGAACCTACATCCGCTCCATGGCGCATGATCTGGGAAAGCTTCTCTATTGTTCTGGATATTTAGCAGCACTGCGTCGTACAAAAGTAGGGGATTGGTCTGTGGAAAACGCAAAAGGCCCCAAAGACATCGCATGGACGGATGTTGTCCCCATGAAAGATGTCCTCAAGAATTTTCCTTCCAGGGAACTTTCCGAGCAGGAGTTTGAAGAAATCAAAGTGGGACGCAATATCGAAGCAGAAGTAGAGATGGATACCATCGCGTGGCACGATGAATTACCGGTCGCGATTCTCGTTCCAGCTGCAGATGGTACAGCGCATGCGAGGAAGGTGTTTTAAGTTTTCTACTACAGAGCGGGTTTCCCTACCCGCGGCTCTGAGCAACATATGTCATCAAACTCACTAAAACCTGGCATCTATCAGCACTACAAAGGGAAGCAGTACCGTGTTCTGGGCGTTGCAAAGCACAGTGAGACTTTAGAAGAAATGGTGGTGTATGAACCTCTCTACGAAAACCCGATCGCAAAATTATGGGTGCGACCGCTGGAGATGTTTTTGGAGGAAGTGGAGGTAGAAGGGATACGGAAGAAGCGATTTAAGCTTATTGAGTGAATTTTCTGATCTTGTATATATTGAGGTATTGATATATGAATTCTATGTATGAGCATAGATCACCATATTTCTGAGCCTAGACGTCCTGAAAGGGAGGCAATGGAACGGTTGGAAAAAGCAGGAGTGGTTGCTAGTGTAAATACTGATAAGATGACTGTTGTGGTTTTATCGTCTGATTCTTTCATTGATGAGACTTTACTTCGCAAAGGGCTCGGAAAGCTTTTTGTCGATATCTCCGACGAGCATTGGCAAATTTTTATGCAAAAAAATGTCCAAAATGATAAACCTTCGCATATGCCAACACCTCAAGAACTCGATAAATATTCTGAAAAATTCCGTCAAAGGCAACAGACATTAATGCGCAATCTATTTGGGATAGAGCAGGAAGATGCTTCTCTTAAAGTCAGGAATACACAAATGGATTCTGCTGAAAAGGAAATGCAGGCAGAGAGTTTATTAGGAAAACTGCGAAAAGAAAAAGAAGATAAATGGCTAAAAAATTTGTGAGGCGCGAGGAATGGTGGAGCTGACGAATATCATTTCCAACGCTTCGTGAGCCTCACGGCGAACATCGGGCGGTTCTCGCGGCAGCTTGCGGATTTACAGGAATCATTGACCGAGGTGACGGCGGCGCTAGCCAAACCCCTCGCCCCGACCCGCATCCTCTCGCTCACGTTCTGATGGCTTGTCTCCAAGAGGCAAATACGACAGACTATGTGTAAGCAAAATTGTTTTCCAACTCTTTGTCTATGGACGGTGAAAACTCCAAGCAGGATCAAGCGCGGGACGTTCGTGACCTCACGAATACCATTCGGCAGATTGACATCAACGATCCCCAGCGCGATAAGAACGAGACGGAGATGCGAACCGCAGACGGGAGGACGTGTAAGTTCACCGAGTGAGCTGCACTTGCATTTATTTCTATCTTGAAATATAATGCAATTATGTCAACACCCAAAAAAGGAATGATTCGAGCAGTGCAGGCAGAGCCGCAGGATTTGACGGTTCGAGCGATCTGCGCCGATGCCCTTGAAGAGGAAGGATATACAGACGAGAATGTGCTTGGATATTTACGAGGAGGCGAGGTTCACGAAGCGCAGAGGCAAGGAGTTCGTGAAGAACTCCGAACGCTCTTTGGCGGGGCGACAGCCGTTCGCTTGGAACCGCCTGCATGGTATCCAGAGCAGTTTCAGGCTTTGGTCACTGTGATACAAGATCAGAACGCCACCACCGAGCAGCGGCGCAATGCCCTCGCGGATGCCCGTTCGGCAGTCTTGAACGTCCCTGTCGCGCAGTGGGCGGCTTTGCAGGAGCAATTCTATCTTTTGAGCGCTATCATCGCCTTTCAAGTCAAAGACCCCATCGATGCACGGGTCGCACTGGAGCATGTCAGCGATCTCGGACTCCAGACGCAGCTTGTGGGTGTGATTGTCGAATCCAAAGACCCCATC
>CAZJPS010000083.1:0-3902 GCA_964548055.1 uncultured Candidatus Peribacteria bacterium
CATCGGACACATTTACTCTTTCGCAGTCCTCAACATTGGCGCTTCCTTTGCGTATGTGGCATGAGCGTGGTCATGATCAAGACTACATAAGTACAGTAGTACATGAAATGGGCCATATTATTACTGAAAATGCACCAAAGCAGCTTTCAGAGGGGATTACCGAATTATTATTGCGAGAGCTTGTGTTGCGTAATCCCAAGTATAAGGGGTTATCTGATGTGCATGGTGTTACGTCGCCGCGCCAGTTATTTCCTGGAAATGCAGATGAGGGTTTTAATGTGGGCCAATGGGGGACGAATCCGAAATTTCATTCAGTTTTCCATGCCGTGAATGGTTGGGGAATGGCAGCTGCTTTAGCGGAAGCATTGGGAAATGACGCTGGGAATATACGCAAACTTGTGTCGTGTTGCGTAAAAAAGAACGCAACAGATTTGCCACCGGATATTGATACATGGCTTCATGATGTTGATGAAAAAATTCCAGGATTCAGCAATCGTTTTCGTAAGACCGGCGCTCTGGTTTTACAGAAACCTGGAAGGAAAGTGTATTGGGCCGAAAGCCCTGATCATTGGGGATCGCTTGCATCGTACGATATGACAGGTGATATTCAGCATGGCTATGTCGCCCATGAAATTCCCTTACAAATACGCATTCAGTCTGGCGGAAAAACAGTCGCTCTACCCTGTAAGTCTGGTTATGTGTCTATAAGTTCCGAAACAATTCATGCCTATTTGGATTTTTTACATGAACACGACATGGTTTCTTTGTGTAAAAGTGGTTTCCGTATTGAAGTTGCTTCCCCAGATGATCCTTCGCAGTGGAAGGATATTGGCCAAACATTTACTTTGGAAAGCTGAATACTCTTTGCGGAACAAATCTCCCTTGTTTTGTAGGTGGACTGAGATATGTTTTATGGTATGGAGAATCAACAGAAGCATGAGATTATACTCTGCATTCCTCCCGAAGTGGGGATGAATGAACTGCGTATAACAGAAATTGCCGAAAATTGTAAGCAACTGCTCTGTAGGTTGCCATTTGATGCAGAGCTATTCATTGCGCATGGAGGCACCCAAGATATGCATTGGCTTGCTGTTTCTATACAAAACATTGAAGAAAAAAATGCACTGTTCATTCACCAAGAGTGCACGAAAACGTTCTGCAAAATCATTCAAAGTACAACAGATGCATAACTTCCACACAAAAGTTAGCTTTTGAATTTCCGCTCTTTTGTGCGAGAGAGGAGAAAAAATTCTGTGCAAAATTGTTCCAAAAAAGTTAAATTTCCATGAGAGAAGCACCGAAGATCCGGCATTCCCACCGTAGCACGAGTGTCATTAGAATTGTTTTAAGAATCGTAAGTCTCCGTTATAGAAGCTGCGTAGATCGGGCCTGTTGGCTGTAGCTATGTTATAACTAAAACTGTTTCAAAAATCTCAGATCTCCATGATAAAAGCTGCGAAGGTCCGGAATTTGATGACGAATCATGATCATGCGTTCCACTCCAAAGCCGAATGCGAATCCTTGATACTCCGTAGGATCCACTCCGCAATTACGAAGCACATTGGGATGCACCATTCCACAGCCAACAATTTCAAGCCATTTACCTTCGCGGCTTTTTGCTTCGTCTCCTTGCCAGCGCATGTCTACTTCTAACCCTGGTTCTACAAAGGGGAAGAAGCCGGTGCGGAAGCGGAACTCAGCGGTGGGTGAAATGAGTTCACGAATGGCGGTAATCATGACTGCTTTCATGTTTGCGAGCGATACATCTTTTCCAATCATGAGCCCTTCAAATTGATGGAACATGGGCGAGTGTGTTGCATCCGCATCCTTTCTGTACACTTTTCCTGGGCAGATCACACGGAGTGGTGGTTTGTGCGATTGCATGTAGCGCACTTGTACTGGAGACGTGTGGGTACGTAATACGTAGTTTTTAGATGCATTTTTTTCATCGCCTTCCTTCATCCAGAACGTATCTTGCATGTCTCTTGCTGGATGAGTGGCAGGAACATTCAAAAAATTAAAGTTGAAATCCTCCGTTTCAATTTCTGGCCCCTCTGCAACACTAAACCCCATTCTCCCGAATATTTCTTCTACGTTACGAATAAATTCCGGAATCAGATGCAGGTGCCCGTGTTCATGTGCAGGAAGATCGAGCGTTACATCCAATTTGTCACGAGTGTTCAGAGAACCAAGTGTTTGTACGTGCAGTACTTTTCTCTGTTCTTCCAGTGCACTAGTAAGAGAATTTTTAAGAGCATTCAATTCCTGTCCCTTGCGCGAGCGTTCCTCTGGAGTAGCATCTTTTAATGCTTTCATTGCGAGTGTCAGCGCGCCTTGTTTTCGCCCAAAAAGCTCCTGCTCTAAAGCATCCAATTCTTCTGTGCTTTTAGAAGAAGTGATACGGCCTATGTAGGAGGAGAGGTCTGTCATGAGTGAGGATATGATACAGGGAAATAATCCAGTGTGGAGGCGATTAGCTGCTAGCGATAAGCTCGATACATTTGCTTGCCGCTACCCGCTTATGGCTTGCTGCTGTCAAGAATTCAATGCCAATTCAATGAGCAGAAATACTCCAAAAATAAGAATGGCAATCCACCAGCTTAAAAGACCGAGCAGGTGGAAGAGAATCACAATCACGCATGCAAGCCCCAGCATCACGCCTTGGCGTACAGATACCGATACAATTTTAGCAAGGTCCCATGTGTGAATGGGTGTGAATTTCCAAAAAAAGTAGAAGACAAGAATTCCCACTGATGTGATGGTGAGGAAGAGGCTGATGAGAAAGGTGGGTATTGCGTAACCCGGCGATGTGAGTGGGCTTACTCGGAAAATCACCACCAGTAATGAGGTGAATGAAAGGAGGGCGGCAGTGATAATGCCAAAGAGGAGTGAGGTCACATCAAAAGTGTATAGTTGAGAGTTGAAAGTTGAAAGTGACGAAGCAGTAGTTGTCGTGGTGAGCCGTGTTGAAGCGTGACGCTCTGGAAATACTTCCTCGGGGGCGCGTGTCGTTCTTCGACACGCTCAGAATGACACGCTGAGATTTGTGTCGTTTCTAAAAACTACAAACGACTAGCGAAAAACTCACCCTGTCTTCTTCTGCTCCAAAAAAGCCCCCAACGCCTTAAAGTCATCATACAAAGACTGGCGTAAGTTTCCGTTATGGAGTGCAGCTGCAGGGTGATAAATGGGAAATACCGTTACGTCATCTGTCAGCTTTTGTGCTTTGCCATGGGCTTCTGTAATGCTTAGCTTTGTAAAAAAATGTCCCAATGCATGGCGCCCAAGTGGCACGAGCACTTTGGGTTTGATGATGGCAATTTCCAACATCAGCCAGGGCATGCATTGTTCTTTCTCAATGGGCAGGGGATCGCGATTTTCGGGTGGGCGATACTTCACCACGTTGCTGATGTACACATCCGCTCGGTTTAACCCAATCGTTCCCAGTAGCTCATCTAAAAAATGCCCTGCTGCTCCCACAAAAGGTCTTCCGAGCTCATCTTCTTTTTGTCCTGGTGCTTCGCCTATAAACATAATCTCCGCTTTTGGATTCCCTTCCCCCAGTACTGGCTGTGTTGCAGTTTTATACAGTTCACACCCCTTCCATTCACGAAGTTTTTCTTTCAGGAGATCAAGAGTGATAAACGGCATACAACGATAATAGACGGTTTTACTAAAAACCAAAAAGGAGAAACTAAAAACCGAGAGCGACCTAGTACTCAGCCTTGATCTTTTTAATCCTCTCCATCAACTTCTCTTTCAAAGCAGGATCACCTTCCGCAAAAATTCTGAGTGCACACAATGCTGCATTTTTTTGGTTGAGGACTGTCATCACAGGAACATCCGAAGGCATGCGGAGGTTACTGTGGATATCGGCCTGGTATTCCTGCAAGTCTTTATAC
>CAZJPS010000084.1:0-3686 GCA_964548055.1 uncultured Candidatus Peribacteria bacterium
ACAAAAATGTTTTCGTAAAAAGAAGAATCAATTCTAGGATTTTTGCAGTTTCAAAAACTTTCTCTTCCCCACCTTTAAAATTCCCTTTTCAGCAAGCGCTGTAATATCCGTGATCACTTTCTCATCTAGCTTCACTCCGCCTTGTTCAATCAGTCTCCGTGCTTCGCTTTTGGAAGTGACGAGCTTCTGTTCCATAATAACATCTATAAAGGTACTCCCCTTCTTCAGTTTCACTTCTGGCATTTCATCCGGTGTTCCTTTATCGGCAAATACTTTTTGAAACTGGCTTTCTGCATGAGCTGCAGCTTCTTTTCCGTGATACAAACTTACAACTTCGCGAGCTAACTGCATTTTAAGCTCCTTGGGGTTTGTGCCTTTCTTCAGCGCTTTTTCTGCTTCTTTAATATCGCTCATCGGCATTTCTGTTACGCATTCCATGTACGTCAAAATTAAATCATCATTGATGCGCAAAAGTTTTCCGTACATGTCTTCGGCGCTGTCTTCCAACCAAATACAGTTGTCGTACGTCTTACTCATTTTACGACCATCTGTTCCTTCTATCAGTTTTGTAGTCAGTACAAATTTTTCACGTTTACCGTGTGCTTGCTGTAATGTCCTGCCAGCAAGCATATTGAACAGTTGATCGTTTCCACCGATTTCACAGTCCACATCTAAAATTACTGAGTCGTATCCCACCATCAATGGGTAGAAAAATTCATGTAATCCAATGGGATTTTCTTTTTTGATGCGCTCTTGAAACATGTCGCGTTCCAGCATCTGGTGTACTGTAAAGTGTGATGCGAGCTTGATGATGTCATCAAATTTTAATTTCTCTAACCACTCGTGGTTGTACCGAAGTTCAATTTTAGAAAAATCCAAAATCTTCGATGCTTGCTCTTTGTACGTTTGGAAATTCTTCTCCACTTGTTCACGTGTGAGTGCTTCACGAAGTGTATCTCTCCCAGAGGGATCGCCAATCATCGCGGTAAAACTACCCACCAAAAAAATCACCTGATGTCCGGCATCTGCAAATGCTTTTAGTTTTCGCAGAGGCACTGAATGACCCAAGTGTAATTTGGCACCTGTGGGATCAATTCCTAAATATATTCGCATTTTCTTTCCGCTCTTCAATTTTTCCTCTGCGAGTTTGCGAGGAACGATATCGGAAACGGCGCGGGTGAGGAGTTCAGAATCAGTCATGGAAAGTAGTGTAGCGCACAAAAAGTGGGGCGGAAATCCGTAGATTCCCGCCCCGTATGGAAACGACAGGCATTTCACCTGTCGATTGAATGTTAGAGGAGCCGGATCACCAGTAGTTACCCAGGCGATTGAAGACAGCTCCTCACCGGTCTCTTAGAAACCGTCCTTTGTGTCCTTTTCCCCTTTCCTAGACGTGTCCAGGTTGAATGGGGAGATATGAAAGGACCTAAAAGGCGCAAGAGTAAGGGCAAAAGCTTGTTTAGTCAATTCATCGTAGACTATCGAACAATACCAAAGTACGGCATAGTAAAGACATGAATGAGTGGTCTGTTTCCCTTCCTCAGCGCCTTGATGCTTTTTTGGCATCAGAGGGCCGAATGCTGAGCCGCGCAAAGGCACAGAAAGCAATCGAAGAGGGCTATGTGCGTGTGAATGGAGTAGCACAGCGTAAACCTGCCTGGAAAGTTGATGCGGGAGATGTGGTGAGCCTACAAGAAATGCCAGAAGCAACATCATCCATTGAGGCTGTCGATTTAAAATTTCCCATACTGTACGAAGATTCTGCCTGCTTCGTTCTCAATAAACCTGCGGGCTATGCAGTGCATCCGGGTTCTGGAATGGCGGCAGGAGAAAAAACGTTGCTCCATGGTCTCGCTTTTCTGTTTCACGAGCGGTCACTCCCCTTCTCTGCCGCATCCGTCTTGGTGCATCGTTTAGACAAAGAAACCACAGGATGTATTTTAATCGCAAAAAATGCTGAGGCACATCTTCAGCTTCAGAAACAATTCGAAACGCGAAGTGTAGAGAAAAAATACCTAGCGCTTGTTGCCGGAGTTCCGGAGCATGACACTGCAAAAATTGATGCGCCTATCGGACGTAGTTCACACAATCGAACAAAAATGAGTGTGCGAGGTGTGAGCAAATCACGCGAGGCCCAAACCACCTATCAGTTACTGGATGCTTCCAAAGAGGCAGCACTCGTAGAATGTGATCTGCATACCGGTCGTACACATCAAGTACGCGTGCATCTGCAAAGTATTGGCCACCCAGTGCTTGGAGATCCTTCCTATACCAATGGTCCCAGTGAAAAACTGGCAGAAAAATATAACATCGAGCACCTGTGTTTGCATGCGTGGAAACTCACATTTGAATCTCCATCAGATGGAAAGAAACATACGATTGTTGCAGAGCCTTCAGTTGAGTTTCAGAAGACGCTGGAACTGCTTGAGATGCAGAAACCCATGGAAACGAAGAAGACAAACAAATCGAAAAAGAAAAACAGCAAATCGTAGAGCTGTTCAGCAATGCAGGGCTGACACAAACACACAGAAAACATACCTGCAGCTTTCCTCTACTCAGGTTTAAACTCTACTGTGTATTCCAGCGTGTCTAGTATTTCCCATTTGGCGTTTCTGGCTGTGATGGTATACACATTCTTGCCTCTCTTCAGGTTTCCAAATTCTGCACTTGCGATGTAGTTCCAGAAAGTAACACCAGGTCTGTAGAGCTGCAGCATATAATCGTTCACCCAAATAGAAGCAGTATCTTTGGAAGTTTTTCCTTCTAGTAAGAATCCTGTTCCTGTTTCTGTGTGCGATGTGCCTGCCGTTGGGCCTGTAACAGTAAGAGATCCTGCTGCAAGTGGGGCATTTGTGGGGAGTGATGCAGGATTGGGCGCAGCAGAAGATGCTCCAGAAGAAACATTGCCAGTTGTAACGGTGCCTGTCTCTGCTTCACCCCAGACTATCGTGAGTCGTGCAGGGCTGCTCTTTTGTCCGCTGGCATCAATAGCGTACACATCAAATACATTTGTGCCTGGTTTCAGGTTCCCTAGGTTAATCCCCGCTAAATAGCTCCATGTTCCCTTCTCTGGGCTGAAGAGTTGCAAGCGATAATCGTTCACCATCATTGCTGCTGCATCTTTCGGTGATGTGCCCCGAATAACCAACTCAGCAGCATTTGTACGGTATGTTTCTCCGGTTTTTGCAGGGCTAGTAATACTAGGAGAGCTAATAGTTGTTATCTGCGCCTCCACAGCATAGGAACGAGTAATAATATCAACGGTTTCCCCTTCCGCATTCAGGGCTTTCACTTGGAGATTGAACTGCTTCTGACCTGCTGGAACTGAAATTTCCTGTGAAAAGGTACCAGCCACAGTATTTACTGGTGTGCTATAACCATTTAAAAGTACTTTTGCCACCGATTTGCTAACAGTACCTTGTACTTTCACAGTACCGGGCTTAAGAAGCGTATTTTCTCCTGGAGAAACAATTGTGACATCATCATTTGTTTCAGCTGCTTGGCCCCCATCTGTACGTACTTGTGCAATGCTTCGGCTTTGCTGAACAAAAGGGAGTTGTAAAGTTTCAGGTTTAATAGCACTACGATGCACATAAATATTATCCGCAATTTGCCCATTGTCGGGCATGATCCACTGCTGACCCTCTCCTATCGTAAAGTCATTTTTCCCCTTCATATGTACTGTT
>CAZJPS010000085.1:0-3219 GCA_964548055.1 uncultured Candidatus Peribacteria bacterium
CCAAAAGGAAAAATATTTTTGTCCGTAATCTCTCCGAAGCATTTATATCGGTGGGAACAGCAAATTGTTGCTCGTCAGGGTGGCCTAGTTAGGATCTTGAAAATATGGCCCACAAAAGTGGACTACTATTTTCTGGACGAGCCCAATGATATCCTCACGACTTCGCTTCGTGAAGGATTTTACAGCGTATTAGCGTACATGCCACAAGCACTAAATAAAAATGGAAAGATAGATGAAGAAGACGAATATCTGAAAGTTCGACAATCCGAATTACAGTACGCAATAGACTTTTTAGTAAGAGTGGATGCCGCAAGATGGGAGTTAGATTTTAATACGCAAATGCAGAAGGCTAAACCACTTCAATTATTTGTTGATGACACCACTCAAGAAAAGACTGTCATACTGGATCGGCGACGCTTATTATCGCTTCAATTACCAGGGTACGCACCGAGTAAGTAAGGCGATTACCGTCGAAGATGTTAGCGTTAATCAGGTCACTGTCTATACAACCTGTTATACTACAGTTTTTGTAATTACACTTGACGATCGAACTCACGATAAGGTTGCAGTAGTAAGATGTGGAGCAGACGATAGGTACAAATTCGCAATTGTTGTACCTCACGATGAGGTTTTGGCCGCTGTTAGATTGGCAGTAGACGAAGATCGTAATAGACCAGCTAAAGAACTGGATAAGTTAGCTATCTTCATGGCTCAACTGGGTAAAATATGGGATTTATTGCCTACCTCGTAGCGTTAAGTCTTAACTATATAGTATTACAATATCATTGGAAGAATGTAATTATCGGTCCACTATTTTTATTAAGCAGCATACGCTTAGTCGTCGACTTAGCGATGCATCAGAAGAGAAAGACAGAGCCCCATTATGGGGTAATGTTATTGCGCTACTTATTTACGGACATAATTCTCTCATCTTTAAAACTGTATTATCGTGTATGGTTGAGTATCCAGCACCCAAGCTTGACGAAAGCCCAAAAAAAGAAATCGGCCAGCCGGAGCAACAAAGCGCTCCGAATACTGGTAACGGAGCTGCGCGCAAAAATAAAGCGATCGTTGCCAAGGATTTAGCGGACATTGGTACACTAATTCAAGGTGCTCAATTTGCGCCGGCCCCTCCTCCTAAAATGCCCCGATTGTGTGATGCCGTTCCCGAAGGAAAGGTAAAAGGCGTAGTGCTTGAGTCTGCAGGCACCGACGATGACCACGTAAAGTGGACAAAGGTATTAGTTAAGCTGGGCAACTCATGGACAGTAGGCATTATCGAAAATCCTAGCGTACTGCTTGAAATAGCTACAGTAGTAATGTGCAGGCCGGTAATGAAGAAGAACGATCGCAATAAGAAGATTCTTTCTATAACTGAAGTAGTAGTTTTGGAAGAAACATCTCCTGTTGGCGATTTGTACAAGTTTCTTATTAATGCGGATAACCATAAAGAATTTAAGATTAGTTTGGTTTACTTCTCCGATTTAGCCAAGGCTATGATGGAATCTTTGCCTCTCAGAACGGGAATCAAAGACTTCTTGAAAGAGCAAGGCATCGATTATCTGGTCGGTGAATTGCAGCCAAATCAATTTATAGCGAAAACAAAATGAGCTGGTTCAGAGCTGCCTTTTGGGCAGCAGTCATCATTTGTGCGTGGAAAGGAAGCTTAAAGCTTTTAGACCGTACAATTGAAGTCCGGGTATCAAATAGTATTGAAGCGTACCAGCAAATACTAGAAAAGGAAGGAGTTCTCTTTCCTCGAATAGCGATATGTCAGAATGTACTAGAAACTGGCATGTTTAGTAGTAAGGTGTATAAAGAGAATCATAATCCGTTTGGGATGAAAGCATCTCGTCGCGACTTCGATCGCGGTGACAAGAACGGACACGCTTATTATCCACACACAGACCATTTAGGAATGTGTACAGTAGATTGTTTGCTGCCAGCCATACGCGATTATGCTGCTTGGCAAAAAGCGTGGAATGTAGCAAAGCATTGTAAGACAGAGCAAGAATATATATATTATATTCAGCATCTTCCAGGAGGTGCTAGTTATGCTGAAGATAAATTATACGAACGAAAAATTCTGTACATTCTTAAATCAATTGAGTAATGGACTTCTGGTCTTTAACCATTATATTCTTTTGCTTTCTCGTTGCCTTTGGGATGATTTTCTGGGCAGTTGAAAAGCTGATTCGTGGCCTTATGGCTAAGTTTACGAAAGCGGGCACGTATCAAACTACTATTAATCGCCCCATCGAAGTGTATGGGGATGGTGTGTCTCGCACCCTGTTGCTAAATAAATTCTTTGAAAAAGAAGGCGCGCCCGCATCCGATTACCGCCATTACAGTATGCACTGTCATGTGGCTGGAGAGCCGTTTCTTGAACGCCTGAGTGAACGCTTTATAGTCGAATCAAGCATTGAATCGTGCTCTTTCGACCGTAGCTCGTGTCACAACATCATTCGGTTAGTGGGCAAATCTGGCAAAGTATACTATGTCGCCACAAGCGACTCTCTGACTGACATTTACCGGTTTGACGGAAAGCCGTTTTATCACTTTCCTAATTCGGCAAACCAAGTAGAAACGTACGCTACCGAAGACAACGAAATCCGAATGCTTCAACGTTTTGAGATTGTGTATTTCAATGTATACGGCGAAACAAATGAGGATCTGGTATTTCTGTATGACGCTATGAAGGAGTATGAGTTAGCAAGTGTTATCTATGAATATCCTATCGAAGACCGCGTACGCGTGTATGAGATGGATTACGAGGATAGCTACTCGTTAAATGGCGTCGATTTGGTAACAACCCGGCTGGGCGACAACGCTAACTATCTGTATGCGCCCGTACGGGTAAAGTACAAAGGCGAGGATTGCCATATCTCCCCGTCAAATGCTATCCGGCAAGCTTCACTGGCTTTGTCGAACAACCGGAACGTTTACATTTGGGGAGCTCCGGGTACTGGGAAAACGACCATGCTTGCGCAGATTCTTGCAAAAACGTACGACGATTTTGATGACGTCAGTATCATTAAGATGACCCCTACAATTTTCAAGGAGGTGCAGCATGCTGCTGGCATCTCACAATTTAAGCGCCGGGTTAAAGAGCTTGGCACATCAAAAATTCTGTTCGTATTCGATGAGGCCGAGTCACTGCTCACACTTCAAGGCACGCAGCGAAGCGACATTACCTCTGCAATGCTCCAGCTACTTGAT
>CAZJPS010000086.1:0-3169 GCA_964548055.1 uncultured Candidatus Peribacteria bacterium
GCCGGGTCGAAGGGGCAAGTGATGGTGACATGCTTCGGTGTATGTCATTATTTTTCTTTGGAGAGTGATCATTGGTACTTTTCTGGTATTTGTTTCTTCGGTAATTTTCTCCGAATGACTCCACACTATCTTTTATTTAGATCGCCTCTAAAAACTACCAACTAAAAACTTACCCACGGCCATTCTCACTTTCAGATCTCCCATCGCTATCTCCATTTGCAACAGCGTTTCCATTTCCATTTTTCTGTTTTTTTGAAAGAGCATGCATTCCTCCTCCCTTCCAGATTTTATCAATATTGACGCGATAGAGGTTGTTATAGAATTCTAGTTCGTCAGGTCCTGCCAGCTTCAGCACATCTAATTCTGGTGCGAACATTTCGGAGTACCTATCTCTGCGGCGGATTTGGCGAATATTTCCATTTTGATCAATCATCACCATACCGGCACGCTTGAGGGTGTTGAAGTTGCTACTCATCACTTGTGCGTAGCCACCTACGTCCATGATGGCGAGCAAATCTCCTGCGCGCAGTTTTGGCATATCAATGCCGCGTGCGATTAAATCCCAGCAATCACACGTATTTCCTGCAATTGTGACGGTGTGAATACGGGGAGTGTTGAGCTTAGAAGCGGGGAGGATGTCGTACTTGATATCTGCTCCTTGCACGAGGGCATCGGGGACGAAGTTATAAGTGGATCCATCTGCCAATACCATGCGGCTGCTTTTTCCCAGCCGTTTTTTTGCGATCACTCGCATCAGGCCAATACCTGCATTCAGCACAATGCTTTTTCCTGGTTCGAACATGAGCGTGAGCGGCTGAATGCCGTTTCGATCCAGCAGGTTTTTGAAATACTGCGGAAAATCCTTCATGTCTTCAATCGGGAATGCTTCTTGGTCACCAATCGCAGCTGGGAATCCTCCACCCAAAGAAAGACGCTTTACGCGCACGCCGCGATCTTGGCACCGCTTAATCAGTTTTACGAATGTGCGTGCTGCTGCCTTAAAGACGCGTGTGTGATACACGTAGCCACCCATAAAGTGGAATCCTTGAAAATCCACGAATGGGCTGCGCCTCGCCAAATCAACAGCGCGATCAATGTAACCAATCGGAATGCCGTACTTATTTCCGCGTGTGGAATAATTTCCCACTTCCAGCATCGGGTTGACGCGGATCATCAGATCGATGTGCTTCTTCAGTTTTTTTGCTGTGGCTGCAATGTGCTCAATCTCTTCCAAACTATCGGCGGTAATCGCTTGAATATCCATCTTTGCAGCAAAGTGCAGATCTTGTTCGCTTTTATACAGGTTCGTGAGTGTGATCTGCTTGGGTTTGAAATCCGCAAGCAATCCCAAAATCACCTCTCCTACACTGGAGCAATCTAGATCGAATCCTTCCTCGCGCACGGTGCGCAGAATTTCTAAATTTGAATTACATTTCACCGCATACTGCAATCCGATATCCGGACCGAACACTTTTTTAAAGCGTCTGCATCGATCGCGAATTTCACTTTCCACCATCACGTAGAGTGGTGATCCATATTTTTTTACAATCTCTTCTACCGATACTCCCTCAATCATCATCATGCCGTTTTTATCCTGGCTCAAAAACCGTTGCCACCGTTCACGCATGTAGCGATGGGAGACCTTGCGGTTCTGCGATCTGTCGGCTGGAATGGTGGAAGCGGGAAGTGGCCCGTTCTTCATCTCGAAAAAATGAATTGAAAAAACAGTGGCGAAGTATAGCGGCCGGTCGCTCGCTGTCAAAGAAACGGGGGCTATATTTAAAAATAAATTTTTGGGCGGCAAGGTCCAAATCCTCCACCTTCACTTCTACTGAAGTTACGGCGGACAGGCAAATCTCAAATCCCAAGAAAATGTGAAATTCAATTTTAAATTTTTGTATTGCCTCTATTATCCTTCCTACACTCTTCCCTCTCGACTTATGGCTACTGCACATTCGCCTTCCAAAAAAAAGTTCAATCAGCTGTCTGCGAATTTGAAAAAATTTATTGTTACGGAAGCTCCTGGTATTGCGGGATCGAATACGGTTTCTAGTGATGTGAAAAAAAGTAAGAGCCCCGTCTCCGCCTTTGCAGAGCGCACACTGCGTCACTGTAATGGTGGTTCTACGCTACAGGCGGCGTTGTGGCTGAAAGATCACTTGGATAACGGTGGGAAGCTTGTGGTGACGATTGCGGGGGCTCTAAGCTCCTTTCAAGTAGGGGTCACGCTCGCAGAGCTGATCCGGCAGGGGAAAGTCCATTTGGTTTCGGCTACGGCTGCTAACCATGAAGAATCGTACTATCGCTACGTTGCGCACTCGCACTATGCCTATATCCCTCGCTACACAGAACTCACACCGGAGCAGGAGGCAGAACTTCGGGATGCAGGATTGCGCCGTATCACGGATACATTTTTGCCGGAAGATGAAAGTGTGCGCATTATGGAGCCGCATCTTTTGAAGATGTGGAAAGATGCAGAAAAGAAAGGAGAGCGATATTTCCCCCACGAATATTTCCGCCGTCTGTTTAAAGAAGGTCTGATTGCTCCCGATCCGATGGCGAATGAAAACGATTGTTGGACATACGCTGCCTACAAGAAAAATATTCCGATTGTGATTCCAGGATTTGAAGATTCCACGATGGGAAATATTTTTGCCAGTTACACCTACAGCGGAAAATATCGCAAAGATAAGAATGTTCTCATTAATCCGATCGTCATGAAAAGTGGCTTGGAATATTTTACGTCATTGTACGATTGGTACATGGAGGAATCCAAAGATGCTCCTATTGCATTCTTGCAGCTAGGTGGAGGTATTGCAGCAGACTTCCCTATTTGCGTCGTTCCATCACTTAAGCATGATTTGCAGCATCACAAAGTGCGTGATTGGGCTGGATTTATAGAAATCGGTTCTTCGCCTATGTCGTACGGTTCGTATTCCGGTGCCGGCGGCAAAGAGAAGATCACGTGGGATAAGCTCTCCACCAAGAGTTATTTCCAGATCATCCAGAGCGATGTCACTGTTGCGTTCCCGTGGATTGCGGCGATCCTTCTAGGCCTTTAGGAAAAGGGACAAGGGGGACAAAGGTTGAAAAGGTGATAAAGGTTTTATTTTTAGGGTAATCCCCGTCTTCTGCCACCAGCAGTATGCAATGGTTCGCTGTAGAATGA
>CAZJPS010000087.1:0-2983 GCA_964548055.1 uncultured Candidatus Peribacteria bacterium
GAGTTGTCATCCGTGGAAGAGATTAGATGAGAGAAAGGTACAGAAAATACTCGAAAAGCTCTAAATACTGTGGGATTTGTGTGCTTGGGATTTAAGATTTTCTCTAGTGTTGGACCTTTCCAAACAGTCTGAACTCTCCTAAAATCTCATCCCATGCGGGTATAGTACCCACCTTCGCCTCTTGGCTTCCGCCGTCGCTCTGCGGAGCTATGGTGGACAAGCCGGCGGGCAGGCAATGGTAGTACGTTGTTATTTATTCAGAAGTAAGCGGGTATAGTACAATGGTAGTACGTCAGCCTTCCAAGCTGAACACACGGGTTCGATTCCCGTTACCCGCTCCAAATTAATTAATATTCAGTCTTTCAAAAATGAAAACGGAAATACACGAAGATAGTGAAAAATTAACTGAAGCTATAGAATGGCACAGATTTGCTTTTTCATATTTACAAGCTGCTGAAGTACTTTTGAGACAAGCAGATGAACACAAAAAAATATTAGTATTAGTGCCTGCGATCTTTTCGATACGGCATGGTATTGAGTTACTACTAAAATTTATTAGGCGGGTCACGGGCCTAGATATTAAAAGAGGTCATAAGATTAATAATATTTTTAATACTATCAAAGAGCGATTGCAAAACATCGATGAGACACAGATAAAAGAAATTTCAATAAAACTTGATATAGATCCAAAAATTTTTAAAGAATATTTTGAAATCAGTAGTAAGAAAATCGAGAGCGTCGTATATAAATATCATTATTGGAATTTTCTCAAAAGAGGTGAAATTTTAGACGAACAAAATGAAATTTTTCGATATCCTGTTTTACTTAAAACTGGAATACCAATAAATCGCTATGAATTGGTAAAAAACATTTCCATTGAAGAAGCTATGGATGATATCAAACATTTAACAATGTTTTTAGGAACGTTACTTATTTTTGCTAAAGATGAAGATGGTCTCAATTTAATCAGATAATTTAGTTGTAATGATTTCAAATAAAAAGCCTAAAACCTTTTGCATTAAATTTTCAACATTTTCCGCACTTTCCTCTCATCAATTTTCCTCCACGGATGACAACTCAATACTCTTTTCGTCAGCAATAAAAATCCCACTACAAAGCCTTTCTGCTCCATCACTTGTTTTCCGTACTCCGAACATGTGGGTTCGTGCCTGCAGTATCCATACGGGTATAGGCCTTTTAAGGGGCCGTGATCAGGGGAGAGTGTTTGCTGGTATCCGTTCAGGAGTGCAATCGCTGCTAAGCGAGGAAGGTGCCAGAGAAAAGTGAGAACGTGTTTGACCATGTTAGTTCGGACTGGGAAATTGCTCCTGAGTATAGCGTTGCGTACTCTTACATACCGTATGCCTTCTTTTGCGGACCTGACTATCAATATGGGGACACTGATTGCTGTGCTGTATGCAATCGTGGGGGTGATGCTCATCGTCGTGCTCTATCACGCCATTTTTATTATGGTGGATCTGCGCAAAATCTCACGCAGGTTTGAGGATATCACATCGCAAGTAGAAGCAATGATCTTAAAGCCTCTTTCTATGGCAGATCAGGCGGTTCAATGGGCATTGGAATTTGTAGAACATAAACGCAGGCAGCATCAGAAAAAACATGTGGACGAGAAGAAATAATTTCCCTGTGTGCCATGTCCTCCAAATCAGCAAAAGCCAAACGAGTTCAGCCAGAAGAAAAACTTTCCAGGTCTCTGGAACATTTGGATAGGACAATTTCTGAGTTACCGGAGGAATATTCTCTTATTTTGCATCCTGGCAAACATCTCATTTTTACATACCTGAAAGGAATCATTTATGGTCTTGGTGTTTTAACAGCGGTTGCAATTGTCATTCCGCTCCTTGTTGCATTGCTTCGGTCTGTTGAATGGGTGCCGCTCGTGGGTGATTTTGTGGAGAGAGTGGTTATACGCATTGAACAGCAGCGATGAGGAAATAGGAGAATCAGATGATTGAGAAGATTCAGAAAAAAATGAAATATAGCTATTTGAATTTCGTGGCGATTGCTCCTCTGTTTCTTCTGAACCCTCAAAGTATGGGCTGATGATCTATAAATATTCTGATGTAGAGTCTCTTCATCATTTCGTACGAAGCTTCTACAAGGCTTGAAAGTAGCGAATTAAGCCTGCGTATGCGGCTGTAGAGTTCGTTCAGCTGATGAGCTGTTCCTTTTTTCCACGACCACTTTGCAAGCCTACGGGCTTGTTTTTCAAGCGACTGCACTTCCTTTTCAACGTGCGCAGAAATTTGGCTCCTCACCACATCGGCAGAAACAGGCATTTTGCTGATGGCAAAATCGCGGGGTGATTGAGCAGAGCTGCTACCTTGAGAGGCTCCGCTACTGCCACTGCCCATCCCTCCAGAGTTATCCTCTGTAGCGCGTTCTCCCACACGAGCATTTAAGTTTTCAAATGTCATCAACAGCTGATTAAGTGCTTCCAGCTTTGCAGGCTGCCGCACAATAAGTTTTCCTGTCTCAACGGATTTGAGTGTGGATGTGCCTGTTTCTGGCGACTGGACCATTGCCATAACGCTACTATTATCTCTCTAATTAGCCAAAAAGTCAATATCATAATCTTGAGATTACGGCTTCAGGAAGAGAAAAAATCATGATGTTGGCGTGCGATCGTACAGAGGCTTTACCGAGTATTTATTCCCTTCTATTGTAGATAGTGTGACGAACGATACTATTTTTCATAAAATTCTCGCTAAAGAAATTCCTGCAACAGTCGAGTATGAGGACGACGAAGTGCTCGCGTTTCGAGATATTCATCCAAAGGCCGTGTCGCATCTTTTATTCATTCCTAAGCACTTCATTGAATCTATTGCTCATGTTACACCCGAAACAGCGTACATTCCCGGAATGCTTATTCTTAAAGCGCAGAAATTTGCGCAGGAGAAGGGGATCAGAGGTTACAAATTAACGTTCCACGTGGGCAAAGAAGGGGGACAGGAAGTGCCAT
>CAZJPS010000088.1:0-2805 GCA_964548055.1 uncultured Candidatus Peribacteria bacterium
AAGCCTTGCAAGCCACGAAAAGAAAGGAGAGCAGCAAAAAGACTCTATTGTAGACTTAGTAGACGTGCTCCTGTTACACGGCATTAATCAGGGGGCATCTGATATTCACATCGAACCTGGTTCCAAAAATTCTATTGTGCGTGAACGTGTAGACGGCCTACTGCAACAATCTGTGAGTTTCTCAAAAGAAATTCACCAGCGCCTCACTCAACGCATCAAAGTAATGTCTAATTTGGCAACAGATGAACACTCGGTACCACAAGATGGAAAATTAATTTATTGGACTCCGGAGCGCAAGCGCGTAGACGTTCGTGTTTCTATTATTCCAACAACCCACGGGGAAAAGATTGTATTACGCTTGCTTGCCGAACAGCATCAAGAGATATCGCTCGATTCTCTTGGATGTATTGGTAAAGACAAAGAAATCATGGAGGAGCAGACCAAAAAATCATGGGGAATGATTCTCGTTACAGGACCAACCGGTTCTGGAAAATCCACCACGCTCTATGCTGTCATGCAAAAATTGAATTCTGGCTCTGTAAACCTTTCTACCATCGAAGATCCCGTAGAATACGACATGCCAGGAGCAAACCAAATTCAAGTGAATGAAAAGGCAGGACTTACATTCGCAAACGGGCTTCGCTCACTTTTGCGTCAGGATCCAAACATCATTCTTGTTGGAGAAATCCGCGATAAAGAAACTGCTGGAATTTCTGTAAATGCGGCAATGACAGGGCACTTAGTGCTCTCCACACTCCACACCAATAACGCGGGTACGGCCATACCACGCTTAATAGACATGGCCATTGAGCCATTCTTGCTTGCATCCATGGTGAATATCATCGTGGCTCAACGCTTGGTGCGCACACTCTGTACTCACTGTGCTATCAAAACAACCGTGAAAGCATCAGAACTTGCAACATCCCTGGATCCCATCATCCTTAAAAAGCTAACCGAGGGAAAACCGGAGATCGTACTCTATAACCCCAAAGGCTGCGAACACTGCAATGGCAGTGGATTCAAAGGACGCACTGGTATTTTTGAAATTCTGCGCATTTCTCCAAAGATTCGCGATCTCATTTTAAAGAAATCATCTGCCGAAGAAATAGAGCGCACAGCAATGGAAGAAGGAATGACCACCATGATGGACGACGGCATTGCCAAGGTAAAAATGGGAATAACGTCCATCAATGAAGTACTTCGCGTTATTAGCAACTAGCCTCCGTTATGCTATTCCGTAAATCCATTCCGGCAAAAAAATTCCTTGCTGCCCTGCGCAATCTAGGAATTACGCTAAAGGCTGGCATCCCGCTTGTGCAGTCATTAAAACTCCTAGAACACACGGAAGGAAAAAATAGCTTTGTCTCCTATCTACGATTGAATGTAGAAAAGGGAATGACTCTGGGATCTGCCATGGAAAATGCGCCATGGAATTTTCCACCTATTGCCGTAAGCCTTATTAAAGCTGGCGAACTCAGCGGTACCTTACAAGAAAATTTGGAGCAAATCGTTCATTACTTACGTAAATCATTAGAGCTACAGAGAAAAATAAAAGGAGCAATGATTTACCCAACTATCATTATTATCGCCGTTGGAGTGATGGGACTTATTTTGGGAACTTTCGTTCTACCACAATTAATTCCGCTATTTGAATCACTGGATGTAGAGCTTCCCGTAAGTACAAAAGCTCTGCTTTGGATGTCGCTCTTCTTTCGTGACTGGGGATTTATTTTTTCTCCAGCAGCTATTTTTGCAGGCGCATGTGTGTATTGGACTCTAAAAATGAGAGCGCTCCGCCCAACTATAGATCGCATTATTCTGCATACACCCCTACTTGGAACCATTCAGAAGCAATCATCGGTATCGCATATTTGCAGTACTATGTCGATTCTCCTCAAAAGTGGGCTCCCCATTGTAGAAGCTCTTCCTGCCACTACGCAGGCCACAACGAATGCCGTGTTCCGCAAAGCAATGGCTGGCATTTTGCCCAGCTTGCAGGAAGGGCACACTCTTGCTCAGGGTCTGCGTCAAAATAAAAAACTATTTCCTGAAATGATGATTACACTTATAGAAGTAGGTGAAACCGCGGGAAATTTATCTGATACTTTGGAGTTCATTGCAAATTATCACGAAGAAGAAGTCGATTATGCAGTGAAAAATCTGTCTGTCACGATGGAACCAGCGCTGCTTGTATTCATCGGTATTATAGTAGGAATGTTCGTCCATGCGATCATCACTCCAATTTATAATGTCACCTCGAGCATCTAGAAAAGGATTTACTCTCATAGAAGTCCTGGTGACAACGGGCCTCATCGCAATCTCAGCAACGCTCATCGTTCCATTTATTGGAGCTTTTCAACAAACACAAACTGTTGAAACTCTCAAACAAGACGTTATTCAATCCCTGCGCAGAGCACAAAATAAAGCAGTGAATGGAGAGCGTGGTATGTCCTGGGGCGTGTATTTTCATGAAGGCACATTCACTACCTACGCCATTGCTTCCGCGAGCCCATCAATGAGCTACGCCGATCATGTAGCACAATATGATGAAACTCGATCCTTACCTCCCGGTTACACATTCTCGGGATTGCTTGATGTGCCATTCCTTACAGTAACAGGCGTACCCACCGTTAGTGGAACTATTTATATCACACATACAACAGGTGTATGGCGGGAAATCATTATTGATGGATCAGGCCTGGTTACAGGAGGCACCGTATCATCGGGAGCAAGTGCTCCTACGGGTAGCTCTGGATCGGCTGCAAGTGGAGCGGGGGGATCGGCTGGATCGGCTGCAAGTGGAGC
>CAZJPS010000089.1:0-2743 GCA_964548055.1 uncultured Candidatus Peribacteria bacterium
ACGTCACTTCTTCTTTTTTAAGTAAAGATTCAATCAGTTCTTCATCGGTGATGTCCGCCGTGAATGTCTTCACATTTCCTTCTACTGGTGCAATATCTTGCAGATCGAACCCAATCAATTTTCCCTTCGGACCAACACATTTTGCAGCATACTGAAGCCAACTTCCAGGTGCTGCGCCAAAATCCAGAACGGTCATTCCAGATTTGAGTAAGCGGAATCTTTCATCTAGTTCCATCAGTTTATACACCGATCTCGCACGGTATCCTTCCGCCGCTGCACGCTGGCTCCATTTATCGTTGGGGGTGTAGGGCTTGGGCACGAGGTGGTAAGGTTATAGGGAGTAGGTTGTAGAGACGAAGTTGTACGCAATTGAGTTTTACATGTCATAACCTAACACCTAAAACCTACCACCTACAACCTATTGAATGGGGTTTTTTTTCGGCGCACCTATTATTCTTGGATATTTTTTGTTGAGTCGAGATGCTTTTTTAAAGACCAATAGTTGCCTCTCTCCATAATTTTCTCCTAGCGAATAATGATGATGCAGTTCTAAGTGGCAGGAAAACTCAGAACGAGCGAGGAGAGAATCTTTCAATTCATCGTCGATGTGTAAGCTTTTCCAGAGCACTACATATCCTCCTGGTTTTGCAAAAGGACTGCAGTATTCTAAAAGGACATTGAGCGGAGCCACCGCGCGTGATGTTACAAGATCGAATTGTTCTCGGTATTTTTCATCATGACCCAGTGATTCAGCTCTTCCAGAGAGGGGATACACGTTTGGCAGATCTAACGCACCAGCAATCCGACTGATCGCTTCAATTTTTTTTTGCGTTGCGTCCAGTCCTGTGAATTCACCTTCAGGAAGACAAATGGCGAGAGGAAAAAGAGGGAAGCCGCCGCCGGTACCAAGGTCTAAAGTGGCTAGTGATGAGCGGTGAGCGGTTAGCCGTGGGAGAATGTCTAGAATGGAAAGAGAATCGAGTATATTCCCAATCCAACAACTTTCTTCCGTACGCAAAGCCGATAAATTTAATTTTGAATTTTCCTCTAAAAAAACCCGCATCAATTCCCGCAATTGTTGCTCATAAGGTTTCGCCAGATCTGGAAGTTCAATAGTATTCATAGCTCATCGCTTAGCGCTAGCCGCTTATCGCCTGCGTATGCTTACATCTTACCGCTTTTTCATCACTTACTCGACGTTATTACATTCCAGTAGTACTGTAGTCCCATATGCCACATGGTGAACGCATTGCCGAGTTTCTCCTCAGTATTGGAGCAGTCAAGCTTTCGCCTAGAGAGCCGTTTACGTGGACAAGCGGGATAAAATCGCCAATCTACTGCGATAATCGCATGATTTATAGCCATGCTGAGGCTCGGGATTTTGTTGTACAAGCACTGGTGTCTCGTGTGAAATCTTTGCATGTGGAGCCAGACGTGATTGCGGGTACGGCAACGGCTGCCATAGGTTGGGCAGCACTTGTGGCTGACCGCATGAAGCTTCCATTTGTGTATGTAAGGTCCAAAGCCAAAGAACATGGTGCTAAAAAGAGGATTGAAGGCGATTTAAAGCCAGGTAAGCATGTGGTGGTGATTGAAGATCTTATTTCCACAGGCGGAAGCTCCATCTCTACGGTAGAAGCTCTGCGCGAGGAGGGGAAGGCAACAGTTTCCGATATTGTTGCCATCTTTACGTATGAGTTTTTGTCCGCCCTAGAAGCAGCACAGGAGAATTCTGTTCAGTTTCATCCATTGGCTACTATTTCTACCTTACTCAAGGTTGCTGAGGCAGCGGAAACAGTAAGTAAAGAGGAGGCAGATCTTGTGTTCTCTTTTGCAAAAGAGCCAGCGGATTGGCATAAGGTTGGTGTTTGACGAAAACAATAAAATTTGATATAATAAAGACACTTTACACACAAACACTATGGACGGATTAGAAATGGATGACCGCGACGGAGATTAATGTATTCGTCATAAGTCTTCTTTGTAAAACCTATATGCATAATGCATTGCCTTCAAGGGCAGATGATATGGTTGAATCATCACTGGTGCATGAGCCAGGGGTGAAAAGCGCTCTGCCTGCGTTTAGGATAACAGGTGAACTCTGCGAACGAATCACCTACGATCCAGATCGCCGCCCAGTTACATCTAGGTTATTAGGCGTTCACATTACCCCATGCAGAATCCAGCGATGGGAAGTGCAGGAACAACCAACGGGATTGCTGGGCAGTATTAGTAATATTTTTCGCGGTCGCATACAAACTGCCACTCAACAGCAATTGAGTGTTCCAACGGAGTCCGGAAAAATTCGATCATTAAAAATTCGTCCAATGCCCAATGCTTCTTATGGGCTTGGGGTGATGGTAGAGCCGCTTGGCGGTGCAGAGCTTGATTCATCTATCGTCTCTCGTCTTTTTCCAAATGGAACAAGAAAAAAAATTAAAGATAGTCATTCGGTACTCATTCAAGATTTACAAGCTGCAGATATAGAAGAGGCTCTTCTGCATGCACAAGTGTATGAGCATAATAGCCGCTTCCCCTATGAACTATCTCAAGAAACAAAAGGATTTTTTAGAGAGGATGAATCTGCAGTAAAAGAATATTTGGAGAAGAATTTAGATATCCACGGTACATGGTTTGATCTGTGTAAAATGACAGGATACGTGCACAAGCATCCGCCATTGTATATTGAGGATAGATCATCAGAAGGGAAGCAATATGTAGAAAAAATAGGGCACGAAATTAT
>CAZJPS010000090.1:0-2585 GCA_964548055.1 uncultured Candidatus Peribacteria bacterium
TAGCAAGCCTTCCATAAGTTCTGCAGGCTTATCTGACGAAGCAAGTAGGGACTTAAAGGCTTGCTCCCATTTAGCAACTGTATACGTGGGAACGGCATCAGGATGAACATCGGAGGCAGGAAATGCAAAAAGAGCAAGTACGTCTGGTACTGCATCTTGCACCCAAGCTGCATTGGTAAAAGCTGGGGAGAGATACATCAGTCTCCATGGATCCGTATTTTGGAGCGATGGAAGAACAGCTGTCAGCATGGAATCATCACTGTATCCAGCGAGCCTAGAAGCAATAACCTGGGCTGGCAGAGGCTCTGTTACGTCAAGCATGTCCACTTTTTCCTTCACGGTATCTGCGGGCAGCGGAAGCAAATTCTGCATGGCGCGGGCAACGGCGCCAATTTCAAAATGTGTGGGGACACTATTCCACGTCCATCTTCCCTGCATTCCGGTAGGAATCAACATTCTAAAATCATCATGCCTCAATAGTACTGGCGCAGTGAGTGCGGCAACCGTGAAAGCATCTGTAGAAGTAGACACAAACACAGACCCCTGCAACGCAAACAGATCTACATCGCGAACATGCATGGAAAGAAGCGATTGCG
The DNA here is from genome assembly GCA_964548055.1 of uncultured Candidatus Peribacteria bacterium. Taxonomy (GTDB): domain Bacteria; phylum Patescibacteriota; class Gracilibacteria; order Peribacterales; family Peribacteraceae; genus CAZJPS01. Next base: position 597 of record CAZJPS010000090.1, read on the forward strand.
ATGCCATGAGCACGGCTCCTTTTTGCATGGCAATCCCATGTGCATCCACGGCAATCGTTCCTCCTTTTTCCAACACCCCATATTCACCGGAAGCAAATGACAGCGGAATACTCGTTTCTACAGCTTGCCACTCACCCTCTGCCACAAGATGAGCCTCTACGTGAACTATGGCAGGCACCAATGAAAGTGCCATCAGCCCCACAAATAGTGGAAAAACAACGGTGTGCCGGTGCTGAGAGTTGATGTGCATTTTTCCTCTTATTATAGCAGAAAAAGCAGGTTTTATCAATATTAAGAGTTGTTGAAGAATCAGAAAATTCAGAGAAAACAGAGGCTTCAGAGGAATCACAAAAGTGAAGCTCTACAACTGATTCGCATCGATCCTCTGAATCTTCTTGCTCTTCTGTTTCCTCTGATTCTTCACATCAAGCCTTTTATTTATCTCCAACCTATGTGACCCTATGCCTATGCGAATTCTAGGAATAGATCCAGGGCTTGCTACAGTGGGGCTGGGATATATCGATGCGACATCTGGATACGAAATGAGGGCAGGAGAATGGCTGACGCTGGAAACGAAAGCAGGATTAGATATGGGGGAAAGATTGAAAGAGATTTATGCGGATCTCACAGAATTTTTGGCGGACATTCGACCGGAGTTAGTGGTGATAGAAAAACTCTTTTTTGCCACAAATCAGCAAACAGCATTTGCCGTTTCCCAAGCACGCGGAGTGATCCTTCTTGCTGTTGCTGAAGCTTCTATTCCGATCATTGAGCCCACTCCCCTTCAGCTCAAACATTGCATTACAGGCAGTGGATCTGCAGATAAAAAACAAGTGCAAGAAATGCTCGTGAGGATTTTGAAGCTTTCTTCTATTCCACAGCCAGATGATGCGGCGGATGCATTGGGATTGGCAGTGTATGGAGCGATGCAGGGAGTGCGGCTGGTCGAGAAGCAGTAATTTGTGAGGGGACAAAGGTTGTAAAGGGGACAAAAGGGACAAAGGTCCTTTACTAAAAACCTTTACAACCTTTGTGGCCTTTGTCACCTTTGTCCCCTTTCCTACGCCTCATCCCGCTTCCCTCTCGGTTTCGCTACAAACGGCTTTAAAAGCGCCACTTGATTTTTGCGCACGGCACTATCCACTTTATCCATGTAGTGCTTTAAATCCTGCGCGTAGGTTACCGAAGGAAAACATGATTTTGAGTGAGCATCAGCGGTGCCATACCGCACACAGAGAGGCCGGGATTGAAAGAAAAAATCTAAGAAATGACGATGGCCCACAAAACTCTCCTGATACTGCGGCCATTTAATGGTGGTGAGGTGTGGATGAAACAACGACGTGGGCGTTTGCACCAAAATGCGATCGGATGTAACGCGGAGCGATGCATGCTTCCACACTTTCCATCTCTTAAAGCACACCCCCAGATACGACAAAACGAAAAGGAAGATGTACACGTACCACGCTGGAATCATTTCAAATCCAAAATAACCAGCTACTACAACTATAAGTGAAAGAATGATTGTGAGAATGACAGCATCCAAAAGACCTCGCACCCAACTCACAAGCAGAATAGCTGCAGAAGATCTCTGGTTCACAAGCAGAATTTCTCCGTCATGAAGGAAAAGACGATCGTCCATGGATGTAGTATACGCCTTCTAGAAGAGACTTGAGAGGCAAAATCCAGCTCCAATACGCCGATGCTTTCGTCCCTCCTCCCGACGGGAGGAGGACAGGTGGAGGGGGTCTGAGAGTTCTTAATATTTCACTACTTTCAGACCCCCTCTCCCTCGCCCTCTCCCGTCGGGAGAGGGAAGGTAACGTACCAATTGCAAACAGTGTACAAATTATGAAACAACTACCTTTTCTTTTACTCTCACTTTCCCTTTTTCAATCTCCCACACTTGAGCATTTTCCGTTCCTGGCGGTACATGCGTGGATGTCATAAATACTTGATGATCTTGGAATGCAGAGGTCACGCGGCCGCGAT
>CAZJPS010000091.1:0-2484 GCA_964548055.1 uncultured Candidatus Peribacteria bacterium
CTACTTATACCTTCGATGGCATGCTTCAACACTTCATCAATCACCTGGAAAGCTTCTGTGAGCGGCGTTGTTTTATCGATAAGCGAAAGAATCTTATCGTTTGGAATCGTGATAAGCGTATCCACTTTTCCCTTCAGTACTTCCAGTGCTTCGTCAGCCTGCTTTTTGCGCTTGAATCCTTCAAAGCTGAATGGGCGTGTAACGACAGCAACGGTGAGAATTCCCATACTGCGAGCAGCTTCGGCAATCACCTGGATGCTTCCTGTTCCCGTTCCACCACCAAGACCTGCCGTTAGGAAAAGCATATCTGTGCCCTCCAATGCACTCTTAATTTCCTCCAATGCTTCTTCGGCAGCACGCTTTCCAATATCTGGATTGGCACCTGCACCAAGCCCACGTGTTGTTCCGCGTCCGATCGTAATCTTTTTAGGAGCGGCATTATGATAGAGCGCTTGTGCATCTGTATTCACGGCAATGAACTCAACCCCCTGTAATTTATCAGCAATCATGCGTCCTAGAGCATTGTTACCCGCACCCCCTGCACCAAGAACACGAATAACAGCCCCTGGAACCATGTCAGGTTTTACCTCGCGTGAGGTAGCGCTGGATGTTTCATCCTGCCGCTGCTGCGAAGAACTGCTCTTGGAGCCGGAGAAGATGGAGCGGAATGTATCGGACATGGTAGGGAGTGGAAAGGGAGTAGAGACATCCCACGAGGGTGTCTACGTAAGAGGGATCAGGGAAATAAACTCTTCACCCAGGATCCCGCCTGGCGGAGAGTGCGTTTTACATCAAACGAACTGCCTGAACGAATCATTTGTTCATCTTCACGAATTCCCCACACAAGGGTACCAAGTGCTGTTGCATACGCAGGATCATCCACTTTCTCAATCACCCCTCCAATATCAACCGGGAAACCCATCTGCACCGGAAGCCCAAGCACATCGCGCGCCAAATCCAAAACGCCCGGGGCTTTTACAGCACCGCCCGTGAGAATGGCACCCCCTGGCAACATGCCACTTCGCCCAATACGCTGAAGCTCATTTTTAATGAGTGAGAAAATTTCGTGATACCTGGCCTGCATAATTTCAGCCATGTATTTCTTACTCACGGTTTGGGTATCCACTTTGCTTACGGCGGATAATTCAATCATATCGCGGTCACTCATTTCATTGGGGAGCACCGATCCAAACTCCACTTTAATTTTTTCGGCTGTATCAATAGATGTGCGAAGCCCAATCGCCACATCGCTTGTCACACTTTCTCCTGCTATGGGCAGGCACACGGAATGCAAAATTGTTCCTTCTTCAAAGACAGTAACGGACGTACAGCCCGCACCAATATCGATAGTCACCACTCCCAATTCTTTCTGTCGCTTGGTGAGCGTGGCTTCAGCTACTGCAATCGTAGCTGGAACAAGCGCATCAATATCTACTCCAGCCTGATCAATACACTTCTCCAAGTTTTTTACATGCTGCACATGGCCCGTGATGATGTGTGCCTCCACTTCCAAACGGATACCCGTCATACCGAGTGGGTTTTTGATCCCACGCTGTTCATCGACCGCATACGCTTTCGGTTCGATATGTAGGATGCGGCGGTTGGGAGGGATGCTCACCGCTTGCGCCGCATCGAGCACACGCCCAATATCTTCCACCGTGATCTCTGACCCAGAGATGGCAATCACTCCCCTACTATCAAACGCTTCAATATGAGATCCGCTCATTCCTACGAACACATGGTTCACAGGAACTCCGGCCATACGCTCGGCATCTTCTAAGGAAGAGATAATATTGTGAATAAGTTCCTCCACATCGATCACATGGCCTTTGCGCATCCCAAGAGATGGCGAAAGCCCCACTCCGATCACATTCGGAGTACGACGATCTTCATGTGTACCGTCTACGACGGCGATAACGGTTCTGATTTTGGCGCTGCCTATATCTAGGCTGGCGACAACACGTTCCTTTGGCATTGGAGAGGCAGGGAAGTCTCGGAAGCAGACATCCACGAGAAGGAAAACAGCTTCTCAGGTGCTGCGGAAGGATGGACATGAGTCTAACGGCTTCTACGAGCCGTGCAAGTACGTTTTGAATATATTTAGTACTCAAAAGTGACTGTATCGTTCACAAAAAGTGCTCTGATTCTTTGGCTTCAAAGAGTCATGTATCAAAAAATGTGATCGATCTTTTTTACGCAAAAAATACACTGAATACAGATTGTGAACGTTTTTGTTTGGTATATTTGTCATTGCAATTAATTGAGAGCCACTCTGGTGACATGGAGATGTGCCGCCATGCTCTGTTTGAGAAACAGAAATGAAATCTTTCCTTCATGTGTATATATAAGGTGTGGTATACGAAAGAAATTGTAGAAATTTTATACAGGAGAAAGCATCACGAGTATTCCCCCACCCTAACCCTCCCCCGCGGGGGAGGGAATGTGTGTGTTTTGTTTTAAAAATCTCCCTTCCCCCGCTTGTCC
>CAZJPS010000092.1:0-2309 GCA_964548055.1 uncultured Candidatus Peribacteria bacterium
ATTCCCTCCCCCGAGGGGGAGGGTTAGGGTGGGGGAATACGAGAAATACTTCCTCTATACTGCTACTGCTATGACATCTTACGACCTCAAAAAATCATTGCACTTAGCATCCAACAAAGAAAAAGCCGCCTTCTTTCCCAGCTTCTTTAAGACAGGAAAGGGCCAATACGGAGAAGGAGATGTATTTATAGGTGTGACAGTTCCACAGCAGCGCATCATCGCAAAAAAGTTTTGTGGTCTTCCTCTCAAAGAAATTGAAAAACTTCTGAATGATCCCATCCACGAAATGCGTCTCACTGGCTTACTGATTCTCGTCGACCGATATCAAAAGGGGAATAATGAAGTGAAACAGGAAACAGTCGACTTTTATCTGTCTCATCTTAAAGGTGTGAACAATTGGGATCTGGTGGATAGTTCAGCGGCTCACATTTTGGGAACACATCTTCTTTCGCAAAAAGACACATCAATTTTGGATGACTTTGCGAACACAAAAGATCTCTGGAAGCAGCGCATTGCTATGGTCTCTACGTACGCATTTATCAAAGCTGGAAAGTATAAAGAGACAGTTCGCATTGCAGAAATCTTGCTGCATCATCAGCACGATCTGATTCATAAGGCAGTCGGATGGATGCTTCGGGAAATGGGGAAGAAAGATCGCACGATTCTGGAAACGTTTTTGCAGAAACATGCGCACCATATGCCGAGGACGATGCTGCGGTATGCCATAGAGAAATTTTCTCCTTCTGAGAGGAAAAAGTACTTAGGAATGAAGCTTTCATAGACTCGCTTCATATCTCAATATTTAGGCTAGAAATACGAAAAAACCCTAGCCCTAACCCCATCCCTAACCCTATACTCCCGCGTCCCTTCCTTTTTCCTTTCATGGACCACGGCGACGTTATCCTCCGGTTCCAAGATGTCGTATTTCATTATGATCACCGTAAGCCCATTCTAGAGGCTGCCAGTTTTTCGGTACGCGAGAATGCCAAGCTCACCATCATGGGGCAAAACGGGGCTGGCAAAAGTACGATTTTTAAATTGATTACAAAGGATTTAAAGCCGCAGGAAGGAGAGATTCATATAAAAAAAGGAGTGACGATTGGCATTGCTAAACAGGTGATTCCTCATAGTGATTTAGAAAAAACAGTGGAAGAATATTTTGCTTCTGCTTTCAGTGAGAAAAAATATGATCTAGAAAAACATATGAAGCGCGTGCTGGATGCAGTGCATCTCACCACTGCATTCGATAAAAAGCTGAAGCAATTTTCCGGGGGCCAAAAAGCACGGTTATTGCTTGCTTTTGCTCTCATACAAGAGCCAGATATTTTGCTTCTGGATGAGCCAACCAATAACTTGGATAGCCAAGGGATTGATCATCTCACGCAATTCCTCATTGAGTACGATAAGACCTGCATCGTCATCTCCCATGATGCAAACTTCCTCAACTGCTTTACGCAGGGAGTGCTGTATTTAGATGCACATTTGCACAAAGTGGATCAGTACGTAGGCGACTACTACGACGTGCTGGAAAAAATTCAGGAACAGATTGAACGTGAGCAGCGCCAGAATGCGAGAATGGAAAAAGAGATTCAGGATCAAAAGGATAAGATCAACTTCTTCTCTCATAAAGGGGGAAAAATGCGCAAGCTGGCCAGCAAAATGCGCGATGCAGTGGAAGAAGCGGAAGAGAATAAAGTGGATGTAAGGCAGGAAGATAAAACAATTCCTCCATTCACCATCAGTATTACGGAATTTACAAAACCATTAGTAGAAATTAGTTCTGTGACCATCATGAAGGATCATAAGCCTACAAAAAAGAAAGTGGAGGTAACAATCCGCAAAAGGCACAGATTGCTCATCGTGGGTCCCAATGGCATCGGTAAAAGTACGCTTTTGGAAGCCTTGGCTTCTGGCAAAGAGAAGGGTGCTATCATTACGCCTGGAGTGAAAATTGGGTACTACCGCCAAGATTTTTCTGGATTAGATACCGATAAAACCGTGTACGAAATTTTGGCAGCGGAAATGGAGATGCCCAAGCAGCAAGATATTTATGCAACGGCTGCACGCTTCATGCTTCCGGGCGATAAGGTACAAACAAAAGTAGGAGCCCTTTCGGAAGGCCAAAAAGGTCTGCTCTGCTTTGCGCGCTTTACGTTGCAAAAGCCGACATTACTGATCCTGGATGAACCCACAAACCACATCAATTTCCGTCATATTCCCGTGATTGCAGAAGCCCTCAACGAATACGAAGGCGGCATGATCCTCGTAAGCCACGATACCGAGTTCGTGAATCAAGTAGTGATGAATGA
>CAZJPS010000093.1:0-2279 GCA_964548055.1 uncultured Candidatus Peribacteria bacterium
AAAATACACTAGTTCCACTTTGCTCCTTGCTTTTTATCCACATTTTTCCACCGGCTTTATGCACAATAGCTTTAGCGGTAAACAAGCCGAGACCATTCCCATTGGGAGAAGATGTATACGCATTGGATGCCCGCACAAATTTGCCAAAAATACGCTGCGTATCCTTCAGCGGAATTCCAATACCTTCATCGCGCACTTCCACCACTGCGGCATCTCGTACCTTTTTTAGTATGATAGATACATTTCCTCCCGAATGAGAATAGATAAAAGCATTGTGAATGAGCTCGCGTAACACTTCAGCGATGAGCGTACGATCTAATGTTAACTGAATGGATGTATCTAGATTTGTATGTACATTGATTCCGAATCGCGCGCTTTCGTCTGTCATTTGATGTACAACTTCCTGAATAAGATCACTAAAAACAACATGTTCACGCTTGTACTCCAAAAGCCCTTTTTCTGCCTTCGATGCCCTCTGTAATTCATCAAGCACATCATGCAAACGCTGTATACCTACCTGCATATTTTCCAGATGATGCGGCAAATCTTGCTCGAGTGTTTTTTGCTTGGCACTATCTTTTAAACCTTCCACGGCCCATTGAAAAATAGTGAGAGGTGTTCCCAACTGATGCGAAGTGAGAAGCATTACTCCAGAGCGTTCGGTATCGATGTGCTGCAAATTCTCTAGCCGACGAGTCCACAAATACATGAATACGTATCCTGCAAATAACAAAGATGTAATGAATAGGAGCAAAAACACAATGGGAGAAAAAATGCTCTGGGTAAGCTGATGAAAATCAGCAGCATCCATATCGATGCCAAGCACCGCCACTGTTTTCCCACTGCTATCTACAATGGGTGCATACCCCGATATGAGCTGACCCCATTGATCTACTGTTATTTCATCGTCCACACTGGGCTGCAAAAATGCAGGACCCCACAGAGCAGGAATATCAGAAACATCATACGCATCACCCGGGTACGAAGCTTCTTCATACGCTTCAAATACTCCATTGTGATTTGCATCCAGCTCTGCAGGAGTGGCCAATGAATCCGCATCTGCAACAAATTCCACTGTATGAGGATCGGTTGTTTTGCGCAGCAGATATGCATACTGAATACTTTCAGTTCGCTCACGGAGTGCACGGAGCCTCCACACAATATCTGCAAATACTGGATCCGTCATAGACTCGCGCCCATGAATACGAGAGACCTCCTCAGCGTTAAACTGCAGTGCGGCGACTGCTGCGGTATCACGAAGCTTATTTTTGAGATGCACTTCCATCAGTGTTTTGCCCCTCCAGTAAAATCCTGCACCCAGTGATAACACAAAAGTGAGTACGACGGCGACAAACGTGAGGATCTGCCAGTTGCGGCGCACTGCCTGTATGAAGGACATGATCATCATAGAATGTGTGTTTCTTTGCTTTAATTATAGCAGAAAAGCCGCTTTTCTACTAGGTACCCGATTGCTCATTTCTTCCATCAAAAAGGTCTCGAAAGAGCCTATGCGTCATAGTAATAGTATGTGTATAAGGTCCCGGTGGAATAAGGCTGCGATCTGTATTTTGGACATGTTCTAATCTTTGCATGTAGCCAGTCACTCCTAAACCACCCTCTCTATTGTTTTCAAGATTTTCAACAAAAACGTTGTTAACGGTATCAAGATTAAAACCTGGGCCAGTATCACTTATACGAACTTCACCATAATCATCACGATGATTTCCATTTCCAGTAATACCTACAGAAAGAAGAATAGGCTTTCGTGGATCACCAAGATTCGCGTGCCATAAAGCGTTTTTTACGCCTTCATCCGTTGCTCCAAAAAATCTATTGCACGTATTTTCAATATGATAATCTAATTTGCGGATAGCAATGGAAGGATCTAATTTTAATGCATACAATTCTGTGTGTATTTTTATTTTTGTATTAAATTCAAAAAGAGCCGCTTCAAGACGTTTTTTTACAATTTCTATACATTGGATGTTCCGTCGAAAAACATAATCAGACGCTGCATCTATTACTTCATCAATATCCATACGGACAGGTTTTCCTCCATGAAACACAACAGGAACTTTCTTCGCGTCGGGTTCATAAAGCTCAACCGTGGATTGATAATACTGAATTGGCATAGTAGAAAATCATAGCCATCCTTTGGAAGGACTCAAGAGGACATAGAATGCAGTGGTCAAAAAACCTCTTCGCAAGAAAAACAATCCTCCTATACACTACCCCTCCGCATGCAATCACTCTCCACAGACAACATTCGGCAGAAATAC
>CAZJPS010000094.1:0-2162 GCA_964548055.1 uncultured Candidatus Peribacteria bacterium
ACACAGATGTGTTTTCAAGTGCAGCTGTAAAGTCTTCCACACCAGTTTGCGGAAGAATTCTCTGGTTGTATCCGTAATCCTGGTTAGAAGTTATATATTCATAGTTCGAATTAGACTGAACATTCGATACATTCACGCGATTGTTATCACCATAGATGGAAGTGTTCGTATATGCATGGTTCGTCTGTGTCGTGGTTACTGAAATGTTTCCTGAACAAATTCCTCCAAATCTGTTTCCATTCTCCGCAAGCTGATATTCAAATGGGTAGTATCCGGAATAATTTGGTGCAGTTGCAATACCAGAAAGTACAACGCTTTGACCAGGACGAACGTCGTATGGAAGTTCCATTCGGCGCAAATTAAGCCTGTGATTGTCGTTCGAATCGTAAGGACGGAAATCAAAGTTATCGCGGTACCATGTTCGTGAACTATTGTTCGTTACACGGAACTCCATGCTGTAGTTTTCACGGCTTCGCACGTACGTTGGGAAACTAATGATATCGCAAATGGAGCTGCTTCTATCGTTGTAGTCATTTGGGTAATAATTATTTGAAGATTGCACCGTGATACTTCTAGAACAATTCGATCCAAAGCGCTCCACTCCCTCTTCGCCCATTTGGAACTCAAGTGTATATGTCCCTGGGTTCCAGGGAGCGGTGAGATATCCAAACACTGAAACTGATTGCCCGGGTGATACATTTGCAGGAAGGCTGATGCGAGAAGTTCCCCATGTTTGATTGTCTACAGGGTTTGCAGACATAAGCATGTGGCGATTAAGCCCGGAGCCAGCAATCCACGTTTTTGTACCCGTATTCGTAATGTTGAACGTAGCCGTAAACTGCGCTCCCGCTGAGAGAACAGACGGTACTTGTACATTTGAGCACACAGAATTATTGGTTGCAGGCAATGGACACAATGGCATGGTGCCTGTTTCGTCTACACCAACAATATCTGGACCCCTTTCATACTCACCAACAGAGAGGTCAATTTGATAGGCACAGTTTTCTCCGCTGTAACCTGGAAGGTTAATTTGCCAACCGGGAGCAACTCCAAGAGGGCCAACTTTATACACAAGTTTTTGGTTCGTGTAGTGCTCAGCGTGTCCAAGTGGGAAGAAAACTTTTTGCACGCGATATAAAAACCCGGCTTGATTTTCTATATGGCAGGAAGTGGTGTTCGTAACAGTTGCACCTGCTCTGGTCGCACTCACAGTAATAAGGCCTTGTTCTACAAGCTGCCTTGTTTGATTCCAGTCAGTAATATGTGTTCCCGCTGGGCCAAATGGGCAAGCTTTCTGCTGAGATGCATTAAATACCTCTCCTGAAGCAAATGCGATTGAACTACCTGCGTAAAAACCCATATTTTGCGTAAATAGTGAGCTTACTGGAAGTGGCGCAATTGTCGCTGCAACAGCAACTATTGAGAGTAAACGGCGTATAGAGAAGGAAAACATAGAAGAAATGGGGATACAGACAATTTTATAAAAAGGTTGCATAATAAGTTTATTCTTGAATTTTGTCAAGTGCAGAAGTGAGGTTTGCGCTACGTTCAACAATGCGTAAAAGGAAAGCTTGGTGCATTCCACAGGCGTTTGTTATAAGAATAATGAGTATTGCATGCATCCCGACCAATATTTTTGTGATCAATTTGTGTTTTTTGCCTACAATCTGCTGATCTCCTAAAAAGAGAGACCATTAATCAGTAAAAAGCTGTTTAGCTCTTTCAGCAATATTTTGTGCGATTGTTTGTGCTCGATCGTTCGTCGTGTGTTTTAATATAACAATGGCATCACCAAAAAGATTATCAATAGTCCGAAGTAGATCTGCGGATGATGTAGACGGCCGACCGAGCTGAAATGCAATCTCTCTAGAAGTATCTTCTAATAATTGAAGAAGATACTGTTGTTCTCCTTCAGAATGTATGCTTTGTAAGCAATCTAACACATCCTTAAAATCCTGAAGTGATGCGGTGAGCAGAGGGTTATGGATTTCTCTACGCATATGAAGGTATTGTACACAAACATATTCCTTAAAATTGTATGGTGGATTTTAGCCGTCTACGCTGAAATTGGGTAAACCAGTAACTTCTGATATTCTGCTTGTACTTATTGGGGAGTCGCCAAGTGGTAAGGCAGCGGCCTTTGGAGCCGCCATTCGAAGGTT
>CAZJPS010000095.1:0-2122 GCA_964548055.1 uncultured Candidatus Peribacteria bacterium
CCCACCCTAACCCTCCCCCTCGGGGGAGGGAATGTGTGTGTTTTGTTTTTTTAAACAATCTCCCTTCCCTGTTTGTCCTGAGCTTGTCGAAGGATGGGGGAAGGGCCGGGGATGGGGGCGAAACAAGTATGACATCATTGCGCGTACCCGCGGGTGGCATACCCGCTCTACGGTATGGGATTTTTCTTTGGTTTCTTCGGTTTCGTCGGTTCCTTCGGTTTCTTCTTTTCTAGTACACTACCCCCATGTCCATCGTCACCAAAACCGGCGACAAAGGAACAACGGGTCTCTTTGGTGGCAAGCGTGTGCCAAAGCACAACGCCCGAATTGAAGCATATGGAACCGTGGACGAATTGAATGCGGTATTGGGGATGGTGATTGTGGATACAGAGTTGCCTCCAAGTGCCAAAGAGAAACTGATTGCTCTTCAGCATCTCCTTTTTCGATTGGGTGCAGATTTAGCAACACCAATGGAAACGAAAGAAAAGGTAAAGCGCATGGACATCGAGCATATTACGCAGTTGGAAACATGGGTGAATGACATTGAATCATCCCTACCTCCTCAAACTAGTTTTATTCTTCCCGGAGGATCTGCGCCCAGTGCACATCTACATTTGGCTCGCACTGTATGCCGCAGAGCGGAGCGGAAGGTGGTGCAGCTGGGATCCATCGAAGATATCAATACTCATGCACTCGTTTTCCTCAATCGCCTCAGTGACTATTTATTTGTGCTCGCACGAAAAGTGAATGCGGAGCTTGGAGTGAAGGATTCGAAAGTGGAATATTAAAAAGGGATTGAAGGGAAAGAAGAGAATAAAGGGAGTGAAGGGATAACGACAAAAAAGCGGCTGGCTTTATTTATTTCCCTTCAATCTCTTTCATCCCTTTTATCCCTACGTTATGCAATTAACGGCCGTATCAGCTGCCTTGTTTCATGTAGATCCTTGAGGGCATTACTGGCAGCATCTTGGATCATGGTGTGATACAAAGGCACGGAATCACGGAACTGCTCACTTTGTTTTGTGAGAGCTGCTGCAGATGCGCGAGGAGGAATTTCTCCGCGCATCGTGCGTTCTAAGATAGTCAGAATTTCTCCGTACAGAGAATTATTTCTTTGGCTTTGTAGAAATTGATCATCATCAAACTCGCGCGAAAAAATACATAATCGTCCAGCCACCATCAGCCCACGAATGGCTCGTAGATGAGCTGTTTTTAATTCCTCTGAAGCAAGCGGCCGCTCCAACATTGCACGTGCTCCGCGTCCGTAGGGAACAATGATGCTCGTTAAAAGAAATGCGTTGATGGGGTTGTATTCCATATGCATTTCGAGTGCCCTTAAAGCACGCGATGCAATACTAAGATTCTCACTTTGAGCATACTGCTCCAAATCTTGTGGGTACAACGTGAAGGCGGCCACGGTTGCAAAATGTTCGGTACTGGGAAAGCGAGTGAACATTTCTTGCATTATCTGCTGACGGCGCTGCACCTGCGCAGTATTCGCCCCGCTTTCGTTCTGGCGTAATTCTCTTTGATACGCCGGGATCGCTTTCTGAATCTCTTCGGGCAACATACTCAACGCCTTCCTTCGCATTTGATCCACAATGTCTCCTCCTTCTTCCTCAGGTGGATCTTGAGGAGCTTCGCGTGGCATTTGGTTTTGAGGATTCATAAATGGACTTCAGAAACAAACGGCCACGCTCCCCAAAAATTCAGAACCACGAGAAAACAAAAGACGAGGGCCAAGGGAAGAGCCACTCCCCACGCCAGCGCCTTCGATCCCCCTTCCGGACGCAAGCTCAAATAAAAACTGAGGCCTCCGTAGAGAATCGCGCACAGAGCAAATGGAAGATCCGCCACTTGTAACCAGAGCGCAGATGCCACTGGCCAGATACCGCTGCGAAACAGCAAATATGCAACAAAGAACGACACCCCCAAGGTGTAGAAGAAGAATGACGAGAGAGCGTGGAGATATCGGAGCACCCAGACATTGTAGTGGACAAAGGTGATAAAGGCGATGAAAGGGGACAAAGGCCACAAAGGTTGTAAAGGTGATAAAGGTTTTTATTAAAAGGGTAATCCCCGTCTTCTGCCACCAGCAGTATGCAATGGTTCGCTGTAGAAT
>CAZJPS010000096.1:0-2055 GCA_964548055.1 uncultured Candidatus Peribacteria bacterium
GGTCAGGTGGGATTTGAACCCACGGCCAATTGCTTAAGAGGCAACTGCTCTACCAGACTGAGCTACTGACCCGGAACGTGCGGAGAATATCAATTTTTGGCTTCCACAACAACAGCTAATGCCTAAAAAAAGGTTCAAGCGAACCTTGGATAGATGTCATCGGATTTTTTTACTTCTTTTATTTGTCGCGCACAGATTCCAAGCAGTGCTTCTGGATCGTCTTCCAATCGAAGGGGAACTTGTAGGTTTCTACAGCGCGCACGAGGGCGGCGAAGCAGCTCCACATGGTCGGCTGTTCGTACACGAAGGCATTCCCGGTTTCCTGCACTGGGTTGTAATCATCGAGGAGAGAAGATGGAAGGCAGATGGGGACTACGCCGTATTTCAGGCAGAGTGTGAGCTCTTTTTGTGGAATGGCATCACTGAGGAACAAGGCCATATCGCAGGCGGCATACATGGCCTGCATATCCTCAGGTTTTTCTGGAACGATGGCGAGCCGGTGCTTCTGTTCTTTGGCGAGCTTCGTAAAGAGAGCGCCGTACGTAGCAGAGCCTTTTCCTAGAACCAGTACTTCTGTCTGTAATGTAAAGAGGCCAGGCAGTAAAGCTTGCAGCAATTCACCTCCCAATTCCTCCGTCATTCCGGCTGGCAAACACACCATAGGTCTGCGTGCTTCCCGTGGCCACTGGAGCTTTTCTTGCAGAGCTGTTTTATACTGAACTTTCTGATCCAAGAATGCGAAGCCGGATGATTTTGGGTTCAGAGAAGGGGAAGACATGGAGTGTGTTTAAATCCTCTTAGTATAGCGGAAAAGTCGTTGTTGAGGAAGAGACAGAATCTTGACTTACTATATAAATATTTTGTTTTGATGGGGACTAGAAACCAGGGTCTAGGGGCTAGGAAATATGAATTCCTAATCCCCAGTCCCTAGCCCTATCCGCTACAATGGTCTCATAGAACACGTCGTCCTCGTCGATGGCCACCACCTCATGTACCGCGCATATTTTGCGATCCCAAAGACGCTGAAAACTTCCAATGGAGAGCTGACGAATGCTATCTACGGGGTCGCTTCTATGCTCATTTCGATGCTTAAAACGGAGGAACCGGATTATCTCCTGTTCTGTTTTGATGAAGGAGAAGACACGTTTCGGCATAAGGAAAATGCGACGTATAAGGAAGGAAGAGCCGAAACGCCGGATGATTTTTACGTACAAATTCCACGAATTTTGCAGCTGATTGATGCCTTTGGAATTGCTCATGAATCCGATCCAGGATTTGAAGCGGATGACCTCCTCTGTGCGTACGCAAAGGAAGCTGAAAAACAGGGAAAGCGCGTGACAATTGTGACAGGCGACCGTGATGCATTTCAGCTGGCTACCGAAAACATTCGCGTTTCAATTCCTCATAAAGGATATCAGCAGCCGGAATATTTGGGTCCTACAGAAATTGTAGCAAAGTACGGTATCCGGCCTGATCAAGTTGCGTCGTATAAAGGGCTCTGCGGAGACTCCTCCGATAATCTTCCTGGTGTACGAGGAATTGGACCCAAAACGGCAGCAGGATTGCTCCAAAAATACGATACGTTAGAAGGTGTGTATGAGCATCTACCAGAAATCAAAGAAGGGGTACGAGAGAAGCTGATAAAAGACAGAGACCAGGCATTCTTCTGCGAACGAATGGCTAGATTAGTGTGCCTTCCTCTTAAGCGCAGATTGGAAGATATCGCGATCAAGAATCTCCCCATTGCACCGGCAAAAGCAGCTCTGAGAGAGTTAGAATTTATGTCGCTTCTCAATAGGCTCGAGAATATCGCTAAGTCGCCTTATGGTCAGAAGGCATTCTTGCATGATGACACGCCGGCTCCGGTGCCCGTGAAGGAGGAGAAGGCGCAGATGACTCTTTTTTGAAAAGGGGACAAAGCCGGTAACGGTGATAAAGGGGACAAAGGTTTTTTGAAATAGTATCCCACAGGTGCGCGGGATGATGTCATACCTGTACCGGCCCCCATCCCCGGCCCTTCCCCCATCCTCCTTCGCGAAAGCTACGGAGGACAAG
>CAZJPS010000097.1:0-2010 GCA_964548055.1 uncultured Candidatus Peribacteria bacterium
GGTTCATAGCCTCCTCTTTTTGGTCTTCAACTATTTACTTTGCAACACCCGTTCCAAAATCGTAGGTGATAGAAAGGCTTGTAATTGCTTCTACCGTATTGCTATCGGGATCGTAGTTGCTTGTTGTTCCGTATCCCATTCCGTACGGGCTGCCTGCGTACCCTGCATCTAAGCTGGTGCTCAGCGTGACCGTACTTACTTTTGTCAGTTTCTTGCCGAGTAAGTTTTCCATAAATTCTTTTTTATCATTGATTTGCTCAAACAATTCATCTTTCAATTCCTTTGCATACTTGCCACTGTACCGAATGCGAGCATCCCATGTGGCTGTGCAGCCTTTATCTTCTATTAAGTTTGAAATTGCAGTAGCTCCTTCTGGCTTAATGTTCACAATGCGCAGCGCGAAGTTGCCGGAAAAAATTGGCGTAGAAAGTGTTTGGCCGCTTGGATCATAGCCTGGATAATACGATGCAGTGCCATTGCGGCGCACTGTTCCATTGGTTCCAACGCCTGTACGGATTTCGCTGATCATTTGCTGAAAATTCTTTCGCAGTTCTGGAAGCTGCAAAGAAACTGTAGAGCTGCAGTTTACATTCAGAGCGATGGAATCAGGAGTGATAGTGTGGGACACATTTGCATCGATTGTCATGCTGCCCATTTCTGCAGCATCGAATTCTGCACCCAGAGCAACAGAAGGGAGCATCATGGCGCCCACAGCCATGAGCGTAAGAGAACGAGTAAACATAAATAGGGAGGGAGAAAAGAAAGGAAGGGGTGAAAGGACGTTATTTTCGTAGAAGAGTGGGCTTTTCACAAGGTAAAATAAACAAAGGGGATTGTAGGTGCAGTACTGTTTTCTTGCCATCACCTTTAAATGGGTGCATCCTCATCCTGTGACTTTTTTCCGAACACACATGCAGACGTTATCTCGTTTTCATGTGTATGTCGTGATGTTTTTTTTAGGAGCACTCTGTTTTTTTGTTGGACAAGGCATGTGGAGAGTAGTTACTTCTTGCCATGAAAACTATGATTTGCTGAATAAAAATTCTCTGTGCAATGCTTCGATTATTTTAAATAGTGATAGAAGTGAATGGCAGTACCAACCTTTGCGGGATGCGTTGATGCAAAAAATTGCATTCTTACAAGCGAATGGAAAGGTAATACACATGTCTATTTTTTTCCGCGATCTCAAAAATGGACCCCGTTTTGGCATACAAGAATATGATGACTTTCATACGGCTAGCCTTTTAAAAGTTCCTGTGATGTTAGCGATTTTGCAAGCAGCAGATGGAGATTCCAGCCTTTTGGATACCCAGCTATTATCACCTGCTACTTTGCCTCCTATCAGCAATGTTGATACATCTGATGATGCCTTAAAGCCGGGAACTTCGTATACCATACGCGAGCTTCTTCGCAGAATGATTGTGTATTCTGATAATGATGCCGCAAACATGTTGATAGAAAAAATAAATGCAGATCCGCAGCCAGTAAATTCCAATACGTTTTTAGATTTGGGAATGATAAATATGATGAGCGGAAAAATGGATAAACTTTCCATGCTCACGTACTCCAACCTTTTTACAGTTCTGTATAACACAGCCTATTTATCTGATGAGCTTTCACAATTTGCCCTAGAGCTGCTTACAAAGAGTACATACAAAGAAGGGCTTGTTGCTGGTGTTCCATCAACAGTACGGGTTGCTCACAAATTTGGATATTATGAAGTGGAAGGGGAGGCTCAGCTGCACGATTGCGGTATTGTGTACCATCGGTCTACGCCGTATGTTTTGTGCGTGATGACAGATGGAACTAGCATAAAAGATGAAGCTGCTTCCATTGCCGAAATATCTAAGCAAGTGTACGAGGCAGTGGATGCAATGGATGAGTAGCTTTTGAAGGGGCAAAGAAATGTGCACCCACAACTTCTCCGCCGCCCTTACGGACGGCAGAGATAGTATGTCATTATTTTTTTGGTGTTGGCGTAGGCGTATTTTCGGTATCTATGGCATCCTT
>CAZJPS010000098.1:0-731 GCA_964548055.1 uncultured Candidatus Peribacteria bacterium
GGGCAGTTCTGCCCATACCTTTTTCTCTAATCCACTTTTGAAAGTGGGATCTCGTTTTCGTCTGGTTCTCGCCATTTGTCGTTGGGTCGCCTCCAAATGTATAAGCAATGAGCATTCATATGAATACGCTCTTGCCAATTGTCTGTCATACCGGAACTCTGAAAATACATATCTGCTACAAACTCATACATTTCGCGTTCTTTATCCAACGCCATAAGGTATTGAATTTTAGGTTCTAGGAACTTCGGAACTTTGGTGCGTGCTTTATAATCGTAACCAAGAATGTTATCCGAATTATCTCCCATGATTAACTGGAAGTAGAAATTACGGAGTCCATCCAGCGGACTAATAGTCCTGCGTACGCCAGTAACGAAATTATAATGCTCTCCGGGAACCTGTAGTAGATCCTTGTCAATTGTGCAGATAATCGTGTCGCCATTTCCGGTAGACTGACTAATACCCAACTCATCGTCTGCTTCATTTCCGTCGGTAATCCGTGCGTTCCAGCCCACAACCATATGCTGTCTGACCTGCTCAAGCCACTGGGGCTTAACCATGTCTTTGCGATTTGCTTTATATTGTGGATTGAGTTCCTTCCTGAAATTGTTTTCTCCTGTCAACCAAATTTCAAACGGACCACCATTGACTTCGTACAGGATACGTTCTAGTAATGCGTCTGTGCGTTCTAACGCAATGTCTACGGGATCTTCGTTTGCGCTGGCCGCACATCG
>CAZJPS010000098.1:741-1916 GCA_964548055.1 uncultured Candidatus Peribacteria bacterium
TAACCGTCTATAAGTGGATAACTCATAGACAACGGCCCTCCTTGGAGCTTCCATCGCTCTTATGGGCTTGCAAATATTTAATTGCTGCCATTAAATTACTTTCACTATCTTTAAAGTGACCGAGTCCTCGATTGCAATTAGTGCAGAGAATGCCCCGCAATTCGTTTGTATCGTGGTCATGGTCGAGGTGTGTATGAGTGCCAGCAGAAGATAAACTTACTTTACAAATAGCACATAGATTTTGCTGGATTTTTAGTCGATTTTCAAAATCGTCCAAAGTGATTCCATGTTTATTCTTGTAATAAGAATCTCGTTTTGTTCGTTTATATTCTGTATCGTTTTGTAATACTCTTTTAGCGTGATTTTCCCTAGATTTTCGATTAGCACAAGATTTACAATAGTAGGCTAATCCTCTCCCATATAAATTTTTGGAATCTCTATGAAATTCTGAGTGCTCTTTAATAAGAGCACACAAAGAGCATTTTTTATGTGTGTCTGTTACATAACAAGCTGCAGTATATTGATTACGGCCTTTTTTCTTTTGTCTGTCTCCATCGATCAACGCATTCATCGTGCAGTATTCATATATTGGTGGAGTAACGCTGCAAAACCATCCACAAACTTTTCATCATGTGGACCAGCATCACCCATCGTAAATAGGATAGCGTGAACTAGCTCATGACAGAATGTTTGCTCCCGAACCACTTCATTGTAATTCGGATCAGGCTTGAGGTAGATGATGCCACGCTGGCTGTGGCATTCACCCATGTTAATCAAATGGTTGTTTTCTCTTACAGTCCATTTGATGCCAGCAAGCTGAAATTGCCGCGGAACTTTCACTCTACTTCTGGAGGAAGAGCATCAGTAGCAGCCAAAGAATCCGGACCATTAAACACGTAGCTTTCATAAATCTTGGCTACAGCGATAACTTCCTGCGGATTCAAGGGGGCTTTTTGCCCAATAGAAAGCGTACCAAGCGCAGCAGTAATACTAGACTGCCGCACAATGTAGACCTGTCGAGCCTGCCGCTCCTCTGGCGTTTCATAGTTGCTCCGGGCTGCCGGGCGCGGCGACACGCTGGCAGCAGAAGTCGAAGGAACATCTTCACTCATTTCTCCTGTACTCCTCACAGCACTTACCCAATCATTATAGCCTTTATCGTTCTTGACATAGGC
>CAZJPS010000099.1:0-1829 GCA_964548055.1 uncultured Candidatus Peribacteria bacterium
TGTTTTTTGCAAGGTTGAAGCTGCGTTATAAGCAGGCAAAACGACGATGGTTTTTTGCTTACTCATATGAAGCGAAATAGATCAACAAGGAGAAAGATGAGCTCATACAATACCACCACAAGGACTATACCGACACTATATGTATGCCGAATTTTAAAAGAAGATGTAGAAAAAAACTGATCGACAAAAGAGAGCATCAATAGAGGAAGGAGCACCTCCCAAGCAAAAAGTATTGGCAAAAAATACCGCTCTGCTTGTGAATGCGCTGTGAGAAAAATACTAACCCATACCACACTCATTCCCAAAAGAACAAACACAAAAGGTCGTGGCAGAGGTTCTTTTCGCTTAGCGAATAAAAAGTAAATGCACAAGGCGATACTCATTAGAGAAAGAGTTGCGATATGCAGTAGGGATGTAATCGTCACATGCGCTTGGGCAATATCTGCATAGTGATACGTCACTTTGTATATTAAATCCCCTATATGTTCTAGAGGCATGAACCACATAAATGGATCTAGAAGAACAAACACTCCTGTAGTAGTCACTATCGCGATTACTGCGCCACGCAGTGACAAACGTTTCACTAGTAAAAGGAATATTAAAAATATTGAGAAGCCAAATACACCAATATCAGTTCTTGTAGCTATGCAGGCTCCCGCGGAACCTCCTAACAGCAGCCCCGCTTGTAAAGCAGGAGTTTCTCGATGTTCGTAGAGGTAGAGTACCACTAATAGCAGAACAACAAAGAATGCTGAGGCAACTGTAGATGGGGGTGTTGCAAATTGATACAACCAATTGAGGGATACTATACTTACCACTCCCGCACACCAATACATATTTGCGCGTAGTAAAAAACAAAGTACACAGGCAGCTACAGTAGCCAATCCAACAAGTACTGAAATACAGACAATAATCGCCTGGTCATATTCAAACGGTATACCTATCGCACGGGCTAATATGGTTCCTTCAAGTATAGGACCGCCAGGGTGGCCGTAGGCGCCGAGAAAATTAAATTCTTCTGGTCCTCCGTGCACAACAGCATCTGCTTCAATATTCCACATGCCAATATCCGAATTGTTAAGACCACTCCAACGAGCCCATTGAAATGTACAGGTTATGAAAAAAATAAATGTAAGTATTAAAATTTTTTCTTTTTTTGACTTCATTAACCCCTCTTGCATGCGGACAGTATAGCATTGCATTATTTTATGGTCATGGTAGAATCGTTGTAATGACCATCCACGGCATATTGCCGTTCATCGAGATAGTCCTTGCGATCGCCATCGTCATTGCCGTACTCATGCAGCAAACTGGCGCGGCGCTCGGAGGCGCATTTGGAGGAGACAACTTCTCTGCGGCATATCATACCCGCCGCGGCTCGGAGAAGTATCTTTTTTATGCGTCTATAGTGTTAGGCATCTTGTTCGCTCTCAATTCTTTTGCACTGTTCTTGTCGCACTAGCCCTACCTCTTAGCAGCTTAGTTCCCCTCGCGCTCTATGCGCTTCCAATCACGCTCTTCATTCTTCTCTCAGCTCATTGCCGCCTCACGCGCCCTGCGTTCTAAACGTAGTTTTGCAGGTCGAGCACTTTTCTATTTCTTTTCTGCGCTGTTACTTGTAAGCGTGGTGGGTTTGCTGTACCTCACCAACAAGTCTTTTTTGGTCGCTAACCCTGCACACGGAGGCTCGTGGCACGAAGGTGTCGTAGGTACACCTCGCTTCATAAACCCGATACTCGCAATGTCTGACGCCGACCAAGGACTTACCGCGCTTGTATACGCTGGCCTTATGAAGGCAACGCCCAAGGATGCCGATGTCCCTGATCTAG
>CAZJPS010000100.1:0-1747 GCA_964548055.1 uncultured Candidatus Peribacteria bacterium
TTCCCCCACCCTAACCCTCCCCCTCGGGGGAGGGAATGTGTGTGTTTTGTTTTTTAAATAAGCTCCCTTCCCCCGCTTGTCCTCCGTAGCTTTAGCGAAGGAGGATGGGGGAAGGGCTGGGGATGGGGGCGTGCAGGCGAATATGAAAGCCCGATCAACGAGATGATATTTTTCTTATTTCTTAAAATTAAAATTGAAACTTTCTTGTAACTTGAAACTTATTCGTTTGAAACTTCCCGCAGGGCTCTACTCCGAATGAATCGACGTGATCTTCACTTTTTTGCTTGTCGATCCATGATGTCCTGAAGTTAGTTTTTTCTTTGGGATATGTTTTGTGGTGTGTTTTTCTCTTATGGAGACATCGGATGCAGGTTCTGGCACCGTATCAATTTTTGTTTCTTCGTGTAGGTTCTGTGCAGCTGTTTCTTCTTCTGCTGAAACGGTCATCGATCGTGGGTTCCTTACTGTTGGTTCAGAATCCGGTGACACACTCATTCCAGAATCTTGCACAATTTCCCCTTTTTCTAATCTGATGAGATGCTGAGCTATATGTTGTAAGGAATCAGGATCATGCGTTGCAAAAATTATGGTGGTTCCTTCACGGTGAATTTCTTGAAAGAGTGATAACACAGAAGTAGCTTGTACCTTATCTATATTTCCTGTTGGTTCATCTGCCAAAAGTATAAATGGCTTGTGAACAATGGCGCGTGCAATGGCTACTCGTGCTTTCTCGCCGCCCGATAATTCGTAAGGCAGGGAGTGTGCTCTGTCCATTAAATTCACTCGTGACAGAAGTTCATCCACGCGTTTTTGTATCAAATCATCTGGGATGCCACATACTTCCAGCGGGAAAGCGATGTTTTCGGCTACAGTTCTATTTTGCAGTAGTTTGTAATCTTGGAATACAATTCCAACCCTTCTTCGGAAAATTTGCAGCGCACCCGCAGGGACAGTTCGTAAGTTCACATTATCTACTAAAATACTTCCATCAGATACATCCTGAGCTCCAACAAGGAGTGAGAGAAGTGTAGATTTCCCAGCCCCACTTGGGCCCGTGATGCATACAAATTCTCCCGGATTGATCGTTAAAGATACATTTTGCAAAATAATTCGTTGCTTGTGCTTCTTCGTTACATTGTTTAGGACAATCATGGAAGTCAGTATAGCGGTTCGTGCAGCCTTCGAAAGAATCTGGGGTGGATTTGGTGTCGTTTTTGGATGTAACTGTTGGCTCACTTATTTTTTAGTACGCATCAATTGCTGATTCTGTTTACTAATTTTTGGTTCAATCAAAAATCAAAAATTATTACTATCCTTTTGTTGCAATCACATACACTTCTTTACTTCTGTCTCTGCTCGCTTCTACTTTTCTTATGCGCACGTCGGCCCACTCTTTACGCACTTCCCCCAAGAATTCATCAAAATCTGCCCCGCGAAACACTTTCAGTACTGCTTTTCCACCGG
Source organism: uncultured Candidatus Peribacteria bacterium (assembly GCA_964548055.1). Taxonomy (GTDB): domain Bacteria; phylum Patescibacteriota; class Gracilibacteria; order Peribacterales; family Peribacteraceae; genus CAZJPS01. Next base: position 1,465 of record CAZJPS010000100.1, read on the forward strand.
ATCTTAAATGTTTCTTAGCAAGTTTTAATACTGCTTGTGTGAGCTCAATCGATCTCCACTGATCCACATCTTTAATACCACTGGTAGATGGGGCAATATCAGAAAGCACGATGTCTGCGGACGTCACTTCTTCTTTTTTAAGTAAAGATTCAATCAGTTCTTCATCGGTGATATCCGCCGTGTATGTCTTCACATTTCCTTCTACTGGTGCAATATCTTGCAGATCGAACCCGATCAATTTCCCCTTCGGACCAACACATTTTGCAGCATACTGAAGCCAACT
>CAZJPS010000101.1:0-1725 GCA_964548055.1 uncultured Candidatus Peribacteria bacterium
CTTTAAAATCCGTCACTCCTGCCCATGGATGGTCTGTACTGCCCTCTGGGACTATACCGAAGAAATCATATTGTGTGCAGTGCTCAGTGCGGCAATGCTTCATTGCGTGCCACTGAAGGAGGTAGGGGGCCATGAGGGAACGGGCCTCGGAAGACGATGCACCGTAGTAATAGATCCCTTTTCCGTTCCAGATCACTCCTAGAAGCCCTGCAATGGGGGTAGAAGAGGTCTCTTTTCCTGCAGAGGCCATCAGAAGGAAGCTGCCCTCAAGGCTTTGTAGAAAGGCTTTGTAGTAGTTTTCGTTGTGGGTTGTAAATCTATCTCTTGTTGCAGTTTCCTTGGAAAGGCGAGCGTAGGCAGCAGTGTCCAGAGATTGCTGAATACAAACACCATGTTTTTCTGCTAAGCGAATGTTATAGCGGCCTTTGGGTTTCATGTGTTCTAGAAGTTTTTCCTCCGGAAGGGTCAAATCAAGAATGCGGGTAGCTTCGGGATGGGTGTGGCGAGTTGAAAGTTGAGTATGAAAAGTGGAAAGTTGAGAGTTGAAAGTTGAGAGTTGATTAAGCGGTGAGAAATAGATGCAAAGGGCACGCTCATTTTTTGCATCAGTTATTATTTTTGTAAGTAACTTTTCACTTTCCACTTTCAACTTTCCACTAAAAAGTGGTCCTCGCGGAATCTCCCACGTACTCAATCCAAACTGTGTTCTATCAATAATCACCAGCGCAGATGCAATGATCTTTTCATCATCTTGCACTACATAGATCCGCGTTTCTTTTCCTAGCGCATTCTGGAACTTTTTCCAGGCGAGGGATTGCCACAGAGTTCCCTCTGGGTGCGATCGGACCCATGCGTTGTACTTTGCCTGATCGCTCTCAGATGTAAGCAGACGAATATCCATCTGCTCTATCGTACGGCGATAGGGGATATAAGGGCTATAGCATCCGGAGCTTTTGAGGCGTACATTTTTCCCGAGTCTATCCGTCTTATAATAGTTAGGCTTCCCCCCTCTGATTATGGCGTACACTCTCCCCGCACTCCCCTACTCATACGATGCTTTAGAGCCGCATATCGATGCCAAAACGATGGAAATTCATCATACCAAGCACCATCAGGCGTATATCGATAAAGTGAATAAAGCGCTGGAAGGAACGGAGTTCGAAGGGAAGGGGATTGAAGAAGTGCTCCAAAATCTCGAAAAAATCCCCCAGGACAAGCGTTCAGCGGTGCGCAACAATGGAGGAGGGCATTACAATCACAGCCTTTTCTGGACGATTCTCAGCCCAAATACAGAGGGAAAACCATCTGGCAAAGTGTTGAAGGCGCTCGAAGACACATTCGGATCATTTGAAGATTTCCAAAAGAAATTTGAAGAAACTGCCGTGGGTCAATTTGGTTCTGGTTGGGCATGGCTAGTAGCGGAAAGTGGAAAGTTGAAAGTGGAAAGTTCAGCTAATCAAGATAGTCCGATAATGCAGGGGAGAACTCCTATTCTCGGTCTTGATATTTGGGAGCATGCGTATTATTTGAAGTATCAAAATAAGAGGCCGGAGTATGTGAAAGCGTTTTGGAATGTGGTGAATTGGAGAGAAGTCGAAAAACGTTTAACTTGAGAGTTCTTCGTTCTTCGTTAAAGGAATTTCTATTTTTTGTGAAGTGAAGATGGATGCAATCAATCACCAAAGCACCAAAAGACAAAGAAATGTTCAAAACTCAGTCATCAGT